>JAKAQM010000180.1 GCA_021822565.1 Actinomycetes bacterium | reverse complement strand
GTCATCTTGAAGGGCGTGGAGGCGATGGTGTTGCCGTCCAGGGTCACGTTGCTCACGCCTCCCCCAGGGTTGTGCGCTGCGACGACGATCCCGCATCCTCCGGTGTTGTGGGACACGTTGTTGTCGCTCACGGTGATGTCGTGCGTGGCCACCGGCGTGGTGGGTCCGGGCTTCGGGGCCCCGGAGTCGAGCGGGCCGTTGTCCTGGACGCCGATCCCGCCATCCGCCGTGTTGTAGGTGACCGTGTTCTTCGTGATCGTGGCGTTCGTCACGCCGACGAGCTCGATCGCCTTGTTGTCGAAGATCCCCGGCGTGGGTCGCACCCCATTGCCCGTCACGGTAGATGTCTCGATCACGAGGCCGGAGGTGTTCTCGGCGAAGATGCCGTGGTCGTTCGCCCCCGTCACCGTCACGCCCTTGATGGTGACCCCCGAGGTTGTCGGGGCCACGTAGATGCCGACGTCGCAGCCTGTGGCAGCGATGGTTGTCCCTGTGAGCGTCGATGTGGAGGTGCTCACGACCTTGGCCGCGCTGAGCCCGGTCGTGCCGGCCTGGGCGCACGTCGCCGCGGCGGCCGCCGGAGCCTGGTCGAGCGCGAGGGCGCCGCCCACGCCGGCGAGCGTCACGACGGGCAGGCTGAGCGCGGCGAGGCCGCCGACGCCGGCGAGGCGCGTGAGGGCGCGCCCTGGCCTGCGCGTCCTACGTGGTGGAGTTCGGGTCATCTTCGGTGTCGCTCCTTGGTTGGTTCCGGTTCCCGCTGCCGCTGCGCTGGCGCCACCTCTGCCTTCACGTCGCCGCGGGGGGCGACGTCGTCCTCGCCACCGGGCCCGGAGGCCGGTTGGCCTGGACGAAGCTCACCAGCTCGTCGCCGTCGCGCACGATCCGGCGGATCCCGGTCTCGACGATCTCGGCCTCTCCTGCGAGGCGACCCTCCTCGAGCGCCTGCTCCGCGAGGTGCAGCACCACGGCGACCGATGTGCTCACACCGGCATGCTGCGCCGGACGCGCATCCGCCGCGCATCCGCCGCGGACGCGCCGCGGATGCGCCCGCATCTCCCGCGCATAGGTCAGGGTTGCCCGCGCACCTGCTGCTCGAGGCGGGCGAGGCGGGAGGACACCGGCACGCCCAGGTCCGCTGCAACCGCGCGTGCCCGCGCGAGCACGTCGAGCGCGGCTGCGGGCCGGTCAGAGCCGGCGAGGAGCTCGGCAAGGCGCAGCCAGCGGTCCTCGTCCACCGGGTCCGCGTCGATCGCCGCGCGCAGGCAGCGCTCGGCCTCCTGCACGCTCGCTTCGGCGAGCTCGCGCTGCGCCCAGGCGTCGAGCAGGCCCAGGCGCAGGCGGCGAAGCCGCTCGCGGGCGCTCGCCGACCACGGCTCGTAGAGGGCGTCGGGCAGCAAGTCGCCACGGTAGGCGGCCACGGCTGCACTCGCCTGGCGGCGTGCAAGCTCCACGGCGCCGTCGCGCAGCGCCGCGATCGCCTGGGTCGCGCCCGCCTCGAACCGCGCGGCGTCGAGATCGACCCCCTCGCCGAGCGCAAGCAGGTCGCCCCGGCGCACCACCACAGGGCCGGCTGCCCGGTGGAGGCGGCTCAGCACGTTGCGCAGCCGACGTCGGCCCCGCTCCACGGGGACCTCGGGCCACAGCACCTCGATCGCCTGCTCGACGTGCAGCCCGGACCGCTCCACGACGAGGAGCTGGACGAGCCGGGCCACCTGCGGCTCGAGGTGGGCACGGCGGCTTCCGTGCCAGACCTCGAACCCGCCGAGCACCGAGATCGAGGCCCATCTGCCGGCGTCGACCGCACCCGAGGCGGGCGCGATCGCGCCGGCCACCCGGGAGAGCAGCTCGCGGGGTGCCGCCATGCGGCCCTCGTGCGCGAGCTCCTCGGCTCGTGCTCCGGCCCTGTCGTGCGCGGGAGCCAGCGCTGCCTCGAGCAGACCGTCCCAACCCGCCGGCAGGTGGACCGCGAGGCGGTTTCGGAGCCCCTCGGCCAGCCCCGCCGCCTCGAGCGCGAGCGAAGGATGCGGTTCGGCCAGGCAGGCTGCCAGCGCGAGAAGGGAGAAGGCCAGGCTCCGGTCGTCGCCGAGCTCCTCGAGGGTCGTCGCCGCCTCGAGCGCGTCCTCCTGCCCCTGGTCGCGTGCGTCCAGGAACCACCAGGCGATGGCGCGATGGAGCAGGCTGATCGCCCGGCCGTGGCGGTCGCCCAGCGCGAGCTGCAAGCTCGCGGTCGCGTCGAGGTCCCGGCGCGCGTCGTCGTAGCGCCCTTCGCGGATCGCCACGAGCGCGACGTTCGCCGTGACCAGCGCGAGCTCGCCGGGCGCGTCGAGGTCGGCGAGCTCGGCGAGGCACTGGGCGAACCGCCCTGCCGCCGCAGCCAGGTCCCCGGCGAAGAGCGCCACCAGCCCGAGGTGGTTGAGCGCCCTGGCTGCGAGGCCGCGCCGGCCTTCTTCGAGCGCGAGGGCCCGGGCTGCGGAGAGCGCCGCCTCGGCGGCCGTGCTGTCGCCCTGTCGCCAGGCGAGCATCCCGAGGCCGTCGAGGAGGTGGACGCGCTCCGGGGTGCCGGCAGGGGCGATGGCCAGGACCTCCTCGAGCCACCGGCGGCCTTCGCTGAGCTGGTTCCGGAGCTCCCAGTAGCGCCACAGCTCCGTGGCCAGCCGCGCTGCGGCGGTGCCGTCGCGTGACCTGCAGGCGGCTCCGAGCGCGGCCCGGATGTTGCGCTGCTCTCGTGACAGCCGATCGAGCCACTCGGCCTGGTGGGCGCCCGTGACGAGGGCGTCCTCTGCACCTTGGACCGTGTGGAGGCACCACTCGAGGTGCGCGCGGGTGAGGGCGTCGAGCCGTCCGGCGTGGTCGAGCTGGCGGACCACCTGGCGGCGCACGAGCGCGCGGAGGGCATAGCGGCCAATCCCGCGCTCTCCTCGGACCACGGCGATCGACCGGTCGACCAGGCCCGCGAGGCCGGCCACGACGTCGGTGAGGGTCGGCGGCGCACCGGACGCGGCCAAGAGCTGCCAGAGGGTCGACGCGTCGGAACCGCCGGCGAAGACCGCGAGGTGCTCGAGCAGCTGGCGCTCGACGGGGTCGAGCAGGCCGATGCTCCAGGCGATGAGCGCGTCGAGCGCTCGACGGGGCGGGACGCGACCTGCGCCGGCGCTCGAGCGCAGGCGGGCGTGGAGCTCGTCGGCGAGGCTCACGAGCGGGCCCGAGGCCGCGAGGGCCCCGGCGATCTCGAGGGCGACGGGGATGCCGGCCAGCTCCCTGCAGATGCGCGCGATCGCCACCCACTCGGCGGCGCCGAGCGTGAGCTCGGGCACGGCGAGCTGGGCCCGCCGGGCGAGCAGCTGGGGTGCCTCGTACGCGCGGATCAGCTCGGGGGAACGTGCCGAGGCCGGTGGGACCGAGAGGGGGCGGAGCGTCACCACCTGCTCGCCGGGGACCCTGAGGGCGCGGCGGCAGGTCGTGAGGACCCGGACGCCGGTGCAGCTCGTGACGACGGACCCGACCAGCGTGCCGGCGGCTCCCGCCGCGTCGTCCGCGCCGTCGAGCACGAGGAGCAGCTCCCTCGACGAAAGGGTCCGCGCCACGTCGGGCAGGGAGGTGAACAGGTCGTGCTCCCCGAGCGCTTCCGCCACGGCGGCGATCACGACGGACGGGTGGGCGATGCCTTCGAGCTCGACCACGACGGCGCCGTCGGCCAGCTCTCCAGGGCGTGCGGCCGCCTCGAGCGCGAGGCGGGTCTTGCCGGTGCCGGGGAGGCCGGTCAGCGTGACGGGGCGCCCGGTGGCCAGCGCGCCGGCCAGCTCCGCCCGCTCGCGCCCGCGGCCGACGAGCTCGAGCGGCGCGGCCACCCTGGGCCAGCGCCGCAAGGCACGCGCCGGGGGCGTCCCCGGCGACGCGCGCGCCCCGCCGGCGCCCCGCGCGCCGGCGCCCCGCATCGGTGTGCTGCCGCCGGACCCAGCGGAGCCGGGCATGCTCCTCCCCCCGGCCCGCACCCCGCCTCGACGAGCGCTCCTCTCGGCGCCCTCCGTGCGGGCCGCACACGGAAGAGAGCAGCCGACACGAGCGCGGCCCCCGCTCGGCGCGTCGCTCGCGGCCTGACTGTACACACCGTGTGCCGGGTGTCTGCAAAGACGAGCGTCCAGGCCAGCTGGCGGGTGGGTGCGGGCGGTCGGGCGGATCACGAGATCCGCCCGACCGCCGGTGGGCACCGTGGAGCCCTGCTGTCGGTACGACCTGATCCCCTTACGAGGTCTTGGGCTCGATCCGGGCATTTCCGAAGGCGAAGACGCCGCCGCCCGACGTCACCAGCCAGTACCCGCCGCCG
>JAKAQM010000044.1 GCA_021822565.1 Actinomycetes bacterium | reverse complement strand
ATGGGGTCTCCGCGTGACCGCCCCGGTTCCCCCGACCTCGGGAGCGGCGGCGACCGCCTCGTCCCCGGCCAAGAGCCCGGCGTCCCCGGCCATGAGCCCGGCGTCCCCGGCCATGAGCCCGGCCGCAGACCTCGTCCAGGCCACCGCGGCCCTGGTGTCGATCCCATCGGTGAGCCGGCAAGAGTCGGCGATCGCCGCCCTGGTCGCCGGCGAGCTCTCGGGGCACCCCTGGCTCGAGGTGACCCAAGTCGGGGACAACGTGATCGCGAGGACCGTGCTCGGCCGCGAGAAGCGGCTTCTCGTTGCGGGCCATCTCGACACCGTGCCGCCCGCGGGGAACGACACGGCGCGAATCGAGGACGAGGCGGTCTGGGGCGTTGGGGCCTGCGACATGAAGGGGGGCGTCGCGGTGATCCTCGACCTCGCGGCGACGTGCGAGGAGCCGACCGTCGACGTCACCTGGTGCCTCTACGCGCGTGAGGAGCTCACCCGCGCCGAGAACGGGCTCGTCGAGCTGTGGGCCTCGCGGCCCGACCTCCTCGAGGCCGACGCGGCGGTGCTCTGCGAGCCGACCGATGCTCGCGTGGAGGCAGGCTGCCAGGGAACCCTGCGCGCAGAGATCCGCCTCGGCGGGGTGCGGGCGCACACCGCACGCCCGTTCGCCGGACGGAACGCGATCCACCGGCTCGGCCCATTACTGGAGCGTCTCTCCTCGTACGAGGGCCGAACCGTCGAGCTCGACGGGTGCGTCTATGTCGAGCAGCTCCAGGCGGTCTTCGTCTCCGGGGGCGTCGCAGGCAACGTCGTGCCCGACGAGGCGGTCCTCACGGTCAACCATCGTTTCGCTCCCGACCGCGATCTCGCCACGGCGGCCGAGGCGACGACGCGTGCCCTCACCGACGGTCTGCTCGACGAAGCGCTCGGAGATCGCGTCGTCCTCGTCGACGGAGCCGACGGCGCGCCGCCCGAGCTCGGGCATCCCTTGCTGGCTGCACTGGTGGAGCGGAGCGGCTATCCGCCCCGGGCGAAGCTCGGCTGGACCGATGTCGCAACCATGTGGGCGCACGGCATCCCGGCCACCAACTTCGGCCCCGGCGACCCCCTTCTCGCGCACCATCCCGACGAGCACGTGAGGCGCGCGTCGCTCCAACGCGTGCGCGAGGTCCTCGGCGCTCTGGTCACCGGCAACTGGTGACGGTGGGTGCAGCCGCTCGACGCCGAGCGTCCGCGCTGGACCACTCCGAGGTGAGTGGCTCCGCCCGCGGCGTCAGAGCCGTCGCAGGACGGTGACGACCTTGCCGTAGACGGTGACCTCCTCCGGCAAGAGCTCCATCGGCGACAGGGCCGAGTTCCGAGGCGTGAGCACCACCTTGCCGCCCCGCTGTGCGAAGACCTTGATCGTCGCCTCGCCACCAGGGATGCCGGCGACCACCGTGTCGCCGTTCTCGGCTTCCGGCTGCTGGCGCACCACGACGTAGTCTCCGTCGAAGATCCCCGCCTCCACCATCGAGTCCCCCCGGACGTGCAGCATGAACAGGGATCCGGTTCCCGTGAAGTCCTCGGGAAGAGGGACGATCTCCTCCACGTTCTCCTGCGCGAGCACCCCGGTGCCTGCGGCGACGTCACCGACCAGTGGGACGTGGCGCACCGGGCCGGCGGCCATGGCGACCTGCGAGGTCGGCTCGTAGCGGACCTGGATCGCCCGAGGCTTGGTCGGATCGCGCTCGAGGTAGCCCTCGCGCTGGAGAAGCGCCAGATGGCTGTGGACCGTGGCTGAGGACGCGAGCCCGACGGCCTGGCCGATCTCGCGCACCGAAGGGGGGTACCCACGCTTGCGCAGGCAGCATCCGATGAACTCGAGGATCTCTCGCCGCTTTCCGCTGAGCGCCTGTGCCATGTGCCAACCCCCTCGTCGCTTCGCCCCTCATGTCGTCTCATGGCGAACGTGCGTTTGCAAAGCATAGTGACCGTGCCGCCTGGTGGCAAACATTCGTTCGCAATTCCTCTTGACAACGAACACGCGTTCGTGCTTCGATGGAAGTCGTGGCGAACATGCGTTCGCTCTCGAGGAACGCCGTGTGACCCGTCTCAGCTTCGGGAACGCGGGAGGAGGTGTGCGCACGATGGCGATCGCACCGGTGGTGGACACAGGGATGGCCGACTGGGCAGGAGAGGCCGTAGAGGCTCCCTTTGGAACCCGTCATGCGCTGCAGCTGGTGCCGGGCGTCGGCACGCGTGAGCGGCCTTGGAACGGGGGGAACGGGGGGCACGGGGGGAACGGGGGGCACGGCAGCAACGGGGGGCACGCACGCGGATCGCGGCCCCGGGCGGCGGCGCCCGTCGAACAGGGTGCCGCTGTTGGGGACGAGGTCGCATCCCGAGACGCGCGGCGCGAAGCCGGCCTCACCCAGCACCGTCCTCGGCGGGTGGCGGCGCTTCGCCGACGCCGCGCCGTCGTGCTCGCGGGGGTTGCCGGAGGCCTTGTCTGTGGGCTGGCCCTTCCGTTCGCAGCCTTGGGCGGCTCGCCAGCAGCTCCAGGCACGTCTGTGGCAGCGCTCTCTGCGTCTGCGGCGGCGGGCTCTGCGTCTGGGGCGGCTCCAGGTGAAACGATCTACGTGGTGCGGCCCGGCGACACGCTGTGGTCGATCGCGTCGCGCTTCGACCATGGTGGCGACCCGAGGCCGCTGGCAGAGGCGCTCGCCAGAGAGACCGGCTCGGCGGTGGTCGTGCCCGGCGAGCGCATCGCGATCCCCTGACGGCTGCTGGGATCTTTTCGGCGGAATTGGGAAGGAGCGGAGAGGAGTAGAGGGGGTGGCGCAGCGGTAACGTCGTGCAAGTGCGATGCCCGTGGTGCGGCGCAGACGATGACCGGGTGGTCGATTCGCGCGTCTCCGACGAGGGTGCGGCGATCCGCAGGCGTCGCGAGTGTCTCGGGTGCGCAAAGCGGTTCACCACGTTCGAACGTGTAGAGGAACAGCCGATGTGGGTGGTGAAGCGGTCGGGGCAACGCGAGCCCTTCGACCGCGCGAAGCTGATCGCAGGGGTCCGGGCGGCGTGCAAGAACCGGCCGGTGACCAGCGAGGTGCTCCAGGAGCTTGCGAGCCAGGTCGAGGAGTCGTTGCGCGCGGCCTCTCTGGAGCCGACCACCCAAGAGGTGGGAGTGGCGGTGCTCGAACGGCTCCAAGTGCTCGACGACGTGGCCTACCTGAGGTTCGCGAGCGTGTACAAGGGCTTCGAGGACGCCGGGGATTTCGAGCGCGAAGTCGGCTTGCTGATCAAGACGACTGAGCCCAAGCAGCGGATTTGACTGGGCCGGGCCGGTCGCCGTGGCGGAGCTGGTCGTCGGAGTGCCCGAGGTGGTGCTGGCGGTCTACGCCCACCCGGACGACGCAGACGTGGCGTGCGGTGGAACGCTGGCGCGTTGGGCACGACACGGGGCCTCGGTCCACCTCGTGGTCTGCACCGACGGGGGTCGGGGCACGCCCGATCCGGACGTGAGCCCGGCGCGGCTCGCTCGCCGTCGCGCAGCGGAGCTCGCCGCTGCTGCGGAGAAGACGGGCCTCGCTTCGCACCGGGTCCTCGGCGCACCCGACGGAGAGCTCGACCGCCGGCCGACACTCCTGGGAGAGCTGGTCGCGATCATCCGGTCGGTCCGACCCGAGGCCGTCCTTGGGCACGACCCGACGGCGATCTTCTTCGGCCAGGAGTACTTCAACCACCGGGATCATCGCGCCGCGGGGTGGGCGCTGCTCGATGCGCTGTCGCCCTCTGCGGCGCTCCCGCTCTACTTTCCGGAGGCTGGTCCACCCCACCAGGCGTCCGTGGCGTACTTGTCGGGAACGCTCGACCCCGACGTGTGGGTGGACATCGGCGAGACCATCGAGATCAAGGCCGCTGCTGTCGAATGCCATGCGAGCCAGTTCAGCGGCGCAGAGCCCGGGTGGGCTGCCGAGGCGGTGCGGCGCCGCGCAGAGGAGGAAGGCCGCCGAGCAGGGGTCCTCCACGCCGAGGGGTTCCGGCGGCTTCGCCTCAGTGGCTGAGCGGGAGCGGACGCGGCCGTTCGGGGTGAGCGCGACCCCGGGCGTGCCCCGTGGCGAGCCGAGCATTCTGCACGTCGACATGGACGCCTTCTTCGCGGCGGTGGAGGTGCACGACGACCCGTCGCTCGCGGGCAAGCCGGTGATCGTCGGCGGGAGCGGCGCTCGCGGCGTGGTGGCCTCGTGCACCTATGAAGCGCGCGCCTACGGCGTGCACTCGGCGATGGCCTCCGTGCGCGCGCGTCAGCTCTGCCCGCACGCGGTGTTCGTCGACGGCCACTACAAGAGGTATGCGGAGGTGAGCGCGCAGCTGCGCGACGCGCTCCGGTCGTTCACCCCGCTCGTAGAGCCGGTCGGGCTCGACGAGGCGTTCCTCGACGTCCGTGGCGCACTGCACCTGTTCGGCTCTCCGCACGAGATCGGCTCGGCGATTCGACGGCGCGTGCGTGACGAGCTCGGCCTCGATTGCTCGGTCGGTGCCGGACGATCGAAGATGATCGCCAAGCTCGCCTCGCGCGCGGCGAAGCCCCGAGCCCAGACGCAGGGGAAGCTTCCCGGCGAAGGAGTGGTGGTCGTCGCGCCGGAGGAGGAGCTGTCGTTCTTGCACCCCAAGTCGGTCGCGCAGCTGTGGGGCGTGGGCCCCGCCACTGCCAAGCGTCTGACGGACCTCGGTGTGCGGACGGTTGGCGACCTCGCAGGTCTTCCCGAGGCGGTGCTCGTGCGCGCACTCGGGAAGGCCCACGGCAGGCATCTGGCGGCTCTCGCACGCGGCGATGACACGGAGCCGGTCGTCCCGGACCGACCGACGAAGTCCGTCGGGCACGAAGAGACGTTCCGCGAGGACATCGCCGATCGCAAGATCCTGCAACGCCACGCGCTCCGAATGGCCGAATCGGTCGCAGGGCATCTGCGCGCGATCGGTCGAACTGGCCGGACCGTGACCATCAAGGTGAAGCTCGGCGACTTCTCCGTCGTCACGCGTTCCCACACCGTCGGGACCGGTCTCGACACGGGCTCTGCGATCGGCGCGGTGGCCACGGCACTCCTCGACGCGACGGAGCTTCCCTCGGGCGTTCGGCTGCTCGGTGTGAGCATGTCGGGACTCCAGCGCGCATCCGCGGGGCAGCAGCTCAGCTTCGTGCTCGGCTCGCCGGTGGCGGGTGAGCTGGCTGGTGGCGCGGCGGACGCGGTGCGCCGCCAGGAGCACTGGCGGGAGGTGACGGCCGCGATCGACGCCATCCGCCGTCGCTACGGGACGGCAGCGGTCGGCACGGCGTCGATGGTCGGACCTGACGGCATCGTGGTCCCGGCCCGGCGTGACGCCCCGTGGGGGCCGAGCCGAGACGACGTGAGCTCGCGGGCGACATCGGGGAGGGCGACATCGCGGGCGACATCGCGGGCGACATCGCGGGCGACATCGCGGTGAAGCAGCCCGTTCTCCTCCTGTCTCCTCCTGGGCCGAGGTCTCTTGAAGCTTGTCGCCCCGTAGCATCGAGGTGCCGCCCCTGGGCAACGTGCACCGGGACCGGCACTGAGGAGGCTGCCATGGCACGCGACGTGGAACCCGACACTCGTGGGGGGCGTCAGGACGTCCCGCAGCGCAGGTCCAACCGGCTTCGCCCCATGCACACGCTGGCCGTGGTCGCCGTGGGCGTGGTGGGCGTCCTGATCGCCTTCTGGGTGCTCAGCTCCATCGCAGGTCTCATCTGGGGACTGGTGAAGGTCGTGGTGATCGTGGCGGTGCTCGCGGGTCTCGTGTGGCTCTTCCTCGGCCGGCGCCGGCGGGAATAGCCCGGGCTCCCGGGCCGGGCGGGCTCATGGACCGGGCAGGCTCCTGGGTCGGGGAGGCTCCCGGGTCGGGTCGCTGGTGGCCGTTGCGCGTCTGTGCTAGGCCAGCACCTCGACGCTTGCTGTCTGCCACCGCCTGAGTGCGCCCAGAGGAGGAATGTCGATGTCGGACACCGTCGTGCTGCAAGGCCGGAAGCACCCGGTGCTGGTGGATCTCATCCCGGGTGCGCTGGCACGTGACGCACTCTTGGTCGTCGGAGCTGCGTGCCTCGTCGGGCTGCTGGCCCAGGTGTCGGTCCATCTGTCGTTCACGCCGGTGCCGATCACCGGGCAGACTCTCGGCGTCCTTCTCGCAGGGACGGCCCTCGGATCCCGACGCGGAGCAGCCGCCATGGCCGTGTACGGAGTCGGAGGAGTCGCAGGGATCCCGTGGTTCGCCGGCCACGCGCACGGCTATGTGGGCGCATCATTCGGCTATGTCGTCGGCTTCGTGCTGTGCGCGGGCGTGTGCGGCTATCTGGCGGAACGCCGCGCCGATCGGTCGATCGCCAAGAGCATTCCCGCCATGGCGGTCGGTGAGGTGGTCATCTACCTCTGCGGCGTCACGTGGCTCGCGCTGAGCCTTCATCTCGGCATTGCGCGGGCGCTCGCCCTGGGATTCGTCCCCTTCGTGGTCGGCGACGCCATCAAGGCTGCGATGGCCGCGGTCATGCTCCCCGGAGCGTGGAAGGTCGTGGGCGGCGATCGGGGCGCGCGACGGCAATGACCGTCCGGACCTGAACGATGCCCATCGGCGGCGTCGACGACACCTTCGGGTTCCTCCTCGGCGAGTGGTGCGTGCAAAGAGCCGTCACGAACCATCGCCAATCGGTCTCCGGGGTGTTCAGCGGGACCGTCACCGTCGCTCCCATCGAGCAGACTGCATCGGCCGATCTGCAGATCGCGGAGTACCGAGAGGTGGGAAGTCTTCGCATGGGAGCGTACCGGGGCGTCGCGCACCGTCGGCTCAGGTACCTGAGGCAGCAGAACGGCGTCGTCGTCATCACGTTCGAGGACGGCCGAACGTTCGCCCGATGCGACCTGCGGGCCGGGCGATGCGACGCCACTCACCTGTGCGGGAACGATCGGTACGACATCACCTGGCGCGTTCGGACCGCCCAGGTCGTCACCGAGGAATGGCGAGCTCGCGGGCCCGAGAAGGACTACGTCGCGTCGACCGTGCTGCGACGGGTGCGGCCCGAAGTGGTCCGAGTGGCATGACCCTGGACGCCCCCACAGCCCTGGACGCCCCCACAGCCCGGATCGCCCCCACAGCCCTGGACGCCCCCACTGGTGGGTCGCCGGCATGGATGAGCTGGAGCAGCGGGAAGGACAGCACCCTGGCGCTGCGCCTCGCTCGCGAGGAGCTCGGGATCGAGGTGGTGGGGCTGCTGACGACGGTCAACGCCGTGGTGGACCGGGTGGCCATGCACGCGGTGAGGGCGGTGCTCCTCGAAGCCCAGGCGCAACGGCTCGGACTGCCTCTGCACGCCGTCCAGATCCCGTCACCTTGTCCGGGTGACGTCTACGAAGCCCGGATGGCGGAAGCCCTGGACGCCGCGACGTCCTTGGGCGTTCGCAGCGTAGTCTTCGGTGACCTGTTCCTGGAGGATGTGCGCGCCTATCGGGAAGAGGCAATGCGAGGCTCCGGAATGGCACCGGTGTTCCCCTTGTGGGCCAGACCGACGCACGAGATCGCTCGACGGATCGTCGACGGCGGCATCCGCGCCATCGTGACGTGCGTCGACCCCCGCCGGCTGCACCCGGAGATGGCGGGGCGCACGTACGACGCTCAGTTCCTCGCGGAGCTGCCCGGGGATGTGGACCCGTGTGGCGAGCGTGGGGAGTTCCACACCTTCGTATGGGACGCGCCTGATTTCACTGCGCCGATAGAGGTGGAAGTCGGTGAGGTCGTCGAGCGTGACGGCTTCGTCTTCTGCGACGTCCTGCCGCGCTGAGCCGGTTCGAAAGGCGCCGAGCGCGCCGTCTCTCTCCGCCAAGAGCGGTGTCTCGAGACGTCTCCCGGGGCATGCGGGCTAGCTTGGGCAAAATGGCGTTCGGGTCGGGGGGTGAACGGTGATGGTCGGGGAACGAAGTCGGAAATTTCGTCGGGAGAGCACGTGATCCGACGCCGACATCCCGCTTCGACGACCATCCAGTAAGGCCGTCGGCACAGGTCGTGGCGCACCCCGACCGGGCCCCAGCCCACCAGGCCCATGGCGACCAGCTCCATGGTGGCTGGGTTCATGGCGACCGGGCCAATGACCACCGCGCCCGCCGCACTTTTCCGTGCCGATGAGGCGGCGTCTCGACGTCAAGGGGTGGGTGGTGCTGTGGCTGCTCGGCCTCAGCCTGCGGATCACCGTTCTCGCCCTGGCGCCGTTGCTCCCCGTCGTCACGCGTGACCTGAGGTTGGACCAGACGGCGATCGGGGCCGTCACGAACCTGCCCGTCCTTCTCTTCGGCCTCGGGGCGGCGATCGGCTCGGCGGTGATCCGCCGTGTCGGCACGAAGCACGCCGTCGTGCTGGGCCTGCTCATGGAGACCGCCGGTGGCGCGCTGCGCGGTGCCGGCACGTCGACGGCCGTGCTCTTCGGCTGCACGTTCGTGATGGGCCTCGGTATCGCGATCCTCCAGCCTGCCCTGCCCGCGCTCGTCCGCCGCTGGAAGCCGAGCACGGTCGGCACCGCAACGGCCGTCTACGGCAACGGTCTCCTCATCGGTGAGGCCATCGCGGCGTCGCTCACGTTGCCGGTGGTGCTCGAGGCGACGGGCAGCTGGCAGGAAAGCCTGGCCCTGTGGTCGGCACCGGTGGCGCTCACCCTCGTCCTCGTGGCCTTGGTGATCGGCCGGGATGCTCCCCACCCTGCGCCATCCCACCCTGCGCCATCCCACGCCACCGAATCCCACGCGGCGCCGGCTCCCGGGCAGGCGAGCACCGCCGTTCCGACGGACCCTCGGCCTGGAGGTGCATCGGCATGGTCCCGCCTGCGGGCAGGCGGATCGTGGAAGCTCGGGCTCGTCCAAGGTGGCGCCTCGACTGCCTACTTCGCGGCGAACGCCTTTCTTCCCGGCGTGCTGCACGCGACCGGGCATGGTGGCCAGGTGGGCGAGGCGCTGACGGTGCTCAACGTGAGCCAGCTCCCTGCCTCGGCGGTGCTGCTGGTGCATGCCGACCGTCTGGCGCGGCATCGCTGGCCCCTTTGGACCGCGTCGGCCGCCCTGGTCGGCATCTCAGCGGGGCTGCTGGTCGCCTCGCCCCCGGTGCTGCTCGTCCTCGCGGGGCTCCTCGGGTTCTCGTCCGGCTTCCTCCTGCTCCTTGCCTTGGCCCTCCCTGCCGCCGCCGCTCGGGAACGCGACGTCGCGCCGATCTCGGCGGCCATGTTCACGATCGGCTACACGATGGCCTTCGTGCTCCCGCTCGCAGGCGGCGTCGTCTCGGACGCGACCGGTTCTCTGCGCATCACGCTCGCGCCGGGCCTCCTCGGTGCGGTCCTCGCGGTGATCGCGTCGGCGACGATCACGCCGAACCGCTCGCCGAAGCTCGAGCGACGAGGAGCGTCCTGGTTGGCAGCGTCGGAGGGACCGGCAGCGTCGGAGGGACCGGCAGCACCGGCGGGACCGGCAGCGTCGGCTGGGTCGGCAGCGTCGGCTGGGTCTGCGGAGGGCTGAGCGAAGCGCACACTGGCGCGGCATGCGCGCGCCTGCCAGGATCGAGGCCATGGCACCCCTCGCCGATCGGATCCTCATGGGCCCGGGGCCCTCCAACCCGTACCCGGAAGCGACTGCTGCGTTGGTCCACCCGGTGCTCGGACATCTGGATCCGTCGTTCCTGGACATCCTCGACGAGACCATGGAACGACTCCGCCGCGTGTTCAAGACGTCGAACGCGCTCACGCTGCCGATCAGCGGCACCGGCTCCGCGGGAATGGAGACGGCGTTCGTGAACGTGGTGAAGCCGGGTGACCCGGTCGTCATCGGCGTGAACGGGTTCTTCGGTGAGCGAATGTGTGAGATCGCCGACCGCCTCGGCGCCGATGTCATCCGGGTGGAAGCACCGTGGGGCGAGCCACTGGACCCCGAGCGGCTGGTTCGCGCACACCCATCCCCGGCCGTCATCGCGCTCGTGCACGCCGAGACCTCCACCGGGGTACGCAACGACGTGGCGGCGGTGGGCGCCACGAAAGGCGATGCCATCCTGATCGCGGACACGGTGACCTCCCTGGGCGGCATCCCTGTGGCGATCGACGACTGGGGAGTGGACATCTCCTACAGCGCCACGCAGAAGTGTCTCGGTGCTCCGCCCGGCTTGGCGCCCCTCACGGCGAGCCCCAGGGCGCGCGAGCGCTTCGTGCCACGGCCTTCGAGCTGGTACTTGGATCTCACGCTGCTCTCCAAGTACGTGGAGGGAGACGGCGTTCGGCGCGTGTACCACCACACGGCTCCGGCAGCGATGATCTCGGCGATCCATGCAGGGCTTGGAGCCGTGCTCGACGAGGGCCTGGACGCGGTGTGGGAGCGGCATCGGGAGTGTGGACAGCTGCTGCAAGCGGGCCTCGAGAAGCTCGGCTTCGAGCTGTTCGTTGCGGCCGAGCACCGCCTTCCCGAGCTGACGACCGTGGTCGTGCCCGAGGACCTTCCTGCCGGCATGGACGAAGGCGCCGTGCGCGCTCGGCTCCTCGACCACTACGACATCGAGATCGGCGGAGGTGTGGGGCAGCTCGCGGGCAGGATCTGGCGCATCGGGTGCATGGGGCACGCTGCTCGGCCGGCCAACGTGCACGCACTCCTCGGTGCGCTGGGCGAGATGCTGGGCCGCTGAGCCGGGCTGCTGAGATGGGCCGCCGAGCCGGGCTGCTGAGCCCGGCCAGACTCCGGGATCCCGCAGTGTCGTCCGAAGCGCGGCCAGAGGGCTGCCCGAAGCGCGCTCAGTGCGACGGTGGGGGGTTCGTGTACGTCCGATCGGGCCGGAGCAGGACGGCGGCCCGACGCTCCGCCGCCATGATGCGGTCGTACTCGTCCCAGTCGTCATGCGTGCCGCCCGCAGCGCGGAAGATCGTCCTCAGCAGCGACGGCAGGGAGCTCGGTTCGACGCCGGTGAGAGGGTCGTCGGGGCCGGCGATGTCGCAAGCACCCTCGACCGCGATCCATTGCCACCCGGCCCGGAAGACGAGCGTCGCACGAGGGCGGCGCCGGAGATTGCCGAGCTTGGCCCGACCGTAGGTGACGAAGCCCACTGCTGGCTCTGTGAAGACCGGGTGCGGCAGGATCCCGGCGTTCACGACCGAGGACTGCACGGATCCGTCCGCGCGAACCGTGGAGACGACGGCGAGATGGTGGTCCCGGGCGGCGATCTCCTCGACCGCCGCCAGATCATCGGGAGTGACTCCGCGCATGCAGGGATCCTCTCACGCCGAAAGGGATCTCTCCGGGCTCCGGGTCATGCCGGGTGGAAATCGCCGGACACCAAGCGTGGATGCGGCCGGCTCCGTCGGTCGGTGTCACCTCCGGGCTACCACTACCACGGGCTGCGACGTCGGCCCATCCCGGCCGGCCCGTCCCGGTCGGCCCAGCTCTGGCCTCATCTCGGGGCTGTGCGGAGGCGAACGGAGAGGCAGGTGACGCAGCCCTCGAGCTTCTCGTATTCCGAGATATCGACGATCACCGGCTCGTACCCGAGGTCCGCGACGAGCGAAGTGCTGTCGGGGCAGTCCGCGGCCATGAGGAGCCGGCCCTCTTCCAGGTCGACCACGTGGGAGCCAGCTTCTTCGGGCATGGGGAGAAACCGCCCGAACACCGAGGGGCTGTCCACGATCGGAGGGAAGCCGATCACGGTGCCGTCGGGAAGCGCGGTCACCGCTGACTTGAGGTGGAGCACCTTCTCGATGGGTACCGCGACGACGTTTGCGCCAAGTGGCGCGAGCACAGCTCGCAGCTGCTCGATCCCCTCGCGATTGGTACGGCCGCCTCGCCCCACGTAGAGCGTATCCCCGATCTTCAAGACGTCGCCGCCGTCGAGCGTGCCGGGTTCGGTGATGTGGGCCACGGCATACCCCAGGGATGCCACCACCGGCTCGAGCCCGTCGATCTCCGGCCGGCGGCTGACCGCTCCCGGTCGGGTGATCACCGCGACCGACCGGTACACGACAAGGGCGTCTTCGATGAAGACTCCGTCCGGGCAGTCGTCTGCAGGCGGTGCAGAGACCACCTCCCATCCCGAATGCTCGAGCGCCGCGACGTAGGCGTCCCACTGCTCCTGTGCCAGCTCGAAGTCCACCGCCTCACGTTCGATGTGGGTCACGATCCCCTCAGCCAGTCGGGGGCTGGGCTGTCGTACCAGGGCCTTCTTCACCATGGTGACGCTCTCTCTCCTTCCTCTCCTTCTCCTTCATTGGGCTTCCGGCAGCCCTTCCGCACCTTCCGGCAGCCCTCCCGCACATTCCGGCACGTTCCGTCACCGGGGTCTCGCGGAGCCGGTTTCGCCGACACGTCGACCGCCCGCAACTCGCCACGCCTTTGGGATGCGGCGGCATCGCCGATGGAGCTCCGGTGCGCCCCGCGCACGTTCCCACGCCCCGGGCCCGGCATCCGGTGGGTTCGCGTGCGCGGCACTGCCCTGCCTCCCTTTCCAGGGTCTCGGGAGCACCTCCGAGGCGGCGCCGGGAATCGAACCCGGGTAAAGGGCTTTGCAGGCCCCTGCCTCAACCACTCGGCCACGCCGCCACGAGAGGGGTCAGCCTATCGCCCTGCGCTATGCCCGCCTGCCCCGACGCCACGCCCGCCGGTCCCGACGCCACGCCCGCCGGTCCCGACGCCACGGGGCAGCGAAGTCTCGTGAGAGGCTGGGGAACTGTGGGGCGAGCGCTGTGCACGTGCCCTGCGGGGAACCGGCCCGGAAAAAGGGGAGCGACGCAGCCATGCGAAACCCGATGTTCGTGTTCGACGAGAAGATGGCGGACCTCGTGCTCGGCTACTGCCGTCAACGCCTGGCGCTGGACCCGGTGCCGCTCGACTACGGCGGCTACGCCGCGTCCTTGCCGTCGTCCCTGCGCGACGTGCTCGGTGGTCTCATCTCGCCGGAGGGCAACGACCCCGCTCGGGTGCTGGAGCTCTTCTCGGACCACCTTGCCACCGCGGTCATCTCCGCCGACAGTCCCAGGTACCTCTCGTTCATCCCCGCCGCGCCGACGAAGGCGAGCCTGCTGTTCGACATGGTGGTGTCGAGCGGATCGCTCCACGGGACGTCGTGGCTCGAGGCGGCCGGAGCGGTCGCCGCAGAGAACCAGGTCCTCACCTTCCTCGCCGAGCTCGCCGGTCTGCCCAAGGGCGCGGGCGGGTGCTTCGTGTCGGGCGGCTCTGCGGCCAACCTCTCGGCGCTGATGGTGGCTCGCGACACCGCGTCACTGCGGGGCAATACGACGCAGCGGCCCCGTATCGCCTGCACCGACGAGGCGCACTCCTCCGTGGGCAAAGCGCTGCACGTGCTCGGGGTAGAGCCGTTCCTCGTGCCGGCGGTCGACCATCGGCTGAGCGGTGAGGTTCTCGAGGCCGCGCTCAGCTCCGACCAGCCGGGCGCGGCGGACGTGGTCGGCGTGGTGGCCACCGCAGGGACCACCAATGCGGGCCTGATCGACGACCTCTCGGGCGTGGGAGCGGTCGCTCGCCGCAGGGGGCTCTGGTTCCACGTCGACGGCGCCTACGGCTGCGGCGCGCTCCTGTCGCCCGCTGCGAGACCACTCTTCGATGGGATGGAGCTGGTGGACTCGTTCGTGGTCGATCCGCACAAGTGGCTGTTCGCTCCCTACGACTGTGCGGCCCTCATCTACCGCCAGCCCGCACTCGCCAAAGCGGTGCACACCCAGGATGCGGCGTACTTGGACGTGATCCACGTGGCGCTTCCCGGGTCCGCCGGCGCCGGAGCAGCCGGGGCGGGGGACGGCGAGGCCGGAACCACCGGGGCCGGGCCTGGAGCGGCCGGGTCTGGCGCGGAGACCGACACCGGTGACGAGCCGTGGAACCCGACCGACTACGCCTACCACCTGTCGCGGCGCGCAAGGGGTCTGCCGCTGTGGTTCTCGCTCGCGGTGTACGGCACGGACGCGTACCGCGACGCGGTCGAGACGGCTCTGGCCAACGCTCGGGCTGCCGCGGCGCTCATCTCGGCGACGCCCTACCTCGAGCTCGTGCGCGAGCCCACGCTTTCGATCGTGCTCTTCCGCAGGAAGGGATGGTCGCGAAGCGACTACGAGAACTGGTCTGCCCGGCTCCTCGCCGACCAGGTGGCTTTCGTGACCCCCACCAGCTGGGAGGGTGAGCCCACGGCACGGTTCGCGCTGCTCCACCCCGACACGACGGCCGACATCGTGCGCGAGATCATCGAGACGATGGCGTGAGCTGGAGCACGTGCCTGGATCGGCCGTATCGCTCGGTCAGCCCGCAGCATGCTCTGATCCTCGTTACGCTCGGGAGGCGATGAGCGTCGCCACCCGGAACGAACGCGTCGAGGCCCCGACAGGGGAGTGCTTCGACGCGCACGCATTCGTGTCGGTGGAGGGGGGGCCGGGGATCCTCCTTCTCCAGGAGATCTTCGGCGTCGAGGAGTTCCTCCGGACCAAGGCGACGCTCCTCGCCGAGATGGGCTACTCGGTGCTGGTGCCCGACGTCTTCTGGCGGGTGGAGCGCAATGTCTCGCTCGCCCACGACGAAGCGGCTCTCGAGGTGGCCTTCGGGTACATGGGCCGCTTCGCAGACATCCCGAAGGACGTGACCACCGGCGACCTCGTCGCGGCGCTGGCGCACCTGCGGGTGCTCCCAGAGGTCACCGGCAAGACCGCGGTGATGGGGTATTGCCTCGGAGGGCGGCTTGCCTTCGAGGTGGCCGCCGCATCGGACCCCGACGCGTGCGTCTCCTATTACGGGTCCGGGATCGCGGCCGAGCTCGATCTCGTGCCGCGGGTCACCTGCCCGGTGCTCTTCCACTTCGGAGGGTCCGATCCGTACATCCCGCAGGCCGAGATCGGAGCGATCAGCGCGGCGTTCGCCGGCCGTGCGGACACCGAGGTGGTGGTGCAGGAGCAGGCCGGCCACGCGTTCGAGAACGCGTTCGCGCCCATGTTCTCGGACCCGAAGGCCGCTACTGCATCCTGGCCGGTCACCGTCGACTTCCTCACAAGGACCCTGCGATCGTGAGGGTCGGCAACATGTACGGCCCGGACGCGACCTTCCTCGGCGTGCCGGCGGCCGAGCTCGACGACCCGTCTTCCTATGCGCGCGCCGCTGCGGTGGTGGTCGGTGCCCCCTTCGACGGCGGCACGTCCCACCGACCGGGGGCCCGCTTCGGTCCGCAGGCCATCCGCCTCACCGACTACCTGCCCCATGACGGGAGCCGGCCGCACCTTTCTCTTGGCGTCGACCCCCTCGTCGAGCTCGGTGTGGTCGACGTCGGCGACGTCGAGATGCTCTCGGGCGAGACGGAGCGATCGCTCGACAAGCTCGCAGACGCCGTCGAGCGGATCGCCCGCAGCGGCGCGCTCCCGGTGGTGCTCGGTGGCGACCACACCATCGCGCTCCCCGACGTGACGGGTGTCGCTCGGCACGTCGGGTGGGGAAAGGTGTCGGTGGTCCACTTCGACGCGCACGCCGACACCGGAGACACCCAGTTCGGCTCCCTCTACGGCCACGGCACGCCGATGCGGCGGCTGATCGAGTCGGGAGCCACCCGTGGAGACCGGTTCCTCCAGATCGGCTTGCGCGGGTACTGGCCCGAGCCCGAGACGCTTCAGTGGATGGCGGAGCAGGGCATGCGCAGCTTCGAGATGGCGGAGGTCGTCGGGCGTGGGCTCGACGCGTGCCTCACCGAGGCACTCCAGATCGCGACCGACGGCTGCGACGGCGTCTTCCTCTCGGTCGATGTCGACGTCGTCGACCCGGGGCTCGCGCCGGGCACCGGGACCCCGGAGCCGGGAGGGCTCTCGAGCAGGCAGCTGCTCGACGCGGTGCGCCGGATCGCGATGGAGGTGTCGATCGTCGGCGTCGACGTGGTGGAGGTCTCCCCGCCGTACGATCACGCGGACGTGACCGCGTACCTGGCGAACCGGGTCGTGCTCGAGGTGCTCTCAGGCGTCGCGTGGCGGAGACGTGCGTCGGCTGGCGGGGGAGCCCCGCGCAGGCCCGACGCGCCGCTCCTCGAGGGGCGATCGAGCGCGGCAAGCGGCTGACCTCCCCGAAGGAGGCCGGCAAGCGGGCTCAGCTGCAGGTGCTCTTCACGGGCGGCGTGGCGTGGAGCGACGCGTACGGAACGGACGCCGTGGGCGCGGCGACGTCGACCTTCTCGCCGTACCTTCCGAAGCTCCAGGCGAGCGTGTAGTGGCTGCCGCTCGCCGAGGTCGCTGTCCCGCGCAGGCTGTGGGGAAGCCCGCTCGAGGTGTCGAGGACCAGGGAGGCTGTGCCGATCGTGCGGTGGTGCTTCGATGTCTTGAAGAGCGCGCCGAGCACCTCGGTGGAAGGCGGTGACGAGTTGGGGAGCGCCCTGCTGGCCGTCGGGATGATCGCGGTGCGAAGCTCGGAGATGTTGGACTTCGTCGTGATCCCGTCGGCGAACCCCGCGTAGAGCTTGTCACCCTTCACGACCTTCACCCACCTTCCGGTGACCGCGGCCGCGCGTGCCGCCGGGACCCCCAGCTGGTCGACGACCGCGACCCGTGTGCCCTTGAAGTAGACGATCCCGCGCACGAGGCGGAGGTGGAAGTAGGTTGTCCCGCCGCTGCAGTGCTGCAGGATCACCTGTCGCCCGCCGTCGGGGGCTGCATCGCCCGCGATGTTGTCCTGGGCACCGAAGGCTGTGGAGCGTTCGACGTAGTGGTAGGTGCCGGCGTGCGTCACCTGGGCGATCGCGCGGTTGACGAGGCTCTTCGCGATCGCGCTGGGGCTTGTCGGCGCGATCGAGGCGCCGATCCCGATGCCGGCGCCGACGGCAAGGATCAGCACGCCCGCGAAGGCGAGCCCCCTGCGCGTCCTGCGACGACGCTCCTCCGGTGAGCGCGGGGCTCGCGGCGGTGGTGGCGGAGGCGGCGGGTAGGCCCACGGGTACGAGGGAAAGGGCGGGGGCCCGTAGGGCGACGCCGGTGTGTGCCCGTAGGGGTAGGGCCCCTGCGCCTGGCCGTAGGGTCCCTGCGTCTGGCCGTAGGGCCTTCGAGGTGTCTGGTAGGGCCAGTAGGGCGTGCCGTCGGGGGGCTGCCCCTCTGTCCCCTCCGCTCGCTGCGCTCCGGGAAATGGCGGCGACGAGGGACCGTGCCAGTGGTAGCGATCGTCTTCGGGGGCAGGGGCGGACCCGGATGTCGCGTCGGGCTCGCTCGCCGCCCCCTCGGGCGGGCGGCTGCCGGCGGTCGGGGTCGGCTCGTCTGGCATCGACCGCAGCGTAGGACCTGCTGGCCCGTGCGGTGCGCGCGGCCCGTACGCCTCGTGCGGTGCGCGCGGCCCGTGCGTGCGCCAGGCATCCGCGGGCGTGACACAACGCCGTGCCATGCTCGGCCAATGGCGACCAGCGCACCGTGGCACGATCGGGATCTCCTCGCGTTCGATCTGGAGACCACGGGAATCGACCGGTTCGAAGACGTCCCCGTCTCCTATGCGCTCGTCACGGTGTGCGACGGGCAAGTGCTCGACGAGGATGCGTCCCTCGTCGATCCGGCGAGAGCGATCCCTCCCCAGGCGTCGGCGGTGCACGGCATCACGACCGAGCGGGCGCGCCGGGAGGGAATGAGCCTCGGCACGGCCGTGCGACGCATCGCGGACGCGTTGCTCGAGGCGTCCGGGCGCGGAGTGCCCGTCGTGGGCATGAAGCTCGACTACGACCTCACGATGCTCGACAGCTGCTACCGCCGAGAAACCGGGCGGGGGCTCTTGGAGGAGGGTTTCTGCGGGCCCGTGCTCGATGCGCTCGTGATGGATCGGCACGTCGATCGGTATCGGAGGGGGAAGCGCACCCTTGCGGACCTCTGCGCGCACTATGGCGTCGTCATCGAGCACGCTCACGACGCGTCGGCGGACGCGAAAGCTGCTGCAGGCGTCGTTCGAGCGCTGTGCGAGCGGTACCCGGAGCTACGTGCCCTGTCACCCGGGGAGCTCCATGTCGCCCAGCAGGGCTGGCACCGTGAGTGGACCGTCTCGTTCACCGAGTGGCGGCTCAGCAGGGGGCTGAGGTTGGAGCCCTACGACGACGCGGGGTGGCCGATCGCGTCTATCGCGCCAGGGGCCGGGGCCGAATCGAGGCTGTGATCTTCTTCGTCGTCCCGACGCCCGCTTCGTCGCTTCTTGGTGCCAACGCGCTTCGGGGGACCGAAGCGGCGGGACCTTTGGCCCTCCGTTCGCTCCTGCCAGGCTGACAGGATGGGACCTATGCGCGCGTGGGAGGTCGTCCAGCCGGGGCCGATCGACGAGCATCCTCTGCGTTTCGTCGAACGCGACGTGCCGGTGCCAGGTCCTGGAGAAGTGCGGGTCGACGTGCGCACGTGCGGCGTCTGCCGGACCGACCTCCATGTCGCCGAAGGTGACCTGGAGGTTCATCGGGCGAGGGTCGTTCCCGGTCATGAGGTCGTCGGCACCGTGGGTGCCCGAGGACCGGGGGCAGAGCGGTTCGAGATCGGTGAGCGCGTCGGCGTGGCGTGGCTCGCGTCCACGTGCGGCGTCTGCCGCTTCTGCCGGCGGGGAGCGGAGAACCTCTGCGTGCGAGCAACGTTCACGGGGTGGGACCACGACGGTGGCTACGCCGAGTCCACGCTCGTCGACGAGCGGTTCGCCTACCGGCTCCCGGAAGGATTGAGCGACGACCAGGCAGCGCCGCTGCTGTGCGCTGGGATCATCGGGTACCGAGCGCTCGAGCGGGCGTCGCTCCCTCCCGGGGGTCGCCTCGGTCTCTACGGGTTCGGTGCGTCTGCGCACGTCACGGCCCAGATTGCTCGGGCACAGGGTGCCGAGCTCTACGTGGCCACCCGATCTCCAGAGGCGCAGCAGCTCGCCAGAGAGCTCGGCGCGACGTGGGTTGGAGGTGCTGCCGATCCTCCGCCCGTCCCCCTGGATGCGGCGATCCTCTTCGCCCCGGTCGGCGATCTCGTGCTCCCCGCGCTCGCCGCGCTCGACCGAGGCGGTGTGCTCGCCGTCGCAGGGATCCATCTCACCGATATCCCTTCCCTCGACTACGACACGCACCTCTTCGAGGAACGGGAGCTGCGGAGCGTGACGGCGAACACTCGCCGAGATGGCGAGGAGCTGCTGGCGCTGGCCCCCCGCCTGGGCGTACGTGCGACGGTGCAGCCGTACCCGCTCGAGCGCGCGGACCAAGCGCTGTCCGACCTCGCACACGACCGCGTCACGGGTGCGGCTGTGCTCCACGTCCGTTGACGGGTGCGGCACCCGCGAGCGCCAGGTGGCCTCATCGCCTCGGGTGGTAACCTGCCCGCCAGGGGCCGTTGGCGCAGTTGGAAGCGCACTTGCATGACGCGCAAGGGGTCGGGGGTTCGAGTCCCTCACGGCCCACCGAGGACTCAGCACCGAGGCTCACGGAATACGGACCGCGTTTGCCGCGCGGTTGGAGCGATCACGGGTACCTGGGCGCGGCCGACGGCCGCTCACCACGCGGGTCAATAGGGCACCTGAAGATTGGTGAACATTGGGAAGTGCCTGGCGTTACGGGTAAGGAGCCGTGCGTCGATGCGGACGGCGGTGGCTGCGATGGCGAGGTCGGCGCTGTCGATGGTGCGGTGGCTGGGAACCCACTGGCGGCCGAGAATCGCTGCCTCTTCCGCGATCTCGGCGTCGACGGGGTGCCAAACCAGGGTGGACAGCAACGCGCGGGTGTCATCCTCTTCCGCCGGGAGCGTGCCGGCGAGGACCTCTATGCGGGTGATCTCACTCGCATGGAGGACGCCCGCGGCTCGCTCCCGTTCGAGCAGGTGACCAGCGCCTGCATGCCCTCGCAGGTAGTCGATCAGTATCGAGGTGTCCACCAGGGCGGTCACGAGCGGTCGCGCTCCAGACGGGAGCCGGAGCGCAGTCGATCGACCCACGCTGCGCCGTCGAGATCGCGGTCGTTCCAGGAGCCGAAGGCACGGCGCATCGCAGCGAGGTCATCCTCGGCGGAGCGCTCCGAACCATAGACCTGCTCGACCGCGTCACGGATCAGGGACGAGAGCGATCGACCGGTCCGCAGTGCGGCGGCATCCAGGGCACGCCGCTCCTCGTCGGTCAAAGAGATCTGAGTCCGCTGCATGATGTAAGCTTACATCACTCCCTCTCACGACGGGAGCACGTGGACCGCGGCGGGCTTCGAGGGCGTCGAGCCCTCCGACGCGAGCATCGAGCACGAGCAGCTGCGCGCCGGCCAGTTCATCGACCGGACAGCGCTCGCCCATGCCGACCGGGTGATCGTCCTGGGCCCGACAGCGGTGGACTCGCTTTTCGGTCGAAGGTTCGAGCGCCGCATCCACCTCGGCCGCGGGCTCGCCGCGGCGTTCGCGTAGGTTCGGCGCTTCGGGCGCCAAGTCCTCGGGCACGAAAGGCGCAGGCGGCTTC
>JAKAQM010000179.1 GCA_021822565.1 Actinomycetes bacterium | reverse complement strand
GGCACCACGAGGAGACGGGCTCGGAGGTCGCGGCGGGGCTGCTCTCCACATGGGCGCACGCGCTCGGCGACATGGTCAAGGTGATGCCCCGCGACTACCGCCGCGTGCTCGAGGCGATGCAGCGGGCCGCCGAGGAGGGCCGGTCGGTCGACGACGCGGTGATGGCGGCGGCCCATGGGTGAGCCCACCGGCTTCATGGAGCACGGCCGGGAGCTCCCGCGCCGGCGCCCGGTGCCCGTGCGGGTGCGCGACTGGCACGAGGTCTACGAGCCCTTCGACGAGGCGGCCGTGCGCACGCAGGGAGCGCGCTGCATGGATTGCGGGATCCCGTTCTGCCACGACGCCTGCCCGCTCGGCAACCTGATCCCCGAGTGGAACGACCTCGTCTACCGCGGCGACTGGGAGGACGCGGCGGAGCGGCTCCACTCGACCAACAACTTCCCCGAGATGACCGGGCGGCTCTGCCCCGCCCCCTGTGAGGCGGCGTGCGTCCTCGGGATCTCCACAGACCCCGTGACGATCGAGCACATCGAAGAGGAGGTCGCCGAGCGCGCCTGGGCCGAGGGCTGGGTGACCCCGCACGCGCCCGCATCGCGCACGGGGCGGCGCGTCGCGGTGGTCGGCTCGGGACCCGCGGGGCTCGCGTGCGCCCAGCAGCTCGCCCGCGCCGGGCACACCGTCACGGTCTTCGAGCGCGCGGAGCGGCCCGGCGGCCTCCTGCGCTACGGCATCCCCGAGTTCAAGATGGAGAAGCACGTGCTCGACCGGCGGCTCGCGCAGCTCACCGCCGAGGGGGTCGACTTCGTGTGCTCCACGCCCGTCGGCGACCCCGCACGCGCCGGAGGCGCCGTTTCGGCCCGCCAGCTCGCAGCCGAGCACGACGCGCTCGTGCTCGCGATCGGCTCGACGGTGCCGAGGGACCTCGCGGTGCCCGGGCGCGAGCTCGACGGCGTGCACGTCGCGCTCGAGTACCTCAAGCCCGCCAACCTGGTCCAGGAAGGGGCGCTCGGCTCGTCCCCGATCGACGCCGCCGGCAGGCACGTGGTGATCGTGGGGGGCGGCGACACCGGTGCGGACTGCCTGGGCACGGCCCACCGCCAGGGCGCCGCGTCGGTCGTCCAGCTCGAGATCCTCCCCGAGCCGCCCCGTGAGCGAGGGGCGGAGCACCCCTGGCCGCTCTGGCCGATCGTCCTGCGGACGTCCGCGGCGCACGAGGAGGGCGGAACGCGGCGCTGGTCGGTGACGCCCACCGAGCTCGTCGGCGACGCCTCGGGCAGGGTGCGGGCGCTGCGCGGGAGCGAGGTCACCGTGTCGGTCGAGAACGGGCGCGCGAGCATCCAGCCGGTGCCCGGCGCGGGCTTCGAGCTGCCCTGCGACCTCGTGCTGCTCGCCATGGGCTTCCTCGGCCCCGATCCCCGGGGCGTGGTCGCGGAGCTCGGTCTCGAGCTCGACCCCCGCGGCACGCTCGCCGTCGGCCCCGACTGGCAGACGAGCGCCGAGGGGGTGTTCGCGTGCGGGGACGCGGCGAGAGGGCAGAGCCTGGTGGTCTGGGCGATCGCCGAGGGCCGGTCTGCCGCCGCGGCGGTCGACCGGTGGCTCATGGGGACCACCGCGTTGCCCGCGCCCCTCGTTCCGGGCCAGACTGCTCTGCGCTGACGCCGGGCCACGTCCACGTCCAGGGACACGTCCAGGGCCACGGCCACGTCGCAGCGCCGCAAGGGCGCCGGATCACGCCGGCCGCCATGGAATCGTAAGGCTGGAGGCATACCCTAAGAGCGATGACGGGCTCCGCCCAGTACGAGGAGGGGCTCCGTGCCCTGGGTCGTGAGATCGACGGGAAGGCGTCTTCGCGCCGCTCCCAGCGCGGCGCGCACGCGCGGCGAGACGGCGGAGGCCCGGGCGGCGGGCCGCCCGGTCAGCCGGGGGGCGGGGGAGGCCGCCCCTACGGCCGGCCGCGCAAGCGCCGCTGGCTGAAGCGCACGCTCCTCATCTCGCTGGTCGTCATCGTCCTCGCCATCGCCGCCGGCGCCGGCTACGGCTGGTACCTGAACCACAGGATCCACCGCATCGCCGTGGGCGGCCTGACCACAGGCGTGACGACCGGCAAGGACGCCAACACCGAGAACATCCTCATGGTGGGCTCGACGACGCGCTGCGGGCTCAAGCATCAGACAGCCGCCTACGGCCTGTGCACACAGGGGGTCACGGGGGTGAACGGCGACGTCATCATGGTCCTGCACCTGGACCCGCAGACCCACGCCGTCTCGATCCTGTCGCTGCCACGCGACCTGTTCATCCCGAACGCCCGGTCCACAGGCGCCTACAAGATCGACGCCGCCCTCGCCCAGGGCCCGACCCAGCTGGTCAACGCGATCGAGGAGGACTTCGGCATCCCGATCCAGCACTACGTCGAGCTGAACTTCGACACGTTCGCGGCCGTCGTCACACAGCTGGGCGGGATCACAATGGACTTCCCGGACCCCATCTTCGACCGCTACTCGGGGCTGCGCGTCCTCACGACCGGCTGCCACCACCTGAACGGCGTCCAGGCGCTCCAGGTGGTGCGCGCCCGGCACCTGCAGTACTGGGTGCCCGGCCTGCCCCAGACATACCCCTACACATGGCCCCAGGAGGCCGAGAGCGACCTGGCCAGGATCACCCGCGACCACGAGTTCTTGAAGGTGCTCGCGACCAAGGTCGCCCATCGCGGTCTCGGCAACCCGATCTCCGACGCGTCGCTCATCAACGCCCTGGCGCCGGACCTCACCGTCGACCGCGGCTTCAACGCGAGCGACATGGTGCACCTCGTGCTCGCGTTCCACTCGGTCAACGTGACCAAGGCGCCGACCATGACCCTCCCGGTCATCGTGGACACCTTCGGCACATACACCTACCAGGGAGGGCACTTCGGCGACGTCGAGTTCCCCTCGGCGAGCGCCGACCACACGACCATCGACACCTTCCTCGGCCTCGCCCCCGGCGACAACACCATGACCGGCCAGCCCCTCCCCCCCGCCAAGACCGTGACCGTCTCGGTCCTCAACGGCACCGGGGTGACAGGGCAGGCGACACAGACCGCGACCGCGCTCAAGGCCCTCGGCTTCGACACCGTGGGCGTCGGCAACGCCACACCGGTCGGGCAGTACTCCGAGACCACGGTGAGCTACTCGCAGCGCACGCCGGCGGACATCGCCGCAGCGCAGCTCGTCGCGGACTCCCTGTCCGGCGCGGTCATCCTGAAGTACGGCCCCACCGCCGACGGCGCCCAGGTGACGGTCACCACCGGCAGCGACTTCAGCGTCGACTCGACCCTCCCGAGCGACGCCCCGCCTCCCTCCTCGCCTGCGACGACCGCCCCGCCGCCGAACGCGTCGGCCGCCGACGTCACATACGGCTCCAACGTCGCGTCCAGGGCGACCTCCACCACAGGAGGGTTCACCGCGTCCTACCCGGCGATCACCCCGCTCACGAGCTACGACCCCCGGGCCTGCGCGCCCGGGCAGGTGGGCAACTCGGGGAACTGGTAGGCCGCGGCTGCAGCCCTCATTTCGACCAACGCGCCCGCGTCTGCACCGCCGTCCATTTGTCCGTGCCGCCTGTGCTCGCGCGGACGTGAGCTGCAGGGGCCCGAGGTGGCGGGCTTCGCGCGATGCCCGGATCGTCACGTGCCGCCAATGTCGCGCCCATGTGCCGCCCACGTAGCCGGGCAAGTCTCCTTCGGTAGGGTCCCGCGCGACGCAGTTGCGCCGCCGGAGCGTCCAAGAGGAGGTGGCGGATGCAACCGCGACACGGAGTGGTTCCGCAAGCAGCAGAAGCATCGAACGAACGAGCAGAGAAACGTCGGGCGTGGTGGGCAAGATCCACGGCACGAATCGCGGGTGCCCTCGCCCTCTTCGCCGCGGTCGGAGCCGTCACCGGTGGCGCGCTCGCGGCAACGGCGCCGTCAGCTGGGGCGACGACGACGAGCTGTTCGGTCGGATTCCCGGCCAATGCGCATGTCGTCGGCATGGCCGCGACGCCCTCGGGCGGCGGGTACTGGGAGGTCGACCAGTTCGGCGACGTCGTGACCTTCGGGAACGCACCGTGCGACGGTTCCTTGACCGGGACCTCGCTCGACGCGCCGGTGGTCGGCATGGCCGCGACACCCTCCGGGAACGGCTACTGGCTGGTCGCCGCGGACGGAGGCGTGTTCACCTTCGGGCACGCGAGCTTCTACGGCTCCATGGGCGGGCACCACCTGAACGCGCCGGTGGTCGGCATGGCCGCGACACCCTCCGGGAACGGCTACTGGCTGGTCGCCGCGGACGGAGGCGTGTTCACCTTCGGGCACGCGAGCTTCTACGGCTCCCTCGGCTCGGTCAACCTCAACCGC
>JAKAQM010000043.1 GCA_021822565.1 Actinomycetes bacterium | reverse complement strand
AACGCCGATTGAGATGACCTGAACCTCCGGGAGCCGGCTGGGCCATCCCGGAGCAGTCCCATCGTGTCTGGGGGTGGGGCCAGTTCAGGCCATCACAGTGGGGCCAATCCCGACCGTCATTCCCAGGTGTTCCTGATCGGCGCCGGTGCCTCGCTTCTGGTGGCAGCCGCTTCGGTTCCGCTGCGCGAGCATCGGCTGCGTCGGGTGCGCCGTGACGCAGCCGCCTCGGGAACGGCCGCCACCACGTCGTCCAACCCGGCGGGGCTCACCACCCGCCAGCTCATCGGCCGCCTCGGCATCACCAACGCCTTGAATGGCTTCGGGTTCGGGTTCCTCGGGCCCCTGCTCACGTACTGGTTCCATGTTCGCTTCGGCGCCGGGCCCGCCGAGGTGGGCGTGCTCTACACCGTGGTCAACCTGGTGAGCGCCCTGCCGTTCCTCGGGGCGCACCGCCTCACCCGTCGTCTGGGCGCCGTGCGCACGGTGGTCGTCACCCGAGGCGCCTCGGTGCTCATGCTCCTCTTCATGGCCTTCATGCCCGATTTCCTGCTGGCGGCTCTCCTGCTAAATCTGCGCACCATCTGCAACAGCCTCGGCCTTCCCGCCCGTCAGTCCTACGCGATGGGCGCCGCCGATGATCGCCGTCGCGGCACGGTGGCGGCCCTGAGCACGCTGCCCTCCATGCTCACCTCCAGCGTGAGCCCGGCGGTGGGTGGGGCGCTCATGGGCGTGTTCGTCGACGTCCCGGTGCTCGGTGCCGTCGTCTTCATGGCCGCCAACACCGTCACCTACTACCTGGCCTTCCGCCACGCCCCTCTGCCTGGGGAAACGTCTGGCGGGATGCGCCGCCGGCGACGTCCGACCGCCGATGCGTCCGGCTGATCGAGTGCACGGGACACCTGAGCTCACCAGTGGGTCGACGCCGAGCAGGTCTGGTCGACCGAGCCCCGGCCCGAGGTGCTCGGTGGTCACCGTGGAGCCCTCGGAACGCTGCCCATGGCCGTCTCCGGGAGGCTCCGATGCCGCAGTTCAGCTCCTGGCAGCCAGGCGTTGGATCATCGAGCCCGAAGGGGTCATCGCCTGGCGAGGCGGCGTCCGCTCTCCGTGTCGATCGCCGTGTAGTTCATGTCGAAGTGGTGATAGAGCTTCGACTCGTCGGCTTGCGAGAGCTCCTCGCCGTGCAATGCGATGTCCGGAGCGGTCCTCACCTGATCTTTCGTGACATTCACCTGCAAGTAGTCGGGACCGATCTGCAGCGCCGCCAGTGGCACGAACGTGAGGTGGCGGCGGACGAACCCTTCCTTCACCGTGCCGAACTGCGGTTCGTCGGTCTCCACGTCGACGTAGACGTCTTCCAGCTTTCCGATCTTCTCGCCGTTGCGGTCGAGGAGCATCTTTCCGTGCCATTCGGCGGCGTTCCAGGTGGTCCCGCCCGGCTCATTGGTCTCCGTCATCTCGACCCCCTCTCTCCCCGTCACCCAGACGGGCGCTCCACGCGATCGATCGACGCGAGCGAGACAGCGACCGCAACACCACTCGATGCCTCTCTCGTGAGCGTACTCGCCCGTGCGGCAACCTCCCAGGGCCGATGGCCCCAGGCAGGCTGCCACGAGTCACGACGAGCTCGATGGCGTGCGAAACGTGATCGTCGTGCGCCCGCCGACCGGGCGCGCGTGGGAGGAATGGGAGGAAGCCGGCGCCTGGCACGAGCGCACCGCCCCCGTCGAGAGTGTGACCACGCAGAGCGTGATCGGGCGCAGGTGCTCCAAGGCGGGCGCAAGGACGACGATCCGGCCGTCCAAGGGCGGAGGTGGGATCGCCGACGACGGCCCGAACGCACCTGCGAGCGTGAGGCCGACGAGCGCGCAAGCGACGGCGACCGCGCTTCCGAGCGCCCCGTAGAGCGACCGCCGCGTACGAGCGTGGCGCCGCATGGCGAGGCCGGTCCGGACGACGTCGACCAGGTCGCGGGCGCGCAGGTCGTCGTCGCGGCGCAGTTGGTCGAGGAGGTCGGCGACCTCGTCCCCATAGCGGTCGCGCCAGGGTCCGGGGAACGCGCGCACCGAGCGCCAGGCCTTCTTGCTCATGCCGGCTCTGCTCCGAGCGACGGCCGAGGCCTTCTTCGGGCTCGAGCGAGGATCGCCAGACGAGATGCACCTTCGTCCGCGATCTGGCGAAGCTCCGCGACGGACGCCTCCAAGACGGCTGCACCTTCCGAGGTGAGCTCGTACGGGCGCCTGCGGTCGTCCGCTGGCATGGCCGCGATCAGGCCACGATCCTCCAGGCGGCCGATCGCGCCGTAGAGCGTGCCAGGTCCAAGACGGACCATGGCGAAGCCTGTGATGTCCTTCATGAGCGCATGCCCGTGCTTCGGGCCGCTCGCGAGGCTCATGAGGACGAACAGCGGAGGGCCGGCGAGCGTCGGTCGGCCAGCGGCTGGCATGGGCGCAAACGTACTACGTAAGACGTAGCTACGCAAGACGCGAGCTCAGCTCCGGGCGCACCCTCCTCCCACGCCGCTCGAGAATGCCCACCACCCGGCTGTTGTCGCCGGGAAGAAGTCGCCCGTCGCGGTGTCCTGGACGTAGCGCACGGGCGAAGGGGTCCCCGAGATGACCGCCTCCAGCGCGCCCAGCAGTGCATCGACGTCCCCGAGGGTCGTCGCGAGGCCGGCGCTCGCGCGGACTGCGCCAGGGATGTGGCGGCGGTCCCCGCGCAGGGCCCCGGCTCTCGCCGCTGCGACGCCGTCGGGGCCGATGCCGAGCAGTCGGAGGAGGTAGGGGTGGGCGCAGAAGCACCCGTGGCGCACGCCGATGCCGAACTCTGCCGCAAGGCGCGCCGCGACCAGCCCGTGGTGCATGCCGTCGACGGTGAAGGTCGCGACGGCGAGCGTCTCGGTCCCCGGGGGCGGCCCGAGCAGTCGCACGCCGTCGATGGCGGCGAGGCCTCGGCGAAGCCGGTCTGCGAGCACGGCCTCGTGGCGAGAGATCGCTTCCCAGCCGATCCCGCTCAGCTCGTCCGCCGCCGCGCCGAGGGCGACGGCGCCGACGACGTTCGGCGAGCCCGCCTCCTCGCGCTCGGGGGGCTCCGACCACAGCACCTCGTCGAGATCGACGAGCTCCACGGCGCCGCCGCCAGCGAGGAACGGCTCGCCGTCGGCGAACGCGGCTGCCGGTCCGACGAGCACGCCGGCGCCGAATGGCGCGTACATCTTGTGACCGCTCCAGGCGACGAAGTCCGGTCCGTCCGCCCCGCCTCGCCCGGCAGGGATCGGTCGGTGTGGCGCGAGCTGCGCAGCGTCCAGGACCACGGGGATCCCCCGGGCGTGCGCCGCGGCGCAGAGCTCCTCGACGGGCGGGAGCCAGCCGGTGACGTTGGACGCCCCGGTGACCGCCAGCACCTTGGGAGCGGGCGCGGCGTCGAGCCCCGCCACGACGTCGTCCACGCCGAACGTGCCGTCCGCTCCGCACTCGACGTAGCGGCGCTGCGCGTACCGTGCCCACGGCAGCAGGTTCGCATGGTGCTCGAGCACGGTGGTGAGCACGACGTCGTCACGCTCGAGCCGGAGTCGATAGGCGAGGTGGTTCAACGCCTCGGTGGTGTTGCGGCAGATGATCGCCGTGTCGGTGCCGCCCTCGCGTCCGGCGTAGCGCAGGGCGCGGCTCCGCGCGGCCTCGTACGCCTCGGTCGCCGCGCGGGACTTGAACCCCGCCCCCCGGTGCACGCTCGAGTACCGGGGGAGGAAGTCGGCGACCGCCGCGGCGACCGCCACGGAGGACGGCGTCGAGGCTGCGCAGTCGAGATCCACGTAGGGTCGCTCGACGCCGTCCAGGCACGGCACGCCGAGCCCGGCTCCTACGACCTCCAGCAATGCCCCGACGGCGGTGGTCTGGGTATCGAGCTGTGCACGGGCCATCGGTGACAGCCTACGGACGCCGGCCCGTCGATTGCCGGCGAGAGCGACGCCGGCGAGAGCGAGATCGCGCCGGGGCCGCGAGATAGCCTGCGCGTCGATGTCGATGTCCGGAGATCCCCGAGGCGGGCACCCCGTGCCGGTCACGAAGGAGCGACCGGCCGAGCCGGTGCCGGTGCCCGAGATCGAGGAGCAGCGGATGCTCCTGCAGGCCGCCGAGCGGCTCCTCGACGGCGTGGACCGCGCGCTCGCCCGCCTGGACGACGGGACCTACGGCACCTGCGAGGTGTGCGGAGGTGCGCTCGACGACGGTGACCTCGAAGAAGACCCGCTCCTCACGCGCTGCGCCGCGCACCGCTCGCCTGGCGCCTGAGCGCGGCCTGCGCCCCTCGTCGCCGCGCAGCGTCGCCAGCCTTCCTCCCGAACGCGAGCACGCGTCCTTCGATCTGGCAGACCTGGCGCGCGGGCGCGTGCAGGTACTCGGCCACGAGCCCGTCGAACCTCTCCTCCGAGAGGAGCCCCGTGCCCACGATCCCTTCGCGAGCCCGACCGAGGTGCTCCGCGGTGAGACGGCGCTCCTCGCTCCCTGGCGATGTGACCGAGAAGCGGGCCTGGGGCAGCACGTAGACCTCGACGTCGCCGAACCCCGCGTCGGCCAGGAGGCCGGGGATCTTCCGTCCGACCCTCCGGTCGCCGCCATAGCCCGATTGCCAGGCCGACAGCGCCTCGCCGAGGCGAAGGAGCGCGGGTGTCTGCGGATGCTCGGCGCCGAGCCCGTCGTCCACGTCGAAGAACGCAGCGGTCCCGTCGGGACCGAGCACCCGGAACGCCTCTGCTGCCACCTCCCCGGGGTCGGCAACGTGCTCGAGGAGAAGGCTCGCGGTGACGAGGCGGAAGCCGGCCCGGTCGGGGAGCGGAAGACGGGTCGCGTCGGCCGTGACGAACCGGGCTCGCGCCGAGTGCCCGAGGCACCTCGACGCGATCTCCTCGGTGCCGTGGAGCACCCGTTGGTCACGATCGACCCCGACCACTCCGAGGCCCATCGCCGCGAGCCGGATGGCAATCGGTCCGTAGCCGGTGCCCAGGTCGAGCACCGGGCCGGAGGAGCGCTGCGCGATCAGCCCGGCGACGACGTCGTAGAGGGAGGCGAGGCCGATGCTCTGGTCCAAGAGCCAGCGCTCCGGGATGCCGCAATGCTCGTCCGCGAAGGACCGGTACGCCTCGAGGAGCTCAGCCACGGTTCGCCTGGCGCTGGGGGTGCGCGGTGCCGCCCCTCGGAAAGAGCGGATCAGGCCTTCTTGGTCTCCCAGAAGATCTTTGTGATCTCGGCGATCTCGTCGAGCAAGCGTTGGCCCACCGCGACGTCCGTCGTCTTCTTGGACTCCCCCGCGCTCTTCGTCGCCTTCCAGAAGAGCTCGTGGAGCTGCGGGTACTTGGCGAGGTGCTCGGGCTTGAAGTAGTCCGTCCACAGCACCCACAGGTGGTGCTTCACGAGCTCGGCGCGCTCCTCTTTGATCTGGACGGCACGCTGGCGGAACTGCTCGTCGCTCGACGCGTTGTGCTTCTCCTGGATGGCCTTCACCGACTCCGCCTCGATGCGCGCCTGCGCAGGGTCGTAGACGCCGCAGGGAAGGTCGCAGTGTGCGTGAGCGACGGCGGGCGGGCAGATCGCGTCGAGGGCGGTCAGCACCAGGTCGAGCATGCGCATGAAGGCTCCTTTTCGTCTCGTCGACCGGCGCGCGGGCGACCGGTCGTGCACAGTGAAGGCATGTTCGTCGCATGCACACTATCCCTTCCGCTCCGCAACCATGGGCGAAGGCGATGGCGCCCGTCGTGGCGGAGCGCGGGATGCCGGCTCGTGCGCGCCGCATTCTTCGCAAGTGCGCTGCTCGCCGGCCTCGTCACCGTCGGCATCGGCCTCGGGGTGCTCGTCGCCGTGCGCCTCGGCACGCGCCGAATCGTCGTCGAGGGCAGGAGCATGCTGCCCACCTTCGAGCCTGGAGACCGGTTGCTCGTCGTGCGCATCCCCCGGCGGTGGCCGCTCGGGCGCGGCGCCGTCGTCGCGGTGCCAGACCCCCGGATGCCGGACCGGCTGCTCGTGAAACGCGTGGAAGCGGCGTCCTCGCGCCTCGTGACGGTCACCGGCGACAATCCCTCCGAGAGCACCGACAGCAGGAGCTTCGGCCCCGTCGACCGGGCCACCGTGTGGGGCCGCGCCTGCTACCGCTACGCGCCCCGGGCGCGGCGCGGCTGGGTGCGCCGCCGGACGCCTGGAGCATGAGCCCGATGACGGACGTCGAGGACGCGGGCGCTCGGTACGCTCGGGCGGTGGCCACGGACCCAGTCGAACGTTGGCACGATCTCGGCTCGTTCATCCGGGCTCAGCGTGCCGGGGCACGGCTGTCGCTGCGACGGCTCTCCGAGCTCGCCGGCGTCTCCAATCCCTACCTGAGCCAGATCGAGCGAGGGCTTCGGCGTCCGTCGGCGGACATCCTCCAACAGCTCGCCAAGGCGCTGCGCATCTCCGCCGAGACCCTCTACGTGCAGGCCGGCATCCTCGACCCGCCCTCGCATGGCAGCGACCTCGTCGCCCATATCCGCGCCGACCCGTACCTCGCAGAGAGCCAGAAGCAGGCCCTCGTGCAGGTCTACCTGTCCTTTCGCCGCGAGCACGAGGAGGCGGTCGGCCCGCCGGAGGCGACCGAGCATCCAGGTCCGAAGGACGCGCGCGCGGCGCCCCCCGGCGGATCTGCAGGAAGCGCCCGTTAGGCTCCGTCGGCGATGCGTCGGCTCGCGATCCTCTCGTTCCACACGTCACCGCTCGCCCAGCCGGGCACGGGCGACGGTGGCGGGATGAACGTGTACGTCCGTGAGCTCGCCACCGCGCTGGCTCGCACGGGCGTGTCCTGCGACGTCTTCACGCGCAGCTCCTACGAGGGCCTTCCGGGGGCCATCGACGTCGAGCCCGGACTGCGCGTCCACCACGTTCCCGCCGGCCCCGAGAGCCTCGTCGCCAAGGAAGCGCTCCCAGCGTTCGTCGGCGAGTTCACCGAGCGCGTGCTCGAGCTGATGGCCGGCGACGCCGGGCTTCCCCTCGTCGACCAGGATGCCGGACCTTTCGAGGCGGTCCACGCGAACTACTGGCTCTCGGGGCTCGCCGGGCACGCGATCAAGCACGAGCTGGACCTCCCGCTCGTCTCCACGTTCCACACCCTCGACCGGGTGAAGGCCGAGCTCGTGCCCGAGGAGGTGGAGGCGGACATGCCCCATCGCCGTGCGGAGGCGGAGGCGGCGATCATCGCCTGCTCGGACGCGGTGCTGGCGTCGTGCAGCGTGGAGGCCGACCAGATCGTGCAGCTCTACGGCGCCGATCCGGCGCGCATCTCGGTCGTCGCCCCAGGCGTCGACCACGCCTTCTTCGCGCCGGGGTTCAGGCCGCAGGCCCGCCGGGCGCTCGGTCTCCCGTCCGGCGGCACCGTCCTACTCACGGTCGCCCGGATCCAGCCGCTCAAGGGCATCGACGTCGCCGTGCGCGCGCTGGCGGCGCTGTGCGCCGACGGTGACGACGTGCCCGGTGCTCCCTTCCGGCTGGTGGTCGTCGGAGGACCGAGCGGACCGAGGGGAGAAGAAGCGCAGGCCCGGCTCCTCCACATCGCCCGCGAGCTGGGCGTCGAACGCCGCGTCGTCCTCGTCCCGCCACAGCCCCACGAGCTGCTCTCGACCTACTACCGGGCCGCCGACGTCTGTCTGGTGCCGAGCCGATCGGAGTCCTTCGGGCTGGTCGCCCTCGAAGCGGCCGCCTGCGGGACGCCGGTCGTCGCGTCCGCGGTCGGCGGGCTGACCACGCTCGTCGACCACGGGCGAACCGGCTTCCTCGTCGACGGCTCGGACCCCGACGCGTTCGCGTCCTGCGTGCGGCGGCTCGTGGCGGACCCGCTCTTGGCCGAGCGCCAGGGATGCGCCGCGGTGCTGCGCGCCAGGGACTACACGTGGCGCGAGGCGGCGTCGAGCCTGTGCGCGATCCACGACGAGCTCCTCACGGGACGGCTCGTCGAGTGCTCGTAGCGCCGAGGTGCTGACGTGCCGCTCGTCGACTTGCCCGGCGGCGAGCAGCTCGCCGCCGTTGCTGCGCTGATCGACGCGTGGGTCGAGCGGGAGCGCTCCGACCAAGGCACCTTCGGCCTCGTCGCCGCGGAGCGCCAGGACGTCACCGACCGGACGGCCTCGCACAGGTGGTACCTGCGGTTCCGCGGCGACGAGAAGGACGCCATCACCGTCTGGCTGACGCTCCGGCAGCGCACGCTGCACCACGAGGCGCAGTTCATGCCCGCGCCCGAGGAGCATCGCGAGGAGGTCTTGCGCTACCTCATGCGCCGCAACGCCGAGCTGTACGGGATGGCGTTCTGCCTGGGCGCCGAAGACGCCGTCTACCTCGTCGGCAGGGTGCCGGCCGGGCTCGTCGACGACGAGGAGCTCGACCGCATCGCCGGCTCCTCGATCGTCTACGTCGACGACCACTACCCGACGGCGATGACGCTCGGCCATCCCGCCGTCTACCGGCGCCGGCCGCGCCGGCGCTGAGCCGCGCTGCACGCCGGCGGAGCGGTACGGTCTCGGCGTGGCCGCATCGCTCGTCGTCGCAGGTGCAGGGCGCATGGGCGGGGCGATCGTGAACGGTCTCCTCGCTCGCGGCGGATGGTCGGCAGGTGACCTCGCGGTCGTCGAGCCCGATGAAGCCCGCCGCGCCGAGCTCGTTGCCGCGCATCCCGGCCTCCACGTGGCCGGGTATGCCGAGCCGGGCCTCGCCCAGTCGGATGCCGGTGCGGTGCTCGCGGTCAAGCCCGATGTGGCCGAGCCGGCGTGCCGTGCCCTCGGAGCGGCGGGGATCCGACGGGTGCTCTCCATCGTGGCGGGCATGCCCGCCGCGCGTCTCGAGGCAGTCCTTCCCGACGGTGCGGTGGTCGTGCGGGCCATGCCGAACATGGCGGCGCTCGTCGGTGCAGGCGTGAGCGCGATCTCGGCTGGCAGCAATGCCCGTGCCGCGGACCTCACCTGGGCCGAAGGACTGCTCGGGGCTCTCGGCTCCGTCGTGCGGGTCCCCGAGCGCCAGCTCGACGTCGTGACCGCGCTCTCGGGCTCGGGCCCCGCCTACGTGTTCCTCGTGGTCGAGTCGCTGGTCGAGGCCGGCGTGCTCGCAGGGCTGCCACGCGACCTGAGCGCCACGCTCGCCACCGAGACGGTGAGGGGTGCAGCGGCGCTCCTCACCGAGACCGGCCAGCGTCCCGAGCTGCTGCGAGCGGACGTGACCTCGCCGGGAGGCACCACCGCTGCGGGCCTCAGGGCGCTCGAGGCAAGGGCGGTGCGGTCCGCCTTCATCGAAGCCGTGCTCGCCGCCGCCGAGCGAGCTCGCGGCCTCGCGCGCTGAACGAGGCGCGGCCCCCGCGCACTTTCGCCGCCGCGGCCCGAGGCGTTACAGTCGATGGTGGAGGAGAAGTCGGACACCATGGCGCAGTCTCACGAAGGGACCCAGAGCCGTTTCATGACCGTGGGCGAGGTCGCCTCGGTCCTCCGCGTCTCGAGCATGACCGTCTACCGCCTGATCAACGCCGGGGAGCTCCCGGCGGTGCGGATCGGCCGGTCGCTTCGGGTCCGCAGCGAGGATCTCGACCGGTACCTCGCCGATCGCTTCACGAAGGCCGGCTGAGCTCTCCGTTGCCCAGCGCGGGGCCCCCGGTGCGATGACGCGTCCCGTGGTCTTCTTCCTGTCGGACTACGGGCTCGCCGACGAGTTCGTGGGTGTGGTCCATGCGGTGCTCCTGCGTCTCGCGCCCGACGCTGCCGTGGTGGACCTCACCCACGGGATCCCCGCGTTCGACGTGCGCGCCGGCGCCGAGTCCCTCGCTCGTGCGGTCCCCCACCTCGGGCCCGGTGTGGTGCTCGGCGTCGTCGACCCCGGGGTCGGGAGCGCCCGGCGCGGCGTCGCGGTGCGCGCTGCGGACGGGCGGTGGTTCGTCGCGCCGGACAACGGCCTCGCGGTGCCCGCAGCGCAGGCGAGCGGGGGTGTGGACGCCGTGCTCGCCCTGCGAAAGCCCGAGGATGCGCCGCCGACCTTCGACGGGCGGGACGTGTTCGCGCCGGCCGCCGCCGCCTTGGCCAGCGGCTCCGACCCCGCGTCCGTGGGCGACGAGGTGGACCCTGGTGCCCTCGTGCGCCTCGCGCCGCTCGAGACGACCCGGCGCGAGGAGGACGGCCGCATCCTCCTTCGAGCGCCCGTCACCTGGGTCGACAAGTTCGGCAACGTGCAGCTCGGGGTCCCCGAGCTCGACGGGCCTCCACCGGCGACGGGGAGGCTCGTGGTGAGGATCGCCGGAGAGGAACGGGCCGCACGGCGGGTGCGCTCGTTCTCCGACCTCGACGACGGCGAGCTCGGGGTGCTCGCCGACGCCAACGGGCGGCTCGCCGTCGTCGTGCGCGAAGGGTCGGCTGCGGGGGTGACGGGGCTCGAGGCTGGGGGCGATGTCGAGCTGATCTGGTGACCGACCTGGCGGCTGATCCGAGCTGGTGACCGGAACGGACCCTGCCGTACGCTCGGCGCCCGATGACCGTGCGGCCCACGAACGGGAGGGAGACCCACCCGAGGCGGATCCCCGAGGCAACCGTCGTCAGGCTCCCCCTGTACCAACGGATCCTTGCCGAGATGCTCGGCGCGGGAGCGACCACCGTGTCCTCCGAGGAGCTGGCCGCACGCGCCCGCGTCAACGCTGCGAAGGTGCGCAAGGACTTCTCGCTCTTCGGGTCGTTCGGCACTCGTGGCACCGGCTACGACGCCGCCTTCCTGGCGGCGCAGATCGACCGGGCGCTCGGCTCCGACCGTGACTGGCCGATCGCCATCGTGGGCATGGGGAACCTCGGCCGGGCTCTCGCGAACTCCGACGGGTTCTCCTCGCACGGCTTCCGGGTCGCGGGCCTCTACGACATCGACCCGGCCATCGTCGGGTCGAGCGTCGCCGGCATCGGCGTCCGGCATCTCGACGAGCTCGACGTGGGGGAGCAACCGGTGATCGGGGTGATCACCGTGCCCGGCAGCGCGGCCCAGACGGTTGCCGACGTGCTCGTCTCGGCGGGCGCCGCCTCGATCCTCAACTTCGCGCCCAGAGTGCTCTCGGTCCCTGCAGGGATCCTCGTGCGCTACGTCGATCTCTCGATCGAGCTGCAGGTCATGAGCTTCTTCCTCACGCGGCGTGAGCTCGACCTGCCGCCGGTCGGGGTCGAGCCCGGCCTGCGACCCGCCGCACGGCTCCACCGCGGCGACTAGCCGACCGGGGCAACGCCAGCCGACCGGGTCAACGCCAGCCGACCGGGGCAACGCCAGCCGACCGGGGCGTCCTGCATGGTCGTTGCCCGAGGCGACCTGCGCGCCGGCCCCTTGGCGTCGTAGCGTGTGGCGTGCTCCGAAGCGACGTAGGGCGTGCCGTGGTGGCGCGTCCCCACGCCCGCCGGGTTCCTCTGGGTCAGGGAGGAGGGCTCGTTCAGCGTTGTCCGTCGTCGTCGTAGGGGTCGAGCATCAGCAGGCGCCCCTCGAGCTGCTCGAGCGGGTGATCGTCGGCGACGCGGACCTGGCGAAGGTGCTGGGGGCGCTGCGGTCCTGGGAGAACGTCCAGGAGACCGTGGTGGTGTCCACCTGCCTGCGCACCGAGGTCTATGCGGTCGTCGACCGGTTCCACGATGCCGTCGACGATGTCTGCGAGCTCCTCGCCGGGCGCGCAGGGCTCGACGTGGACGACTTCCAGGAGCACACCTCGGTCCGTTTCGACGACGACGTCGCGGCCCACCTCTTCTCCGTGGCCGCCGGCCTCGAGTCCGTCGTGGTGGGGGAGACGGAGGTGCTCGGACAGGTGCGCCGCGCGTGGGAGCGTGCCCGCGCCGAGCGGGCGTGCGGCCCGGTGCTCGAGGAGCTGTTCCGTCACGCGGTGCGGGCGGGAAAGCGGGCACGTCACGAGACGGGCGTCGCCCGGGGCACGACGTCGTTCTCGTTCGCGGCCATCGAGCTGGCCGGTGAGCGCCGGAGCGGGGGTCTGGCGGATGCCGCGGTCACCGTGGTCGGCGCCGGTGCGATGGGGTCCGGCATCGTCCGTGCGCTCGCTCGCCTGCCCGAGGGCCGCCGTAGCGCGTCGGTCGTCGTCGTGAACCGGAGCCGGGACCGCGCTCGCCAGCTCGCCGACGCCGCCGCCCCCGGGCTCGGCGCGCGCGCAGCGGGCATGGACGAGCTTCCGAGCGTGGTCGCCGAGTCCGACGTCGTCTTCACGGCGGTGGAGTCCGGAGGGCCTGTCCTCACCGCGAGCGCCCTCGCTGCCGCCTCGACCCGCCCGGGAGGTCTTCTCGTGGTCGATCTCGGCATGCCCCGCAATGTCGACCCTCGGGCTGCCGCGCTCGATGGCGTGACCCTCCTCGACATGGACGACCTGCGCCTCGCGGTCACACGGGCGGTCGGCGAGCGTCGAGCGGAAGCCGAGCGAGCCCAGGCCATCGTCGCCCAAGAGCTCGTGCGCTACCGTGCGGCCAGCCGGCAGCGGGGCGCAGCGCCGGTGGTGAGCGCGCTGAGGACGCGCCTCGAGGAGCTGCGGGCGAGCGAGCTGAAGCGTCACCGCGGCCGGCTCGGCCGGCTCAGCCCCGAGGTGCTCGACGAGGTCGACGCCATCACCAAAGCGGTCCTCGCGAAGGTGCTGCACGAGCCCACGGTGACGCTGCGCGAGACCTCGGGCACCGCGAAGGGCGAGCGGCTCGTCGAAGCCCTGCGCACGCTCTTCGACCTGTGAGCACTGCGGGCGGCGCGCGTGTGGTCCGGCTGGCGACGCGGGGCTCTCCGCTCGCCCTGGCGCAGGCCGGCATCGTGGCGGATCTTCTCGAAGGCAGGGACCCCTCGCTGCGCGCCGAGCGCGTGGTCGTGCGGACCGAGGGAGATCGCCGGTTCGACGAGGACCTCGAGCGCATCGGCGGCCAGGGAGTCTTCGTGAAGGAGGTGCAGGCTGCGGTCCTCGACGGACGAGCAGACGTCGCGGTGCACTCGGCCAAGGATCTTCCCCCGATGACCCCTGACGGGCTCGTGCTCGCCGCGGTCCCCCCGAGGGCGGACCCCCGCGACGTGCTCGTCGGAGCGTCGCTCGACGGGCTCGCGCCCGGAGCGCTGGTCGCGACGAGCTCGGCGCGCCGACGAGCGCAGCTCGCCGATCTGCGTCCCGATCTCGGCTTCGTGGGCCTGCGCGGCAACATGGCCAGGAGGCTCGAGCGCGTGGAAGACGGGACGGTCGTCGCCGTCGTCGCCGCGGCGGCGGCGCTCGATCGCCTCGGCTGGCAGCATCGCATCGCGGAGCGGCTCTCCCCGACCCAGTGCCTCCCCCAGGTTGGCCAGGGCGCGATCGCGCTCGAGTGCCGCAGCGGCGACGAGCGATGCCGTGCGCTCCTCGAGCAGCTCGACGTGCTCGAGGACCACCGTGCGCTGGAAGCGGAACGCGCGTTCCTCCAGGCGCTGAGTGCGGGCTGCACGCTGCCCGCGGGTGCGCTGGCGCGGCACGCCCCCGGGAGCGATCTCCGTCTCGAGCTGGAGGGGATGCTCGCGTCCGGCGACGGGCGCGTCGTGGTTCGCGCCACGCTCTCGGGCGACGACCCGCAGGCGCTCGGCAGGGCGCTCGCCCGGCACCTCGTGCACGACTGCGGGGCGTCCTCGCTGCCCGAGTGGGCCGAGGCGTGACGGTGCGAGGCGTGACGGTGTCGGGGTGAGCGCCAGCGTGCGTGCCTCGTCGTCATGAGTGCCTCGCCGGGCGACGAGGGCCGGCTCACCGGCGCGACGGTCGCCGTGACCCGGCCCCGCAGCGACGTCGACGACGTCGCCGACGCGCTGCGTGCGGCGGGGGCTCGAGTGGTGCAGTTCCCGGTCCTCGAGATCGTCGATCCCGAGGACGGCGGCGCATCGCTCCGGAGCGCGGCGGCGCAGCTCTTTCGCTTCGAATGGGTCGCGTTCACCTCTGCCAACGCGGTGCGACGCCTCCTCGACCTCGTGCCCGACCTCGGCGCGCTGCGGGGCGTGCACCTGGCTGCGGTCGGTCGGGCGACCGCGGCGGTGCTCGCGGCGAAGGGCCTCGGGGCGGACCTGGTGCCCGAGCGCGCGAGCGCCGAGGGGCTCGCCGAGGCGTTCCCCCTCGCCACTGCGCCGGGCGCTCGAGTGCTCTTCCCTGCCTCGGCCTCGGCGCGGCCAATCCTGCCTCGGGCGCTCCGCGCGAAGGGCTGGACCGTCGAAGAGGTGGTCGCCTACCGGACCGCGCCCGCGCCCGCGCCTCCTGCCGGCCGACTCCGGGACCTCGAGGACGCGACCGCGGTCACGTTCGCGTCGCCCTCTGCGGTGCGGGCGTACGTGACGCTCCGCACCGGCGACGGCCGGCCGCTCCCGGTGCCCGGGATCGTGGCCTGCATCGGCGAGGTCACCGCGGCGGCGGCGCGGCAAGCGGGCCTCCGTGTCGCGGCGGTTGCGGCAGGGGACTCGGGCGCCTCGCTCGCCGATGCGCTCGCCGATGCGCTGTCCGATGTGCTGGGGCACATGCCAGGGGGCACGCCCGCGCATGCGCCTGGGGACGCCGAGCTCCGCCCCCGGTAGGCTCGGGGCCCGATGCGACCCGGTGCCGCCTTCCCAGCACGGCGGATGCGCCGGCTGCGGCGCACCCCGGCGTTGCGGCGCCTCGTCGCGGAGACCCGGCTCTCCGTCGACGACCTGGTCGCGCCGCTCTTCGTCCGCGAGGGCATCGAGGAGCCCCTGCCCATCGCCTCGCTTCCGGGTCACTTCCAGCACACGGTCGACTCCGTCCTCGCGGAGTCCAAGCGGCTCGCGGGCCTCGGCGTGCCGGCGGTCGTCCTCTTCGGCGTCCCCGCGCGCAAGGACGCCGAGGGCTCGGGAGCGTGGGACCCCGACGGCGTCGTGCAGCGTGCGCTGGCCGGGCTGCGCGACGAGCTCGGCGACGAGGTGGTGCTCGTCGCCGATCTCTGCCTCGACGAGTACACGGACCACGGTCACTGCGGGGTGCTCGCCTCGGACGGGTCGGTCGACAACGACGCCACGCTCGAGCGCTACGCGCGCGTCGCGCTGGCCCAGGCGACGGCGGGCGCAGACGTCGTCGCGCCGAGCGGGATGATGGACGGGCAGGTCGCGGCGATCCGCCGAGCGCTCGACGCAGACGGCCACGAGCAGGTGGCGGTGCTCGCCTACGCGGCCAAGTTCGCCTCGGACCTCTACGGGCCGTTCCGCGATGCCGTGGACGTGTGCATCGCGGGAGGCGGCGACCGCCGCGGGTACCAGGAGGACCCCGCCAACCGCCGCGAGTCGCTCGCCGAGGTCGCGCTCGACGTCGCAGAGGGTGCGGACATCGTCATGGTGAAGCCCGCGGTCACGTACCTCGACGTGATCGCCGAGGTACGGCGCGCCGTCGACGTCCCCGTGGCCGCCTACCACGTGAGCGGCGAGTACGCCATGATCAAGGCGGCCGGCGCCAATGGATGGATCGACCCGCAGGCGGTCGCTCTCGAGCAGCTCCTCGCGGTCAAGCGCGCGGGCGCCGACTTCGTCCTCACCTATCTCGCGGGCGAGGTGGCCGAGGCGCTCGGTGGCTGACGCCGGCTCCGGCGCAGGGCGCACGCCCGCGGCCAACGCGACAGCGGGCGCGAGAGCGGGCGCGAGAGCGGGCGCGACGGCGGGCGCGAGAGCGGGCGCGGCCCGTGGGGGCGGAGACCGCCCGGCGACCGGGACGAACACGGCGTGGTTCGAGCGGGCTGTACGAGCGATCCCCGGCGGCGTCGACTCCCCGGTTCGCTCGTTCGCATCGGTGGGCGGCACGCCCTTCACCGTCGGGCACGGCGAGGGCCCCTGGGTCTTCGACGTCGAGGGCCGCCGCTACCTCGACCTCGTCCAGTCGTACGGCGCGGTGCTCCTCGGCCACGCGCACCCGGTGGTCGTGGAAGCGGTGTGCCGGGCTGCGTCGCTCGGGAGCTCGTTCGGGATGCCCACTCCCGGGGAGGTGCTCCTCGCCGAGGCGATCTGCGCTCGGGTCCCGGGCTGCGAGCAGGTCCGCTTCGTCTCGTCGGGCACCGAGGCCGCCATGAGCGCGCTCAGGCTCGCTCGCGGGGTCACCGGCCGCTCCCGGGTGGTCAAGTTCGACGGCTGCTACCACGGCCACTCCGACGGCCTGCTCGCCGGCGGGGGGAGCGGTGTCGCGACGCTCGGTCTCCCGGGGTCCGCCGGCGTGCCCTCCGGCGCAGTCGCCGACACCCTCGTCGTCCCCTACAACGTCGTTCCGGAGCTCGACGAGCAGATCGCCTGCGTCATCGTGGAGCCCGTGGCCGCCAACATGAACCTCGTCGCTCCGCGGCCCGGCTTCCTCGAGGGCCTGCGACGCGCCTGCGACGCCGTCGGCGCGCTGCTCGTGTTCGACGAGGTGATCACGGGCTTTCGCATCGGGCCGGCGACGGCGAGCGTGATGACCGGCGTGACCCCCGACCTGTGGTGCTTCGGGAAGGTGGTGGGCGGCGGGCTGCCGATCGGCGCCTTCGGCGGGCGCCGTGAGCTCATGGCGGCGCTCGCGCCGTCGGGCCCCGTGTACCAGGCGGGGACGCTCTCGGGGAACCCGGTGGCGACCGCGGCCGGCCTTGCCGTCCTCGACGAGGTCACTCCCGCCGATTACGACGAGCTCGCCTCGCGCGTCGCCCGCTTCGCCGGCGCGCTCGCGGACGCGATACGGGCCGGCGGGCTGTCGGCTGCCGTGCCGGTGGCGGGGACGCTCGCCGGCCTCTACGTCGGTGCGCCACCGGGCTCGACGCTCGAGGCCCCCTTCGACTTCGGCGGCGCGCAGGCGATCGCAGCGTCGGGCGTCTACCCGCTGTTCTTCCACGCGCTCTTGCGGCGCGGGGTGATGGTCGCACCAGGTGCCTACGAGGTGCTGTTCTGCGGCGTCACCCACGGAGACGCAGAGCTCGACGCCGCCGTCGAGGCGGCGGGGGAGGCGGCGGCGGAGGTCGCCCGGTCGCTCGGGTGAGGCGGCCGGCGGTCGCCGCCGCGCCGGGTCAGGCGAGGAGCGCCGCGGCCTGCTCGGGCATCAGCTCCGCGATGCGGACGAGCGCGTCGTAGCCGATCTCGGCTGCGCCCGGTGCGCCGGGGCGCATGAGGTTGGCCATGATGCGCAGGAGCTCTTTCATGAAGGCCTCCGAGCGCATGCCCACGGCGACGCACCAGTGCATCGCGGTCGGGTTCGAGATGAGCCGCACGAACGCCCGGCCAACGCGGTAGTAGTCGTCGTAGCTCTCCATGAGCCGCTCCTCGTAGCGGGCGATCGCGGCCGGCCCGTCCCCTGCCAGGGCCTCCGACAAAGAGGCCGCGGCGAGACGGCCCGTCTCGTAGCCGTAGGCGATGCCCTCTCCGTTGAACGGGTTGATGGCGCCGGCGGCGTCGCCGACGACGATGACGTTGGGCCCCGTGTGCGGCCCGACGGCGAGGCTCATCGGGAGCTTCCCGCCGGTCGGCGGCCCGCAGCTCGTCTCCTCCGAGAGACCCCAGCTCTTCGGCGCGCCCGCCACGAAGGCCTCCATGAGCCGCGACGTGTTCACGCCCTTCCAGCGCTGCTCGGTCGAGAGGAGCCCGACGCCCACGTTCACCCGGCCGTCGCCGAGGGGGAAGATCCAGCCGTAGCCGGGGACCACCTCGCCCGACGCGTCGCGGATGTCCAGGTGGGACTCGATGCAGGGGTCGTCGTGGCGCTCGGAGCGGTAGTAGCCGCGGAGCGCCATGCCGAGCGGGTACCCGCGCCGGCGGGCGGTGCCGAGCGCGCGCCCGACCCGGGAGTTCGACCCGTCGGCGACGACGACGTAGCGCCCCAGTACGTCGCGCGTCTCTCCGGAGGTCAGGTCGCGCACCGTGACGCCGCGGCACTCCGGCAGCGCGGCGCCAGGCCCCGCTCCCGCACCCGCTGGCGCGCCCTCTGGCGCGCCCTCTGGCGCGCCCTCCGGCGCCGCCTGGACGCCGTCGACGAAGAGGGGCGCCAAGGCCTCGGTGTGCTGGTGGACCACGGCACCGGCCTTCTGGGCGCGCTCGGCGACCATCTCGTCGAGGTCGTGACGGGTGATCGTGTAGCCGTATGGAGGGAAGACCGGGTGGTCGGGCCAGGGCATCTCGAGGACGTGCCCCCAGCCGCACGAGCGCAAGCCGGTGTGGCGGTGGGAGCCGGCCAGCGCGCCCTCGAGCCCCATGTCCGCCAGCTGGCGCACGGCACGGGGGGTGAGCCCGTCCCCGCACGTCTTGTCCCGAGGGAACTGCTTCTTCTCGATCACGGCGACGTCCCAGCCGGCGTCCGCCAGCCAGTACGCGCACGCCGAGCCGGATGGCCCCGCGCCCACCACCACGACGTCGTGGACCTGCGCCTTCGACCGGCTGCTCCGGCGCCGCTGGGGCGCAGGGGCACGAGTCCGGGTCGCCGGCGCGCGCCGCTGCGAAGCGGTCCCGCCGGGACGTCGGCCGGGGGTCGTCGCGTCCTCCGGGGTCACGTGTGGGATCGTAGGCGCGGGTGGCCGTGGGGAGCGACGCGGCGACCGCCGACGCGACCTCCGGCGAGGCGATGGCCAGGATGTGCTCGCGTGCACGAGCCCGTGATAGAACGGATTTGCCGTGGACCAGTACCTTCCGATCCTGCTGCTGCTCGTCCTCGGAGCGCTCTTCGCGGGGCTCTCCTTCGCCGGGTCCAAGCTGCTCGCCCCGAGGCAGAAGCCCTCCGCGCAGAAGGTGGCGCCGTACGAGTGCGGGATCGTGCCCAGCCGCGAGCCCCCCTCGCGCTTCCCGGTTCGCTTCTACCTCGTCGCGATGATCTTCATCATCTTCGACATCGAGGTGATCTTCTTGTACCCCTGGGCGGTCGTCTTCAGGCAGCTGCGGGTGTTCGGGCTCGTCGAGGTGCTGGTCTTCGCCGCAGTCGTCCTTGTCGCCTTCATGTACCTGGTGAGCAACGGCGCGCTCCAGTGGGGTCCGGCGCGTCAGCTCGAGCCGGGCATTCCTGCGAGGACCTCGGAGTCGACGATCACCCGCGTTCCCTCTGAGCCAGGGGCGCCCGGGCAGGCGGCGTAGGGGGGGCGCCCCGTGGGACTCGAGGACCTCCAGCACAATTTCCTCACCGGCAGGCTCGAGGACCTCGTGAGGTGGGCCCGCCGGAACAGCGTCTGGCCCGCCACGTTCGGCCTCGCGTGCTGCGCGATCGAGATGATGGCCCTCGGCGCGGCGGATTTCGACATCAGCCGTCTCGGCATGGAGGTCTTCCGCGCGTCGCCGCGCCAGGCGGATCTCATGATCGTGGCGGGACGCGTATCGCAGAAGATGGCGCCGGTCCTCCGTCAGGTCTACGACCAGATGATGGAGCCCAAGTGGGTGATCTCGATGGGCGTGTGCGCGTCGAGCGGCGGCATGTTCAACAACTACGCGATCGTGCAGGGCGTGGACCAGGTCGTCCCCGTCGACGTGTACGCACCCGGCTGCCCGCCGTCGCCCGAGACCCTCCTGCACGCGATCCTCACGCTGCACGAGAAGATCCGCACCGGCGCCATCGCCCGACGTCCGGCGCGCGCGGGCGAGCAGGGAGAGCAGCTCGCCGGGTGGGTGCCCCAAGCCCCGGACGCGGTGCGCGTCGCCACGCCACGATGACGGACGCCGCACCGGCTCCGGCCAGCGAGGGGATCGCCGCGCCCTCGGAGCCGGCCGCGCCGCAGGCGCCCGGGCAGCGGGCGGGCGAGCTCGCGTTCCCGACGCGGGAGAGCTACCACGACCTCGTCGCCTCGTACAAGGCCGAGGGTTTCGAGATGCTCGCGGACCTGACCGGCGTCGACTACCTGGCCCATCCTGGTCGCGTGCTGCCGCCCGGGGTCGAGCCCGAGCGCTTCGAGGTCGTCGCGAACCTGCTCTCGCTCTCGCTGCGCCGCAGGGTGCGCGTCCGCGTGCAGGTTCCCGAGGACGACCCGGTCGTGGACACCCTCTGGGACCTCTACCCCGGTGCCGAGGCGATGGAGCGAGAGGTCTTCGATCTCCTCGGGGTGCGCTTCGACGGCCACCCCGACCTCACGCGGATCCTCATGCCCGAGGACTGGGAGGGGCATCCGCTTCGCAAGGACTACGGCGTCGGCCGGGTGCCGGTGCAGTTCAAGGAGGCTCCGGGTCCGCGATGAGCGACGGCTTGGATGCTTCGAGCACCGACCTGGTCGGCGGGGTGCGACGTGCGCCGCGCGCCCCGGTCGCCGAGACCTCCGAAGGTGCCCAGGAGCTCGCGACACGCTCCGTGACGCCCCCTGAGGAGCTGGCGCGTGAGGTCGGGGGCGCGGTCCTTCGCATCCCAGAGGGAGGGGTCGCCGGCGCCGGCGACATCGACGTCGAGCGCCCGAGCGACGAGACGATGATCATCAACATGGGTCCGCAGCACCCCTCCACCCACGGGGTCCTGCGGCTCATGCTCGAGCTCGACGGTGAGACGGTGCTCCGCACCAAGCCGGTGATCGGCTACCTGCACACCGGGATGGAGAAGACCGCGGAGGAGCTCACCTACGTCCAGGGCGCCACGAACGTGACGCGCATGGACTACCTCTCGCCGCTCAACAACGAGCTCGTCTTCTCGCTGGCGACCGAGGCGCTGCTCGGCGTGGAGCTCCCGCCGCGCGCGACGTGGATCCGCATGCTCTTCTCCGAGCTCCAGCGCATCTCGTCGCACCTCATGTGGATGGCGACCAACGGGA
>JAKAQM010000042.1 GCA_021822565.1 Actinomycetes bacterium | reverse complement strand
TGGCCTCGGCGTTGCGCATGATGGTGAACAGCCAGGCCCGGGGGTGGGCGCCATCGAAGCGGTCGATTGCCCGGTAGGCGCACAGCAGGGTTTCTTGGACGAGGTCCTCGGCGTCTGCCTTGTTCCGGCAGATCGAGAACGCCACCCTGGCGAGAACCTCCAGCTCGGGCAGCACGTAGCGGGCGAAGGCGTCCTCGGCTTGCTGGCGTTCACCGGCCTCGTGCACGTAGGTGGAACCCCCTCCCCGGGCTCGACATTCCAGGGAATGTACGCTGAGGGGAGCGGGTTCCCGGACCGTGGTGAACACGAGGGAGCACCGAACCCTGAAGCGAGGGGTGGAAACCTATCTCGACGGTGAAGCCGACCCGGGTCTCGCCGTGTCAGTCCGGCGGCATCTCGCAGCGTGCTGGGCGTGCAGCGAGGACGCCGAGTGGCTCGTGTTGATCAAGGCGGCACTCGGCCGAATCGGCGAGCGTCGTCCCCGAGACCTTGGCGTTGCCCGGCTGACACGATATGCCTCGACTCTCTCGGAGAAGCGGTGACCAGCCCGCCACCGGGTCCGGGCAACAGCCAGGGCGATGTTGCGGAGCGCGTCAGGGGCTTCACCCCGGCCGAAGCGCCGATCGGCGCGATGAGCGGACCGCCGACGACGCTCGACTCCCGCTTGGCAGAGGCCGCCATGGACCACGACATCGCACCCGGGAACTCGAAGCGACGCCCGCCGCCGCCGCCGTGGTCCTCTCCGCGCGAGGCGTGCGTGCTGATCGCTCGCGGTTACACCTTCCGCACCGGCGTTGTCGTGGCGAGCGTGGTCGGCACGATCCTTTCCAGCGTGAACGAGGGCACCGTCATCGCATCCGGCCACCTGGGCGTATCGACGTGGGCGCGCGTTGCCGCCAACTATCTCGTGCCCTTCGTCGTCGCCAGCGTCGGCTACCTCGCCCCGTTCCGCCGCCGGCGCGGCACGAACCGATGATGTCCCCAGCCTCCAGCGCGGCCAACCCATGGACGTCCTATCTCGACCGGTTCCACGAGGACCACCCCGGCATCACCGAGGATGTCTTGTCGGAAGCCTGCCACGTCGACGGCATGAACCCGTATGCCTGGCTGCTCGCCGTCGCGCCCCGTAACCCCGGCGTCGTGGCACTCGACCTCGCCTGTGGAAGTGGCCCACTACAGACCGCCGCTCCCCACCTCCGTTGGGTGGGCGTGGACCGATCTGCGGGCGAGCTGTCGAGGGCAGCGAAGGTGCTCCCGAGGGTGCTGGTACGAGGCGACGGACAGAGCCAGCCTTTTCGAGACGCCACCTTCGACCTCGTGGCGTGCTCCATGGCGCTCATGCTCTTCGACCCCCTCGACGCCGTGCTCGCCGAGATCCACCGCGTCCTCCGCGACGACGGCACACTGATTCTCCTCCTGCCAGGGTCGCTCCCGTTGAGCACTCGAGACCGGGTCCGCTACGTGCACCTGCTCGCGGCTCTTCGCGAGGTGCGTCCCGCGTATCCGAACAGCGTGCACCTCGGGCGTCTCCATGCTCGTCTGCGGCGAGCCGGCCTTGCAGTCGTCAGCGATGAACGCCGGTGCTTTCGCTATCCGCTTCGGGACGAGCACCACGCCCAGCGCTTCGCGGAATCTCTCTACGTTCCGGGGCTGTCAACGGAGCGCATCGAGGGGGCCGTCCGGGCCGCCAGGAGCTGGGTGGGGTCGACGATCGGCATCCCGCTGCGCCGCGTCGTATGCGACAAGCTCATGGAGTCAGCGCGAGCACCGGCAACACGGTGATGCTCGGCTCGCAAGCTCGATGGGTTCAACACGAGCTTTACCGTGCTCCGGCTTGGCTCCTGGGTGCTGCGGCCGAGCACGCCACTCTCCTTGCCTCGTTCTCTTGACCTTCAAGCAGTCAGAAAACGTAGGCGGAGACTGGCGTTGCTCGCGTCAGGCCCTGGTCAGGGCGCCCACGGATCAAGCAGAAGACCCACAAAGAGGGCCGGGTCGCCGGAGCGAACATCGCCGGCGGGGAGGCGAGCTTTCCCGGGGTGCTCGGCACCGCGGTGACCAAGGTCTGCTCGCTCGAGGTCGCCCGCACCGGGCTCGGCGAGGCCGAGGCGGCCGCCTGCGGTATCGACGCGGTTGCGGTCACGACCGAGTCGACCACTCGGGCCGGCTACTACCCCGGTGCGAGACCGATCCGGGTCAAGTTCGTCGCCGAGGCCGGTGGCGGCCGGCTGCTCGGCGCCCAGATCGTCGGCGAGGAAGGGGCCGCCAAACGGATCGACGTGGCCGCCATGGCCATCTGGGGGCACATGACCGTCGGCGAGATCGTCGACGTCGACCTGTCCTACGCCCCGCCGTTCTCGCCCCTGTGGGACCCGATCCTCATCGCCGCCCGACGGACCGCCGAAGCGCTCCGTGCCACCACGGCGTGAACGTCGGACCTCGCCGGTGCTGACGCGCGCCGCCGACGGCCTGGACCGGCTCCTGCTCCCGATGGTGGTCGTCGTGGGAGCGGCCGGGGTCGCCTTCCCCGTGCCCGGGAGGTCGGTGGACGGGTCGGGCGGGATCGATCCCACCCTCGCCGTGCTGGTCCTCACCGCCGGGCTGTCCATCGACCTGGCCGGCCTCAACCAGCTCCGGGTGCGCAAGGCTCGAGTGCTGTTGGCGTTCGCGACCGGCACGGTCGCGCTGCCGGTGCTGGCCTGGGCGCTCAGCCGGGCCGCCCCGACCGCAGCTCGTGACGGGCTGCTCGTCGTCGGCGTCGCCCCCTCGGAGGTCGCCTCCCTCGCCTTGACCGGCCTCGCCGGCGGGGAGGTCGTCGTCGCCGCCGCTCTCCTGGTCGCCTCGACCGCGGTCACCGTAGTCGCCTCCGGGCCGGTCCTCGCCCTGCTCGCCCCCGCCCGGGCCGTGCACCCGCTCGGGCTGCTCGCCACCCTCGCCCTGGTCGTCGCCCTGCCCCTCGCCGCCGGCGCCTCGCTCGCGGCCGTCGTCCGCCGCCGCCCGTCGGTCATGGACCTCGGCCGCCTCGCCGGTGTCGTCGCGCTGGTCGTCCTGCTCTGGGAGGTGGCCAGCCAGGTGCGCCTCGACGCCGGCTTCTTGGTTGCCGCCGGCCTGCTGGTCGCCTTTTTCGGCGGTGCCGCGTCGCTCGGCATGCTCGTCGCCCGGGGAGTTGATTCCGCCGGACGTCCCGGCCTGGTACTGCCAGTCGCCATGCGAGACTTCGCCGTCGCGGCCGGGATCGCCGAGACCGCCTTCGGTGCCGGCTCGGCCGGCGTGCTCGGCGTCTACGGGCTGCTCATCCTCCTCTTCGGCGCGCTCAGCGCGCGGAGCGCCTCTTACAGGTTCCGCGCCGAGAGGCCGTGAACCTTGGCGCCTCGCTCGATCGAACGCTCGCGAGCCTGCCGGAGGTGGAGGTGCCACGGCGCCACCGGCGCGCCGGCTCCGCCCAGGGAGTGAGCTCAGCAGTCAGCGACGCACCCTTCGGCTTCGCGGAGCGGCTGTCGGGGAGTCGACGGCGCCGTGCTCCACGATGGTGCACTAGCAGGCGCCCTTCGAGGGCAGGCGGTCGGCTCTCGCCTTCAGAGCGACGAGGTCGGCTCGCAAGCCGGCGAGCTCGCCGATGCGCATCAGCCGGCCGTGGGCGTCTCGACCGGCGGGTAGCCGATATCGGCGAGGGCTGATCGCAGGTTGGCTTCGTTCAGCGCCAGCTCGTCGTAGTGCACCTGCGCCTGGTTGGCCGCTGCGTCCGCGCTGACCTGCAGCACCCCGCTCAACCTGGTGGAGTTGGCGCGTAGTAACACGCGCTCTCGAGGCCTCGGCGGGGAACTCGCTGTTCACGCGCCCTTTCTGGCGATCCGCGTGTCTACGTGCTGCGGAACTCCGGTCTGGCGCCGTTGCTGGTATGACGACCTCCAGGTCGAGATGTCCGGCCAGCGGGGGGATGCTCGATCTCGCCGGCCTCCGCCAGGCACTCGAGGGGTGACTGGACTGCAACCCAAGCCTTGCGACTCCGGTTCACGCTGGGCGGACGCCGGTAGCATGAGGTGGAGATGACCGTGTCGCCTGACGTGCAGCGGGCCGTTCCCGAGGTGTGCTGCGACCCCGTCGAGGTGCCGGCCGGGAGCGCGCCGGAGGTCGACGACGAGACGCTCGCGGCGATGACCAAGGCGCTCGGGCATCCCACCCGGGTCCGGATCCTGCGTCTTTTGGCCGAGCGCCGGGCGTGCGTGACGGGGGACCTCGTCGCCGAGCTCCCGCTCGCCCAGTCGACGATCTCGGAGCACCTGCGGATCCTGCGCGAGGCCGGCCTCGTGCAGGGTGAGATCGAAGGGCCTCGCACCTCCTACTGCGTGAACCGAGCAGCCCTCGCTTCGCTGCAGCGGGCCGTCTCCTCCCTCTGAGCTCAGGCTGCTCGGCCGGTTCGAGCACGGCGATCGACGCTGAGGGTGGTGCGGCGACCTGCCACTCGGATAGACTGATCGCAAATCGACGATAAGCGATGTTCCGAGGAGGTGTCTTGATGGCCAAGGTAGAGGTGTTCGATCCCCCGATGTGCTGTTCGACGGGCGTGTGCGGTCCGAGCGTCGACCCGGCGCTTGCCGCGTTCGCGGCCGATCTCAGCTGGCTTGCAGACCAGGGCGTCGTAGTCGAGCGCCACACGTTGTCCCAGGAGCCCCAGGCCTTCGCCGAGCGGGACCTCGTCCGTGAGCTGCTCGCCGAGCGCGGCGACGACGCGTTGCCAGCGGTGCTCGTCGACGGGGAGCTGCGGTCGTCTGGGCGTTACCCGTCGCGCCAGGAGCTCTCGTCGTGGTCGCTCGATGCCGAGCCCTCGGGTGGGCTGGACGCGGTGAGCGCCGAGTTGGTGGCGATCGGCGCGGCGATCGGCGCCAACTGCGAGCCCTGTTTCAAGTACCACTACAACGAGGCGCGCCGGCTCGGTGTCGGGCCCGAGACCATGGCCGCCGCGGTGCGGGTGGCCCAGACGGTGAAGGACACCCCGGCGCGTTCGATGGCGGACCTCGCCGCCAAGCTCCTCGGCGCCGAGGCGACCGTGGCCCGGCCCCCCGTTGCGGGGCCGAGCGCTTCGACTGCTGCGGTCCCCGCTACCGGCGGCGGGTGCTGCGACGGGGAGGCAGCCGGCTCCGAGGCACCAGCAGCGCAGACCGCCCCGGCCGCGACGTCGGGGTGCTGTGGCGGCGAGGTGCCGGAAGCGGAGGTGACGCTCGTCACCACCGCTTCGGGGGCGTCGGACTCGTCGAAGTCGGGTTGCTGTGGCTGACACGGCCATGCTCGGGGGCCTGCTCGCGGCCCCGCCTCGGTTCCTGTTCTTCACCGGCAAAGGCGGCGTGGGCAAGACGTCGGTGGCTTCGGCCACGGCGATCGCGTTGGCTGACCGGGGCCGGAGGGTGCTGCTCGTCTCGACCGACCCGGCCTCGAACCTCGACGAGGTGCTCGGCGTGCGGCTCGGGGCCGCCCCGCGGGCGGTGCCGGGCGTGGCCGGCCTCGAGGCCTCGAACCTCGACCCGTTGGCCGCCGCCGCCGCCTATCGCGAGCGCGTCGTCGGCCCGTATCGGGGGGTGCTTCCCGACTCGGCAGTAGCGAGCATCGAGGAACAGCTGTCAGGCGCGTGCACGGTCGAGATCGCCGCGTTCGACGAGTTCACCGCCCTGCTCGCCGACCCGGCCGCAACGGCGTCCTACGACCACGTGGTCTTCGACACCGCCCCGACCGGGCACACGCTGCGCCTTCTGGCGCTGCCCGGGGCGTGGAGCAGCTTCATCGACACCAACACCTTGGGCACTTCGTGCATCGGGCCGCTGTCGGGTCTCGCCGGCCAGCACGACCGCTACCGCGCCGCGGTCGCCACCCTGGCCAACGCCGCCCGCACTGTGTTGGTCCTGGTCTCGCGTCCCGACCGGCTCGCCCTCGACGAAGCGGCCCGGGCGGCGGCCGAGCTGGCCGCCTTGGGTGTCACCAACCAGCGGCTCGTCGTCAACGGGGTGTTCCGAGGCACCGATCCCGGCGACGCACTGGCCGCGGCGCTCGCGTCCCGGGCGGCGGCGGCCATCGCCGCGCTGCCCGCCGAGCTCGCCGGGCTCGAGCGCGACGAGGTGCCGCTCGTGCCGTGGACGCCGGTCGGCATCGCCGGCCTGCGGGCACTCGTGACTGGCGCCGCACCCGCCGCAGCGGAGGAGCCTGTGGCTCCTGTGGCCGGCACCACCACGCTGACTGCACTGGTCGGCGAGCTGGCCGAGCGCGGCCGGGGCCTGGTCCTCACCATGGGCAAGGGCGGCGTCGGCAAGACCACGCTCGCCGCGGCCATCGCCACAGAGCTTGCCGCCGAGGGCCATGCCGTCGAGCTCACGACCACCGACCCGGCCGCCCATCTCGACGCCGTGCTCGACGCCGGGGACCACACAGACTCGGGGAGCCTCCAAGTCAGCCGCATCGATCCCGAGCGCGAGACCGCCGACTATATCGCCGAGGTGCTGGCCGATGCCGGCGGCCTCGACGAGGCGGCTCGGGCCGTCCTCGAAGAAGACCTCCGTTCCCCCTGCACCGCAGAGATCGCCGTGTTCCGGGCCTTCGCTCGAACCGTCGCTGAGGCCGCGGAGCGCTTCGTGGTGCTCGACACCGCCCCCACCGGCCACACGCTGCTGCTCTTGGATGCGGCCCGCGCCTATCACCGTGAGGTCGGCCGCCAGGGCGGAACCGTGCCGCCCGAGGTCGACGCGCTGCTGGACCGGCTCACCGACCCGTCCTTCACGTCGGTGTTCGTCGTCACCCTCCCCGAGGCCACCCCCATCCACGAGGCCGCCGCCCTGCAAGCCGACCTTCGCCGGGCCGGTATCGAGCCTGCTGCATGGGTGGTCAACCAGAGCCTTGCCGCCGCCGATGTCACCGACCCGGTGCTCGTCGCCCGGGCGCGAGCTGAGACCCATTACCTCCACGAGGTCGCCACCCGACACGCGTCGCGTGTGGCGCTCGTCCCCACGCTCGCCGACCCGCCGACCGGCCCGCAAGGGTTGGCCCGCCTCCTCGCCTCGCCGGCTGCGGCCGGGACGTGAGGCGAGCCGCCTCACGTCAGCGCTGTCGGGCCAAGGTCCGGACCGAGCGCGGATCGCCGTGCATCACCAAAGAAGCGTGCATCACCAAAGAAGGAGGCACATCATGGCCAAGGTCGTCATCCACTTGTTCCACGGCGACGAGGACTCGCTCGCCGCAGGCTCGCACGTCGCCGAGCGGGTCCGCCAGGTCGCCGGCGACCAGGACGTCGACCTCGAGGTCTACTGCTTCGGACCCGCCCAAGGCGCCCTCAGCGACGCCTCTGGCGATGCGACCCGCGGCGAGTACAACAGCCAGATCGACGAGCTCGTGGCAGCGGGGGTCCCCGTCGGTGCTTGCCTGAACGCGGCGCGAGCGGCTGGGACCGAGCAGGCGCTCCAAGGCCGTGGCATCAACCTCCAGTACGCCAGGGACGCCTTCGTGCGCTTCGCGCTCGAAGGCGCCACCGTGATCAACTTCTGATCCGATGACCACCGAGGGTGCCGCCAGCACCGAACACGACCGCTGGTACGTGCCGGCCTGGCTCGACGTGCCCGGACTGCCGGCCTTCGACGTGGTGGACACCCGTTCGGCGCAGGGCCGCCTCGACCGGCGCCCGAAGACCGTGACCGTCGCCGACCTCGTGCTGTTCCACGGGCACCCTTGCGACGGGCTGCTGCGCGGGGTGTGGGCCATGCGGGCGCTCGCTGACGTCGCGCTCGGGACCGCGCCCTTCGACCGCAGCGACCTCATGGTGGTGTCGAAGAACTCGCCGTGCCTCGGCGACGTCGCCGCCTACCTCACCGGCGGACGAGCGCGCTTTGGCACCCACCGCCTCGACGACACCCTCGGCGTCGGGTTCCAGATCGAGGTGCTCTCGACCGGTGCCGCCTGGGAAGTCCGAGAAGAGCCAGGGTTCTTTCCTGCCCACATCGCCGCCTGGGAGGCCGCCCTCCTCGCCGACGACCTCGACGCGGCGGACAAGGCCGAGCTTCTCGCCGTCCACGAAGCCGCCCAGTGGGACTGGGTTCGTCAGGTGCTGCTGCCGAGCGCGCCCGCCGACCACTACCGGGTCGCCCGTCTCGACCGGCTGGAGCTGCCGCCGGCGCTGCTCGCCAGCCGGCGGACCGACACCGTCAACCGGGGCGTCGGGGCGCCCGTCGAGGCGACGAGCCCCTACGACCCCGACCTCGACGCCCCCGGCCCACCCCCGCCGGTAACCGACCCGTGGGTCGAGCGCTACGCGGCCGGCCCGACCGGAGCCGACCGCACCGGCGGCTCGTGACGCGGCGACGAACGAATCGTGGCGTGCAGCGCTGATCGGATGTGCTCGCCGGCGGTTGCGCGCTGCTGCCGCGCCTGATCGCCCCGCTCAGCTCGGGGGCGCTTGCTCCGCCGCGGGTGCTGGTTGCACCGCGATCACCTGGCCGTGCACGTCGCAGGTGGCGGCCAGAGTGTTGTAGACGGTGCCGTACTTGCGCAGGTTCAGATGGACGAGATCGACGCGTCGCGGGGATTCGTCGGTGGTCATCCGCAGCTCGTAGGAGACCTCCACGAACTTCGGTGGGGTGTCCTGGCGGCGGGCGACGACGTCGACCTCGGCACGGTCGTAGCGGAAGTCGAGCAGGGACCCGGCCCGTTGCAGGTTCTTGAGCAGGCAGGCCGCGAACGCCGCGGCCAGCAGCTCGGCGGGACCGGGGAGCCCCGACGGTCCGGCCGCCCAGCTGGCGTCGAAGGCGATCGTCTCCTGCGCGACGTCGGCTGCGGCGCGCCCTGGCGTGGTGGTCCGGGCCCGGACCCGGTACACAGTCGGTGGGCGGCTGGTCACTGTCCCCAGCGTCTGCCCAGGGTGGGCCGGGCTACCAGTGCCGAAAGACCGCTCTCGGCTGGGCGATGAGGGACGATCGGCCCTAGCGGGTTGCGGCCAACCGGCGCAGGCTCAACACCAATGGACCCGAACGCTACTCGACGATGGACGATCTCGACACTTCACCCGGGTCATCGCCCGGTGGACGGGCGAGGCGACGGTCACGTTCTTGGCGGGGGGCATCGTGTGGGGAAAGGCCCCCGGCGATCCCGCTCGGAAGAGGTCCGTGATGCCTGACGCAAAGTTCGCCAAGCCCTGGCATGGGATCCCCCGCGAGGAGATCGAGTGGCACCCGAGCGTGGACGACGACGCCTGCATCGGGTGCGGGACGTGCGTCACTGGCTGTAGCCGCAAGGTCTACCGCTTCGATTTCGCACGCAAGAAGGCGGTGGTGGCCGATCCACTCAACTGCATGGTGGCCTGCATGACGTGCGCGAACACCTGCCCGACCAACGCCATCAGTTTCCCCCCGGTGCGCACGATCCTGGATCTCGCCGACCGGGTCGAGGTCCACCATGCGGTCGAGGACGAACTGCTGGAACGGCGCGACGAACTCGCTGTCACCGCAGACCTGCTGCACGAGGACCACATCGTCGAGATGGTCGTGCAGGACATCGCACAGATCGGTTCCGGCACCCGGCTCCTGACTCTGTCCCCGCGTCGGGAGCGGGACGAGATGTGCCAGTTCGTCCCCGGTCAGTACATCGAGGTGTGGGTGCCCGGCGCAAGCTGGATGAGCCGGGCGTACTCGATCGCCAATGCCCCCCGACTCGACGGGTCGATCGAGGTGCAGATCCGAAAGGTCGACGGCGGGCGGCTGTCGGCCTGGGCGTTCGGGGCGGTGGCCGTCGGCGACGTGGTTGCCGCCCGGGGGCCGCTCGGGTCGTTCACGATGCGCTCACCCGAGGGACGGCCGGTGATCTTCGTGGCTCGAGGGACGGGGTTCGCGCCGATCAAGGCTCTGCTCGAGCAGCAGGTGGAGCTCTTCCCCGAGCGGGAAATGGTCCTGTTCTGGGGGGCCACCTCTTCCGACGACTTCTACGAGCTCGACCACCTGGCCGAGCTGGCCGGTGCGGCGGCGGAGCTGTCGGTCACCTTGGTGGCGCGGCGCTACACCCCCGGGTTCTCTGCGCCGTCGGAGGTGGTGACCGAACTCGGGCGGGTCTCCGACGCGGTCGCCTCCAGCGGCCTGGACCTCGCCGGTTTCGACGCCTATGTGGCCGGGCCCCGCCTCACCGTCGTCGATTGCGTCGCCGCCCTCGGTGGCTTGGGCATCGACCCATCCCGGGTCTTCGTCGACTCCTATGGCGCCTAGACCGCCCGGACTGACCGCTGCATCTCGTAGGCGGGTGAGATGACGGAACTGGAACAGAGCCGGCACGAGGTGGCCGCCACGTAAGCTCCGGCTCCCGGGTCGCCGGGCGACGCGCCGATGGCGGTGACCGGGAGTGAGCCGTTGTCGGCGGGTTCACGACCGGCGAGGCGATTGAGCGGCTCGAACGCGACGGCCCGAACGCGATCAGCGACACCGAACCAGCTGCGTGGCGGACGCTTGCGGGACATTTCTGGGGGGTGATCCCCTCGATGTTCGAAGTGGCGATCGTCGTCGGCCTGGTGCTCGCCCTCTTCAGCGAGGCATCAGTGATCGGCGCGCTGTTATGTTCTCCGCCGGGCTGGACTTCAGTCAGGAACGCCGAGGCAGGAAGGCGCCGGGTGGTCGTGGGGGATGGCCTCGAAGACGCTCAGCTTGGCCTACGACCCCGCCGGCATCCCCGACACCTACGTGCTCGTCGGTCCCGGCGGCCACATCCGCTACCGCAACAGCATCCCGGATTCGACGATGCACCAGCTGCTCGCCGCCTCCGCCCGGCTCGTCACGGTCGGCACCTCGCACGCGTGATCGGTAGCGGGGTGTTGCGCCAATCTGGGTGCACCGGCGGCCGCGTTGGCTCGCCGGCCGGGCCGGGGCGGCCGCGAGGTCGCGTGGGGCCTAACGGTTCAGGGTGTGACGGCGACCTTGGTGCAGGCGGCGACACCGGCGGCATGGTCGGCGACCATCGCGGTGCCGAGCTCGATGAGGCTCGCCACGCGGGGGTCGGTGGTGCGGTAGTAGGCGTAGCGCCCGGAGCGACGCGCCTCGACGAGCCCGCAGGAGACCAGGCAGGCGAGATGGGCCGAGACGCGCCCCTGGGAGAGCCCCACGTGGGCGACGCAGTCGTTGCCGGTGCGCTCCTCGTCGGCGCAGAAGGCGAGAAGGGCGAGGCGCGTCGGGTCGCCGAGGGCGCGGTAGAAGCGGGCGAGCAGCTCGCGCCCAGCCGGATCCGCGGGGACCGGCGGGGCGCTGCGGGCAGCGACAGTGGCGGCGGGGCTCATGCGGCGCAGCAGGAGAGCTTGGCGACGTCGGTGGTGAAGGACTGGGCGGCGAGCTTGATGCCCTCGGCCATCGTCAGGTACGGCGCCCAGGTCGAGGCCAGCTCCTCGACGGTCATGTTCGCCTCCAGGGCGTAGGTGGCGGCCAAGATGGCGTCCCCGGCGCCTTCTGCGGCCAGGTGGACGCCCACCACCTTGCCCGTTTTGGCCTCGGCCACGATCTTCACCACCCCGCGGGTATCGCGGTTGACGATCGCCCGGGGCACGAACGAGAGCGGCAGCACCCGGCAGCTGCAGGCGATCCCGGCGTCGGCCGCTTGGGCGTCGGTGAGCCCGACCGAGGCCAGGTTGGGGCTGGTGAAGGTGACCCGGGGGAGGTGGCGGTAGTCGAGGCTGCGGCTGGCGTCGGAGAAGGCGTTGTCCACCGCCATGGTCCCCTGGGCGGCGGCCACGTAGACGAACTGCGCGGCGCCGGTCACGTCCCCTGCCGCCCACATCCTCGGATTGGCGCTTCGGAGCTGGTCGTCGACCACGACCGCCCCGGAGGGCCCGGTGGCGACCCCGACAGCATCGAGGGCGAGGCCGTCGGTGACCGGCCGCCGTCCGGTCGCCATCAACAGCTGCTCGGCAAGGACCTCCCGGCCACCGGCGGTCCGCACGGCAACGCCGCCGCCGGCGCGGGTGACCTCGGCGAGCGGCGCCGAGGTCCACACCTCGACCCCTTCGTCGTGGAGCACGCCGGTGATCACTTCCGACAGCTCGGGTTCCTCGCCCGGGGCGAGACGGTCGAGCGCTTCGACGAGGGTGACCCGGGACCCGAGACGGGCAAACAGCTGCCCGAGCTCCAGGCCCACGTAGTTGCCGCCGACCACCACCAGCGAGGTGGGCACGCGTTCCAACGCCAGGGCGCTGGTCGAGGTGAGGTAGCCGGCCTCCTGTAAGCCGGGCAGCGCGGGCACCCACGGCGCTGCCCCGGTGGCGACCAGGTAGTGGGCTGCCTCGATCCGTTCGCCGGCGACCTCGAGCGCCGGGCCGGCGACGAAGCGGGCGTCGCCGTGTACCGTTCGCCAGCCGTAGTCGGCGGCCAGATCCTCGTACTTCTCCTTGCGCAGCGCGCCGACGATCTCGTCTTTTCCCGAGACGAGCGCGGCCATGTCCACGGCCGCCACCTGGGCGTCCAGCCCCGGAAAGCGCGCCTCGCCGGCCACTTGGCGGGCACCGGCAGCGGCGAGCAGCGCCTTGGAGGGGATGCAGCCGACGTTGACGCAGGTGCCGCCGGTCGTCGAGCGCTCCACCATCACCACCGACAGCCCCCGGGTGCTCGCCGCGATGGCCGCCGCGAAGCCCGCGCCGCCCGAGCCGATGATCGCCAGGTCGTAGGTCACCACAGCCTCCTCATATCTGCCTATCCGGATGGTAGCGTACGAGGGCCGGCCGGGAGTTGTGCCCGCGAGCTTCGGACGCAGCGGCGTTCACCCCGGTGGAACATGATCGGCTGCGCTGCCCGATGCAACGTGGCGACCCGGTTGGCAGTCGGGTCCCCAGCTATGGCCGGCAACGGCCGGGAGGCTCTGTGTCCGGCAGTGTCAGGTCTCGACGACGACGGGGACAATCATCGGCCGGCGGCGGGTGCGCTGGTCGACGAACTGGCCGGTGGCACGACGGATGGTGCGCTGCAGGGTGTCGGCGGTGACGGTGTCGTCGGTGTGGAGCACGGCGTCGACGGCCTGGCGGACGTGGTCGGCGCACTCGGCGAGGAGCGGTTCGGCCTCGGGGGCGTACACCCAGCCGCGGGTGATGACCTGTGGGTCGCGCAGCTGTTCGTGGCGTTCGGTGTCGATGGTGGCGAGGACGACGACGACGCCTTCGTCGGCGAGGGTGCGCCGGTCGCGTAGCAACGCGGTGCCGACGTCGTCGAGGAGGCCGTCGACGTAGAGGTGCCCGGCGGGGACGGTGCCGCTGCGGCGCAGTCCGTGGTCATCGAGGGTGACCTGGTCGCCGTCCTCGCAGACGAGCGTCCGCTCGGGGGCGGTGCCCATGGCGTGGGCGAGCCGAGCATGGGCGGCGAGATGGCGGTACTCGCCGTGGACGGGGACGAACCATTCCGGGTGGAGCACGTCGAGGAGGGTCTTGAGCTCTTCTTGCTTGGCGTGCCCGGTGGCGTGCACGTCGTGGAGGCCCGAGTGGACGACCTCGGCGCCGAGCTTGACGAGGCCGTTCAGGACGCGGGAAACGTCGTTCTCGTTGCCGGGGATCGGGTGGGAGCTCAAGATGACGGTGTCGCTGGGGCCGATGGAGAGCCACTTGCTCGACTCCGATGCCATCAGGGCGAGGGCCGAGCGGGGCTCTCCCTGGCTGCCGGTTGAGATGATGCAGATGTCCCCGGGCTCGAAGCGATCGATGTCGGCGATGTCGACGAGAGAGTCATCGGGAATGCGCAGCACGCCCAGGGAGCGGGCGAGGGCGACGTTGTTGTTCATGGACCGCCCGAGGGTGGCGACGTGCCGGTCGTGGGCGATGGCGGCGTCGGCGATCTGCTGGACGCGGTGGATGTGGCTGGCGAAGCAGGTGGTGATGATGCGCCGGCCGCGGTGTGCGCGGAACAGGTTGTCGAGGACGGGGCCGACGCTCGACTCGCTGCGGGAGTGTCCGGGCTCGTCGGCGTTGGTCGAGTCGCCGAGGTAGAGCCGAATGCCCTCGGTGGTGGCGATGGCCCCCATCCGGGCGAGCCCGGTGCGTCGCCCGTCGATCGGGTCGAGGTCGAGCTTCAGGTCTCCGGAGTGCAGCACCACGCCCTGCGGGGTGCGCACCACGGTGGCGAAGCCGTGGGGCACCGAGTGGGTGACGGGGATGAATTCGACGTCGAACGGGCCGATCTGGCGCCGCTCGCCGTCGGTGACGGCGACGAGCTCGGTGCGATCCAGGACGCCGGCTTCGGCGATGCGGTTGCGGGCGAGGCCCAAGGTGAGCTCGGAGCCGTAGAGGGGGAACGACAGGTCCCGGAGGAGGAAGCCGAGGCCGCCGACGTGGTCCTCGTGTCCGTGGGTGGCGATGCAGCCGACCACCTGCTCGGCATGGTCGCGCAGGTAGCTGAAGTCGGGCAGCACCAGGTCGACGCCGGGCATCTCGGCGTCGGGAAAGAGGATCCCGCAATCGAGGATGAGCAGCTTGCCCTCGAGCTCGAGGACGGCGCAGTTGCGGCCGATCTCTCCGAGGCCGCCGAGGAACGTGATGCGGAACGGTGCAGGCATGGTCGCTTTCGATCGTGGGTGGACGGGGCCGCTGGCGGGCGGCATCGGTGAAATCGGCCGGCCCCGCAAAGGGTGACGGATCACTGTACCCTCACGTAACGGTAGCCTGTGGCGGTGGAACCAGCGGCGTCTTGACGAGCCAGGAGACGGGCGAGGCGGTCGGCCGCCTCGACGGCCGGGCACGGGCGCTCGTGGCGGCGGCGGTGGCCTACACGGCCGTGGCGTCGATCGTCCTGCCTCCGCTGGTCGCCGCGTTCATCGTGTCCGTGGGCTGGGCCAGTACCTTGTGGTGGTCGTCGAAAGGTCGCACGGCGGCGGCAACCGCCGCCCCTTGACGTGGACGCCCTTGTTGCTGGCACCAGCTCACTCGTCGGCCGAGGCCCCGAGGAGTGGCGCTTCACGCGGCCCGGCAGGCCACGCCAGCTCAGTGGCTCGTGCTGAGGTGCCCGGCGAGGTTCTCGTGGAGGTCTGCGCTGGCGGGGTTGAGCCCGACGAGGGTGACCACCTTGCCTCGACCTGCGTAGCGGGCGGTCACGGCGTCGAGGACGGCGACGGCGGAGGCGTCCCAGACGTGGGCGTCGGAGAGGTCGATGACGATGCTGGCGGGATCGTCCTCGTAGTCGAACTGGTCGGCGAGGTGCTCGGTGGTGGCGAAGAACAGGTTGCCGGTCACCCGATAGAGGCGCTCGTCCCCGTCGGGGCCGAGGATCGTCTCCACGGTGGTGCGATGGGCGACCCGGCGGGCGAAGAAGAGGGCGGCGAGGATGACGCCGGCCACGACGCCGATCGCCAGGTTCGAGGTGGCCACCACCACGACCACCACGACCACGGTGACGAGCGTCTCGCTGCGAGGCATTCGCCGCAGGCGATTCGGCCGGATGCTGTGCCAGTCAAAGGTCGCGACCGACACGAGGATCATCACCGCCACGAGCGCGGCCATCGGGATGACAGCGACGATCGGGCTGAGCACGACCACGAGAAGGAGGAGAAAGATGCCAGCGAGGAACGTCGACAGACGCGTGCGCGCGCCGGCCCTCACGTTGATCATCGTCTGACCGATCATGGCGCAGCCGCCCATGCCTCCGAACAGGGCGCTCACCACGTTGGCGATGCCCTGGCCGAAGACCTCGCGGGCCTTGTTCGAGCGGGTCTCGGTGAGCTGGTCGACGAGGCGCGCGGTGAGGAGCGTCTCGAGGAGGCCGACGAAGGCCATGGTGAGCGCCGGCACGCCGATGATCCCGAGGGTGTGCAGATCGACGGGGACGTGCGGCAGCCCGATGGCCGGCAGGCTGTGGGGCAGCGCGCCCTTGTCCCCGACGGTCGGCACCTTCGCGTGGGTGAGCGCCGTGACGGCCGTGAGCACGACGATGGCGACGAGGGGCGCGGGCACGGCCTTGGTCAGCCGGGGCAGGACCACCATGATGAGCAGCGCCGCGGCGACGAGGGGATAGACGAGGACCGGGACGTGGCGCAGGTTGGGCAGCTGCGCGAGGAAGAGCAGGATGGCGAGCGCGTTGACGAACCCCGTCATGACGCTCCTCGGCACGAAGCGCATCAGGCGGGCGACGCCAAGCAGGCCGAGGACGACCTGGAGCGCCCCGGCGAGGATCACCGTTGCGAGCAGGTACTGGAGCCCGTGAGCGCGGGCGAGCGGGGCGACGACCAGCGCCACCGACCCCGTCGCAGCCGAGATCATCGCCGGCCGGCCACCGACGAGCGCGATCGACACGGCCATCGTGAAGGCGGCGAACAGCCCGACGCGGGGATCGACGTGGGCGACGACCGAGAACGAGATCGCTTCGGGGATGAGCGCGAGCCCGACGACGAGCGCGGCGAGGACCTCGACGCGAAGCGTGTGGCGGTTCGTCCAGCGCGGCCGCAGGCGGACGGCAAGACGAGCGCGGACGGCAAAGGACAGGGCGCGAGACATGGGCTCCAGTTCTCAGGAAGGGACGGGGGCAGCGGTCCTTCCTCGGCCCTCGAACGGGAGCGAACAGGCACCAGCTGTGGGCGACTCTACCCGAACGTGAGGGTAGGGCACCACCCGAAGGTGGACTGCTGAAGGCGAGAGGGACGTCCGACGGCTTACTTGAGGCCAGCAGCAGGGTTCTCGTCGGGTGGGACCGGGCTGCCGCTGTCGAGGTGGCGACGGAGCACCTCGGCGTCGCAATCGGGGCAGAGGTTGATGGTGCGCAGGGCGACCACCGATAGCTGGTTGCCCCGAGAGCGGCCCCACACCGCCTGGGGAACGGGCCGGAGGTCGCGCCGCCCACACGTGGGACAGCGCGGGGAGGGGTCGCGTTCCCAGGTGAGGTTGCACGCGGTACAGGTGATCACGATCAGCTCACCCTGGCGCTCGCCGACGAGATCGTCCTCGCGCCCGCAGCTGGGGCAGACCAGGTCGGTGCTCACGGTACGGCTCCGGCACCCACGATGGGGTCGAGACGCCAGTCGGGATGATCCTGTTCGAGACGCTGGAGGTAGTAGGGGCTCTCGAACAGGGCGAGCAGGGTGCCGTCGGCGCGAGCGAGGACCCTGGTGCCGCGCACCTGGCGGAGGTGATCGGTGGTCTCTCGGTCGGTGCGCCGAGCGACCTTGTAGGGGACAGAGGAGAGATCGGCCTCGGCGCCGAACTCGTGGGCGAGGCGGTGGGCGAACACCTCGAACTGCATGGCCCCCACGGCGGCCAGCACCGGCACCGGATCGCCGTCGGGATCGCTCAGCACCTGGACGACACCCTCGCGCTCGAGCTGGGTGAGGCCCCTGTGGAACTGCTTGTGACGGCCCGTGTCACGGGGCCGGGCCGAGGCGAACAGCTCGGGGGCGAAGGTGGCGATCGGCGGGAAGGCCACCGGCTCGGCGTCGTAGAGGGTGTCGCCGATCTGCAGGCTGCTGGCGTTGACCAGGCCGACGACATCACCGGGGTAGGCGACGTCGATGGTGTCGCGCTCAGACCCGAAGACCGAGGCCGCGTACTTGGTCGAGAACGGGCGGCCGCTCGGCGCGTGCACGAGGGTCATGCCGCGGTCGAAGCGCCCCGAGCACACCCGCACGAAGGCCACATGGTCGCGGTGGGCAGGGTCCATGTTGGCCTGGATCTTGAACACGAAGCCGGAGAAGGGGGCATCGAGCGGGCGGGTGGAACCATCAGTTCCGACCCGGGCCTCCGGGGGCGGAACAAGGTCCACCACCGCGTCGAGGAGGTGGCGGACCCCGAAGTTGGTGAGCGCCGAACCGACGAACAGCGGGCTCGTCTTGCCGGCGAGGAACGAGGTCACGTCCAAGGTGGCCCCGACCTCGTCGAGCAGCGCCGCCTCCTCCCGAGCCTGCTGCCACGCGTTGCCCTCCTCGACCACGGCCCGTTCGGCGTCGAGACGCTCTTCCAGCGCCGCGGTGGCGCCGTGGGCAGTGCGCCGGTAGCGGACGAAGCCGCCGTCTCGGCGGTCGAGCACGCCGCGGAAGTCGCCGGGGATCCCGACCGGCCAGGTGGCCGGCGTGGGCCGCAGCCCGATCTGAGCCTCGATCTCGTCGAGCAGCTCCAGCGGGTCACGTCCAGGCCGGTCGTACTTGTTCAAGAAGGTGAGCACCGGCAGCGAGCGTGCACGGCACACCTCGAACAGCTTCAAGGTCTGGGCCTCGACGCCCTTGGCCACGTCGAGGACCATGATCGCCGCGTCGGCCGCGGCCAGGACCCGGTAGGTGTCCTCGGAGAAGTCACGGTGCCCGGGGGTGTCGAGCAGGTTGACGACGTGGTCCCGGTAGGTGAACTGCAGCACGGTGGAGGTGATCGAGATGCCCCGCTGCTGCTCGAGGGCCATCCAGTCCGACGTTGCCCGCCGCCGTCCGGCGCGTGCTTTCACCGCGCCGGCTTCGGCCACTGCCCCTGCGTAGAGGAGGAACTTCTCGGTGAGGGTGGTCTTGCCGGCGTCGGGGTGGCTGATGATGGCGAAGGTCCTGCGCCGGGACGCCTCTGCGGACACCGCCGCGTCGGCCGGGACTGCCAGGCTCACCGCCGCACCGTCTGGCGGTGCCGCCGCACCTCGCGCCGTAGCATCTGGGCCATCGCCTGCGTCGCGTCGAGCTGCTCGCGCAGCGCCTCGCAGCGCCGCTCGGCGGCCGTCGCGAAGAGCTCCAAGCGCTCGACCAGCTCGGCATGGTCTCGGTCGCCAGATCCGTCGGCCAGGCGGTCGCGCAGCTCCATCAGCTCGCGCATCTCGTCGAGGGTGAAGTCGAGCGGCTTCATCTGCTTCACCAGCTGCAACCGCTCGATGTCGTCGTCGGTGTAGAGGCGGAAGCCACCCGCGCTGCGCCCGGAGGGCGGCACGAGCCCCACCTCCTCGTAGTGGCGGATGGTGCGCAGCGACAGTCCGACCGCCCCAGCCACCTCGCCGATCTGGTGCATGCCCTCGATCACGTCCGCATCCTAGCGCCTGACCATACCCTCACGTAATAGTAGGGTGATCGCTGATGGGTTGGACTGGTAGGGGCGAACGCCATCCACAACCGCGTCCTCGACCTCGCGCCGCTCGAAACGCCGGGTTCGACCTTGCTCCCTTGGTGGGCTCGGCGCGCTCCGAAACGGCCCGACGAAGACCTGGTCGGTGCCGCTCGGTTTCTCGCGCCGCAGCCGAGCGGGCCACTCTGTGGAAAAGCCCCGAGGGACCGCTACCCGAACCCACGGGATCTCACGGCTTCGGCTCTTCACCTATACTCTACTCTAACGTGAGAAGAGAGTAGGTACCTGTGCCGCTGATCGGCTCTCAACGGGTCGCCCGTTTGATGTTGAGGAGGAAGAAGACATTCGCACCGACCAGGACGTTCCCGATCCGGCAGTGAGAAAGGCTCGGGTGTCGCGAGAAGAGATCGTCGACCATGTCGGAGCTGCCTTCGCCGGACAAGCGCCGGCTCGAGACGACCTCGTCGATGCCGCCGTGCGCTCCGGTGCTCGCCCCGAGGCGGTCGCCGTCCTGCGGCTTCTGCCCCCGCAGCGCTATCACCGGCCACACGACCTGTGGGAGCACCTGCCCGAGATGCCCATTGAGCGGTGAGCCGCTCGTGATCGACCAGTCGAAGCCTCGTGCGAGCCGCGCCGATGACGCCGGTCCGTCGCGCTGGCGGGTCGCCGTCCTCTACGGTCAAGACGAGGCCGTGTGCGCCGCCGGAGGGTTGATCGACCAGCTCCGAGCAGCGCGGTGCATGGCGATCCCCGTCCCCGTGCCGATCTCCGACCCGTTCGTCGACCACTACGACGAATGGCAAGGACGCGCCTTGCGCGGTGCCTACGACTTCGCCCTGCTCGCGGGCCCGCTGACGCCCCCGGCGATGGCGTTCGCCGTCCTCGCCGACACCCCGATCGCCCGAGTCGCTCCAACCGAACCACTGCCGATCAACGTGATCGAGTCGGCTACCGCCTGTGGCCACATCGACGAGATCCCGGTGGCAGAGATCACGATCGACGGGATCCGCCGCGTCTTCGCAGGGGTCGCGCGGGTCACGACCGACGACCCGGCCAGCATTGCTTGCCGGCTCACCCCCATAGGAACCAGGCAGGCATTTCATGGCTGCGACATCCGGGCAGGCACGACAATGACGGCCAGCCTGCCGCTCGAGGTGCGCATCGACGGGGCGGGACCGATCGGCAGCGAGTGCGTCGAGCTCACAGGAGAGCCCGGCTCGTTCGTGGTCGACCTCGACGCACGCCCCCGGCGGCCGACCCTCGTGCGCATCCGCGTCGCTCCCCAACCGCTCAAGGTGGTGCGCACTGACAGGTATCCATAGGGATCCGTCCGACGGGCTGATCGAAGAATTCGGTTCGCGGCCGGTTTCTCGGGACTCGCGCCGGGTAGCGGCGCGACTGAGTAGGGCAACCGCCCAGCCGGCTGCATAGGGCAAGTCAGGTGACCAGCGGCTTCGTCGGGTCTGAACCCGATTGTCGGGTGCTGGTCCTGAACCCCCGCCACCATCGAAACGCTGGTCGGCGCGCCTCGTGCAGGGGGCGCAGGTTCCTGACCAGCGGTTTCGCGTCCGGGCCGAGGTCGAAGATCGGGGTTTCTCGGGGCGTTTTCTGGGTCTTCTGCCGGTCTCGTGGGTCATGAGGCCCAGGGAAGCTTGGGGGCGATGCCGGCCCGATCCAGCATGATCATGGTGATGAAGCTCTCGGGGTCGTGGAAGCCCCGGGCCGCAGAGCGGATCC
>JAKAQM010000178.1 GCA_021822565.1 Actinomycetes bacterium | reverse complement strand
TCTGTTCTTCCCGGAGCGGGGGGCATCCACCAGGGAGGCGAAGGAGGTGTGCCGGGGCTGCGTCGTGCGAGAGGACTGTCTCGCGTACGCGCTCGCCAACGGCGAGAAGTTCGGGATCTGGGGCGGGATGAGCGAGCGCGAGCGCCGGCGAGAGCGCCGTGCGCGGGCGTTGGTCCATCGGTCGGAGGTCGTCGCCGGCTGACGAGGCAGTTCAGCGGCTTGCCGCCAGACGCTCCGCGAGGCGCGCCTCGATCGTTCGCTCGGGAGACAGGTCGAGGTCGTCCCACCTTCGGGGAGGGATCCGTTCCATCGATGCTGCCGGGATCAGCCCGACGAGCTCGGCGCGGCGGATGACCCCGCCTGGGGCATCGCCAGGCCCTGCCTCCCGCAGGAGGGCCGCGACCCGGTCATAGACCTCCGCAGGGCCGACGGCAACCGGGTCGAGCAGGTTGCACGAGACCTGGACGCCGCTTTCGAGGGCGAACCCGAGGGCTCTCACGAGCGGCCCGCGAAGGCTGGCTGCCAGCTTGCGGGCGACGGCGAGATCCGCTCCGTCGATCCAGATGTTGTAGGCGACGAGCACGGGCCGCGCGCCGACGGCCACCGCGCCGGCGGTGGGGTGCGGGGCTCCTGGGCCGGCGTCGGGCTCGAGGGTGGAGAAGGCGCCTCGGCGCACCTCGGGAAGGGTTCTCACGTCCCCACCCCGAAGTGGACCGTAGAGGAAGCAGGGGAGTCCGAGCATCCGTCCCGCCCAGGACGCGAAGGCGTCGCGGGCGGCGATCGCCGGTCCGAGATCGGGTGGGCGCCGAAGCGACCCGAGGGCCGTCTGGAGCCTGCCGAGCGGGACGAACGGGACGACGTCGAGAACGCCGAAACGCGGGTGCGCGCCCTGGTGGCGCGAGAGATCGAGCTTCTCGACGGCCACCCGCGCGAGGGACCTGGCCGCTTCCTGCACGAGGTCCGGTTGTCCTGCCAGGGTGAAGACCGACCGGTGGTGGTCGAGGTCGGAGTGCAGATCGAGCAGCGCATCCCCGCAGGCGTCGGCGAGCTCACGCAGGACGCGCTGATCGCGCCCTTCACTGACATTGGCGACGCACTCGAGAGGCGCCGTCGTCCCGGTCCTCACAGAGATCCGAGGATCTCCTGTGCCAGCGCCAGGGATCAGGAGCTGTGATCGATCGCAGTGGCAGCGATGGGCACCCGGCGACGCCGCAGGATCCTGCGGCGCTCGCGCTCCGAGGTGCCGCCCCAGACCCCGTGGTCGATGCGGTTCGCCAACGCGTACTCGAGGCATGTCTCCGCGACGGGGCACCCTTCGCAGATCCGCTGTGCCGCCTGCACCCCGAGCCCATCACTCGGGAAGAACACCGCAGGCGGGATCTCGCGGCACTTCCCTCGCGCCATCCAATCCGTGTTCATGGGTCACGCCCCTTTGTCGATCACCAAGGTTAGCCGATACGCAACAGAATTGACACGTTTGCGTCTGCGGCAGCTCGGTGAGAGCGGTCGAATGCTGCTGCGATTCTCGCACCTGTGGCGCCCGCGCCGGAACGTGCGCCGCGATCCAGCGGTTACGCTGGCCCAATGCCAGAGCCGACCACCGAGCAGGCTCCCGACCCGGTCGGGCACGTCCGCATCGTCTACCTGGGGCCGGTCGCCCCTCACTGGGACGTGCAGTCCGACTACGGCGACCCTGAGGTGATCGAGGCCTTCCGCGACAGGGTCCTCGCGCGCCTGGTCCTCCTGCCGCCGCACGATCCCCAGTTCCGCCGCAATCGGGAGCGAGTCGTGCGCGATGCCGAACGCGAGAACCTTGCGCTCGAGTGGGACCTCGGCTTTCCCGAAGAGGGCGAGGGCGCCGAGTAGCGTCGGGGGACGCACGGCCTCGGGCGATCGAGCGGGCACCGAGGCTCTCGCGGGCTCGGGTGACCGGCTCATGTGTCGGGGGGGAGCTCGGGGAGCGAGATGCGTTCGAGCCAGAGCCCCGGGGCATCCAGCTCCGCAGGCGTCGGCAGGTGGCGCGGGTCGTCCCAGAGCTGTTGGAGCCCCTCTTCGCCCGCACGCTCGACCACACCCCTGACGAAGGCTGCGCCGCGATCGACCTGATCGTGGGTGAGGTCCAAGCCGAAGAGGGCAGCGGCAGCCTGTTCGGCCGTCGACTCCTCGATGCGGTAGCGGTACCAGGCTTCGCCGAGCGGCGCGGCCGCGCCGACGAGGGTGCCCGCCAACGCGCGGGTCACGTGGTCGACGTATGCCGCGACGACCGTCGTGAGCGCAACGAGCTCCTCGGACGTGCGGCGCTGGCCAGGCGTGAGCAGGTCGGCGAGCAGGGCCTCGGGGTCCGACATGATGCGTTGCAGCGCTTCGGGATCGCCGTGCTGGCCCAGCAGGCGCTCTGCGAGCCCCTGCTGGGTGGCAACCATGTCGTCGATGAGCGCCTCGAGGAGCTCCTGGATCCTCGCGGCCACGTGCGGGCGGCTGAGCACGACATGTGCCGTCAGCTCCCTGAGGCACACCCACAGGCGGGTCTCGTCCTCTGGCAGGCTCCATTCCTCGGCGAAGCGATGGACGTTCTCCGGCACCACCAGGACGTCTGCCGACGCGGGCCACGGGAGCGGCAGGGCATACTGCCCGAGCGCACGTTGGGCGAGATGGCCTGCGGCGGAGCCGAATTGCATGCCCATGAGCACCGGGCCGAGCGTGCTCGCGAACCGAGCGAGGAGCGCCTCGACGTCACCTGCCCCCTCGAAGGGCACGGGAGGGCCGGGGGTGGGCCGCTGTGCCTCGACCATGCGGCCGAGCGTCGGTACCCACGCGTCGAGGACCCGGGATGCCCACGTCCCGCGCCCGACCGGCGAGAGCACCGGTGAGCGGTCGAAGGGAAGGCCCGTCGCATTGGCCACGTGGAGCTCGGCGACCCGCCCCAGCTCCTCGAAGCGGATGCGGACGATCGGATCGGGGTTGCTCTCCGGCTCGCCGTCCGTCGCGACGCCGAGGGCGAGGGAGCGGGCGGCGTCCAGCCACGCATGCTGGCTGCCCGCGGCGCCGCCGATGACCTTCAAGAGGTCTTGGAGCAGGCCCTGGAACGGGTCGTTCATCGACACGAGGTCGATGCTACGGCGAGGGGGCGAGCTCTACGACCGCCCGGATGACCTGTGTCGCGCGCATGGCCTCGACGGACACGTGCGTGCCGGGCGCCATGACGTAGAGCATCGAGCGGAGATCTGCTGCCGAATGGACCCGCCAGCCGTCGACTCGGACGATCACGTCGCCAGGACGCAAGGCGTGGGCTGCCGCCCCGTGAGGGTCCACCCACAGGACCTCCGCCCCTGTCCCTCCCCCGGTTGTCGCGTCGGTGATGCCGAGCCAGCCGTGGCGGACCTTGCCCATCGTCTCCAGGTCGCTGCTCACGCCGACGACCAGTGGCATGGGAAGGAACGATCGCTCGACCCCGCTCGCGGCGTCGAGGATGCCCAGGACGCGCCCGCGCCGGTCCACCAGCGGCTCGCCGGGCATCACCGGGACCGATGCGCCACGGACGGTGATCTGCGCCATGGAGGTCGCCGGCGCGCCGGGCGGTGGCTTCCCGACCGCCACGACGGTCGCCGACGTCCAGATCGCCCTCGGCGGTCGGCCTCCGCTGACCGGGCGTATCGCGACGGCGAGCGCGGGGGTGCCGCTGCCGAGCCTGTCGCCGACGTCCATCTGCGCAACGGGAAGGGGCGCGCTGAGCCGCAGGAGCACGACGCCCGAGTCGTGGTCGGTGGCGAGGACCTGCCCCTCGAGGAGCCGGCCTGTGGCTGCCACGATGCGCACCGTGCGCGAGGCGCCGAGCGCAGCCTCGGTCGTCGCGACGAGCCCGTCGGCGACCACGACGCCGCAGCCCGCAACCCGAGAGCCCGCCGTTTCGATGGACACCACCGCCTGCTCGGCGTCGCGGGTGAGCACCGGGGACAGCGTGCAGCACGGGGTGACCGCAGCCGTTCCGACGGGCATGGTGTCGAGCGTCGCCGCCCTGGGCGAAGATCCGGTCTTGGCGAGGAGGAGCGCGCCCGCGACGATGGCGACCAACGCGGCAGTCCCGACGGCCAACACGGCGCTACGCCGCCAGCCCGGCGCCGCGGCGAAGACCATGCCGGCACCGGCCGCGTGGAGCTCGGAGGGATGGCGCCAGCTGCGAGCTTCGGGTGGAACCCAGCCGCCTCCGGCGCTCCCTCGCTCCTCGGGATGGTCCTCGGAGGGGCTCCAGTGCACGTGAGGGAGGTTACCCAGCAGGCCCCATGAGTTGGGATCGCCCCGTGCCTGCGTACCATGGCGGCCGATGTCCCGGGACCTCGCCATCGACCTCGGCACGGCCAACACCCTCGTCTACGCGAAGGGAAAGGGCATCGTGCTCAACGAGCCGACGGTCATCGCG
>JAKAQM010000177.1 GCA_021822565.1 Actinomycetes bacterium | reverse complement strand
ATGCCGATCCGGGCGAGGCTGGGCGCGACCTGAACGCGCAAGAGCCCCCCGCCAATCTTTTCCGAGATACACGGGAGGCTCTTCAGCAGATGCCTGGAGGCACCCGTGCTCATCGTAGGGACTGACGAGGCCGCTGTCGAACACGATCTCCTGTCAGGCGGGTTGGCCTGCCCAAAGTGCAGGGGACCACTCAGCCCGTGGGGGCACGCGTGCGCCCGTCCCCTACACCTCGTCGGTGGCGAGGTGGTGCAGCTCACCCCCCGGCGTGCGATCTGCCGGGCCCACCCCACGGCGATGACCCACGTGCTCTTGCCCGACGCGTCCCTCTTGCGCCGACGCGACCACGTCGAGGTGATCGGATCGGCCATCAGCCAACACGTCGATGGTGCCGGCCAGCGCCCGATCGCCGTCTCGCTCGGGGTGTCCCGAGAGAAGGTGCGCGGCTGGCTGCAGGCGTTCGCCGTGGCTGCCGGCGAGATCCGGGCGCACTTCACCCGCTGGGCGCACGCGCTCGATCCCGAGCTCGGCGCGATCGCCCCGGCGCGAGAGGCCGTCGCAGACGCCCTCAGCGCGATCGGCGTGGCGGTGCGGGCTTACGTCCTGCGTTTCGGTCCAACGCCCGAGTGGGGCGTCGTGGCCCGGCTTTCGGGCGGGGTGCTGCTGTGCAACACGAAACTTCCCTTCCCGGCGGTGCCATGACTGGGTGAGGCTCGGCCCTGTCGTTGTGCGAGAGGGGCCAAGCATGGAGGATCGGCATCGAGACATCGGGCTCTTCCGGTATTCACTGGCGCGTGAGGCCGGCGATCCGCAACTGAGCAAGGCCGACCGGGGGGCGCTCGTGCGGGCGCTCGCCGCGATGGACCACGCTGGCCCCGACGGGCGGCGAGTCCGGGTCGGCCGTTCGACGCTGGACCGGTGGATCCGCACGTGGCGCGCCGGCGGCTTCGAGGCCCTCTGCCCCACGCCACGGCGCGCCGAGCCACACACGCCACCGGCCGTGCTCGACCTCGCGGCATCGCTCAAGCGCGAGGTGCCCAAGCGCACCGCCGCTCAGGTCCTGCGGGTGATGACCGAGGCAGGGACCACACCGTGCCCCTCCGAGCGCACCATCCAGCGCCACTTCGCCCGTCTCGGGCTCAACGTGCGGCCCGACGGCTCCCCTCCTCAGGCCTACGGGCGCTACGAGGCTCAGGCGAGAAACGACCGCTGGCTCGGCGACGCGATGCACGGGCCCCAAGTCGGCGGCCACAAGGCGTACCTCCTCGCGTTCTTGGACGACCACTCGAGGCTGCTCCCTGGCTATCGGTGGTGTTCCTCGGAGGACACGATCCGCATGGAGCAGACGCTTCGCGCCGCGCTCAGCGCGCGCGGGGTGCCCAAGGTGCTCTTGGTCGACCACGGCTCCGCCTATCGCGACGCCCAGCTCCACCGGGCCTGTGCGGTCTTGGGCATCCGCCTGGTCCACGCCCGGCCCTACACGCCGACCACGAAAGGGAAGGTGGAAAGATTCTTCGAGACTGCGAGAAGTGGCTTCGTCGTCGAGCTCGAAGCCCGCGGCGTGGCCGACCTCGCCGAGCTCAACCGCCTCTTCGGTGCCTGGGTGGAGACCGTCTACCACCGCAGACGGCACTCGGAGACGGGCGCCACGCCTCTCGAGCGCTTCATGGCCCCAGGGCCGCCCGAGCTGCCGTCTGCGACACTGCTCCACGAGGCTTTCTTGTGGTCCGAGCTCCGCACGGTCTCGAAGAGCGCGACGGTGAGCCTGCACGCGAATTCGTTCGAGGTGGACGCCGCGCTCGTGGGCAGGCGCGTGGAGCTCGTCTTCGACCCCTTCGACATGACCGCGATCGAGGTGCGCTTTGCGGGACGGCCGATGGGTCTGGCGGTCCCGGTCAAGATCGCCGCCCACACCCACCCCAAGGCGCGCCCGGAGGCACAACCCGCCCCGGCGCCGACGGGCATCGACTACCTCGGTCTCGTCGATCGGCGTCGGGAGGCAGAGCTCTTGGGCCGCCCGATCGGCTACGCGGCGATGAGCGAGGACAACGAGAGCGACCACGACGACCATGAGCACACCGGCGACGAGGAGGACCTTGCACCATGACCACCATCGACAGCCTGCAAAGCGCGTACGGGTTCACCAAGATGCCCTTCGGGCGCGACATCGCCCCCCAGGCGCTCAACCAGCACCGCGCGCACCAAGAAGCAGTTGCCCGCATCGCCTGGTGCGTCTCGGAGCAGGCGATCGGGGTGGTGACCGGGGAGTGCGGGTCGGGCAAGACCGTCGCCGCGCGAGCCGCACTGTCTGCACTCGACGCCTCCCGGCACACCGTCATCTACCTGGGCACCCCGGGGGTGGGCCTGCGCGGCACCTACGCGACGATCGTCGCATCCTTGGGCGGGGTGCCCAGGTTCCACTGCTCCTCTCTCATCCCCCAGGCCGCCGACCTGCTCGCCCAGGAGGCCGAAGAGCGGGGGAAGAAGGTGACGCTCTGCCTCGACGAGGTGCAGCTCTTGGACGCAGACACCCTCGAGGGCCTGCGTTGCCTGCAGAACGCCGGCATGGATGCCCAGCATCCCTTCGGGTGCATCCTGCTCGCGCAGCCAATGTTCCGCCGGCGCCTTCGCCTGGGCGCCTACACCGCGCTCGACCAGCGCGTGGGGCTGCGCTACGTCGTCGGCGGCCTCGAGGCCACAGAGTGCGGGCCTTACGTGGCGCATCACCTGAAGCTCTGCGGGCGGGCCGACACGTTGTTCTCCGACGATGCGATCGCGCTCATCTACCAGGTCGCTCGGGGCCTGCCCAGGGCGGTCAACAACCTGGCCACCCAGGCGCTCGTGGCCGCCTACGCCTCGAAGAAGGCGATCGTCGACGAGTCCGCGGCACGCGCCGCGGTTGCCGAGGTGACCGCCGAATGAGCGCGCACGTGCTCGACTACGAACTTGGCGCACCCCCGGGCTGGCCCTCCGCGCCCGACGACGCCGTCTACCAGGGCATGGCCGGCGCGCTCGTGGGCGCCATCGCGCCACACACCGAGGCCGACCCGGTCGCCGTCTTGGCCCAGTTGCTCGCCGCCGCCGGCGCGCTCACGAGGCGCGGCGCCTATGCGGTGGTCGAGGCGACGCGCCATCACCCGAACGAGTTCGTCGTCTTGGTGGGCGACTCAGCCAAGGCCCGCAAAGGCTCTTCTTGGGACCATGTCGCCCGCCTCATGGACCGAGCCTCCCCGGGGTTCTCGCTGCGCTGTGCGACCGGGCTGAGCTCGGGGGAGGGGCTCATCTGGGCGCTACGCGACCCTGACGGCGCGACAGGGGCGAGCGCCGATCCGCCGCTCCTCGTGGTCGAGCCGGAGTTCGCCTCGGTCCTCAAGGCCGCCGGACGCGACGTGTCGAGCCTCTCGCCGGTCTTGCGCTCGGCGTGGGATGGGCGGCCGCTCGCGCTGTTGACCCGCAACGCTCCGGCACGCGCAGCGGCTCCCCACCTCTCGGTCGTCGGCCACATCACCGCCCACGAGTTGCGTCATCACGTCTCGGGGCTCGAGGTCGCAAACGGCCTGCTGAACCGGTTCTGCTTCGTCGCCTGCCGCAGGGCCCGCCTGCTCCCCGACGGTGGCGACCCCGATCCGCTCAAAGGCACCTACATGGCCGAGCGCCTCGGTGCACACCTTCGGGCCGCAGGCCAGCTCGGTCACGTCCGCTTCACGACCGCGGCGCGCGTCGCCTGGTGGGACGCCTACGTGCACCTCTCCGAGCCCAGGGCTGGGATGGCCGGTGGGCTGCTCGCCCGGGCTGAGGCACACGTGCTGCGGCTCTCGCTCATCTACGCGCTGGTCGACGGCGCCGCTTCGATCGGTGTCGAACATCTGCGCGCCGCGCTCGCTCTGTGGGAGTACTGCGCAGATGCCGTCGAGTTCTTCTTCTCTGACGCGACGGGCGATCCGCTCGCAGAAGCGATCAGTGCCGCTCTGTGCCATGCGCCGCAGGGCATGACGCGCACCGAGATCCGTGACCTGCTCGGGCGCAACCGGCCGGCCGCGGCGATCGACGAGGCGCTGGCCGTGCTCGCGGCCGCCGGCAGGGCCCGCACCGAGCGCGTCGAGACGGCCGGACGACCCGCGCAGCGCTGGGTCACCACCTCCCTCCCCGCGGCCGGCGCGCACTGAGCCGGGGTCAAGACCGAAGGGAACAACGCACCGACCCGATGCCCATCCCCGCCCAGGTGTGACCGGAGCGTCTTTACGCCGGCGTGGCGAACGCGAGCACGAGCGACAATGACCACGGCCCGGCACCCAGTGCCGGGCCTGATCGCGCCTTCGCCTGGTGCCACACGATGGCGAACTTCGGTCGTTCGGTCGTGGGCCATCCCTATCCTCACTCTCAGTGACGTCGACGTGGTCACCAAGCGCGTCGGTCAACAAAGCCTC
>JAKAQM010000176.1 GCA_021822565.1 Actinomycetes bacterium | reverse complement strand
GAGACGCCGATGGTGCGCAGCCGGCGGTTGGCGGCGTTGACGCCGGTGGCGATGGCCGCCATGCGGCCGTGCACCGCGTTGAGGCCGTGCGCGCCGCGCACGAAGTACGCGGTGGTCTTCGAGGAGCAGCCGATCCCCGAGAGCTTGGCGATCATGTGCGGAGGGATCGCGAGCTCGTAGACGGCGCGGATGATCGCCGCGGTGATGGAGTCGTGGCCGCAACCTGCGCACAGCGTCGACATCGCACCCTCGTAGTCGCGCACGGTGAGGCCGAGGTCGTTGCGCTCGAGCCGGACGAGGGGGATGAGGGGCTTGGTGATGGACGCCATGGTGAATCAGCTCTCCAGTTGTGCGGTGATGCCGTCTGCGACCTGCCGGGCGCTCATGGGGAAGCCCCCGTAGGCGAGGACCGAGCGCAGCTTGGCCGGGTCCACGCCGGTCTCGATGGTGAGGAGCGAGCGCAGCTGCGCGTCGCGGTTGAGCTCGACGACGAAGACCAGCTCGTGGGCGTCGAGGAACTCGCGGACCGACGGCGCGAAGGGGAAGCCGCGGATGCGGAGGTAGTCGACGGGGAGCCCCGAGCCGCCGAGCAGGTCGAGCGCCTCGCGGATCGCGGGCTCCGAGCTGCCGACCGCGACCACGCCGATCGTGGCGCCGTCACGGGTCTCGAGCACCGGCGCAGGCATGTGGAGCGCCGCGGCCGTGTGCTTGCTCGCGAGCCGGTCGACCACCTCCTGGTAGTCGTCGGGGGCCTCCGTGTAGCCCCCGAGCTTGTCGTGCCCCGAGCCACGGGTGAAGTAGGCGCCCTTCTCGCTGACCCCCGGAAGGGTCCGCGCCACGACGTGGTCCTCGTCCTCGCCGGCGTAGCGGAAGAAGGTGCCGAGCTGCTCGAGCGCCTCCTCGTCGAGCACGCGGCCGCGGTCGGGGACGTGGGCGTCGTCCCAGCGGAGCTTCGGGACCACCCAGTCGTTCATGCCGATGTCGAGGTCGCTGAGCACGATCACCGGGGTCTGGAAGCGCTCGGCGAGGTCGAAGGCCTCGACCGCGAGCTCGAAGCACTCCGCCGGGTTCGCCGGGAAGAGGAGCAGGTGCTTGGTGTCGCCGTGGGAGGCGTAGGCGGCCAGCAGGATGTCGGCCTGCTGGGTGCGGGTGGGCATCCCCGTGGAGGGGCCGGTGCGCTGGACGTCGACGACGACGGCGGGGATCTCGGCGTAGTAGCCGAGACCGAGCATCTCGTTCATGAGCGAGATGCCGGGCCCGGAGGTGGAGGTGAAGGCCCGCGCGCCCGTCCAGCTGGCCCCGAGCACCATGCCGATCGCCGCGAGCTCGTCCTCGGCCTGGAGGATGACGTAGTCGTTGCGGTACTGGGCCTCCCCGTCGGGCCCGGTCTCGCCCGTCGGCTCCCGGCGGTAGCGGTGGCAGAGGGAGGTGAAGTTGTCCATGACCGAGGTCGAGGGCGTGATGGGGTACCACGCGGCGACCGTGGCGCCTGCGTACAGGCAGCCGAGCGCGGTGGCGGTGTTGCCGTCGACGAGGATCTTGCCGGCGTTGGCGTCCATGGGCTCGAGGCGGATCGGCAGCGGGCAGTCGAAGTGGCGGCACGCGTAGTCGTAGCCGAGGCGCAAGGCCAGCTGGTTGGACTCTCGGAGCTTCGCATTGCGGTGGAAGGTCTCGTCGAGGAGCGACGAGACGATGTCCACGTCGATCGAGAGCAGCGCCACGACGGCGCCCGCGTAGCAGACGTTCTTCATGAGCACCTGCTCGCGGGCTGCCGAGAAGTGCTCGGCGCACAGCGTGGTGAGGGGGACGCCCAGGTAGGTGACGTCGGGTCGCACGAGCGCGGGGTCGAGCGGCCAGGTGGAGTCGTAGAGGGCGTAGCCGCCGCTGCGGACCTCGCGGACGTCGTCCGCGTAGGTCTGCATGTTCATCATCACCATGAGGTCGTAGTCGAGGGCGCGCGCGGTGTGCCCTGTCCTGTTGGCCCGGATCTCGTACCAGGTGGGCAGCCCCTGGATGTTGGAGGGGAAGAGGTTCTTGCCCGACACGGGGATGCCCATGCGGAAGATCGCCTTCATGAGGAGCATGTTGGCGCTCGCCGAGCCCGAGCCGTTGACGTTGGCCAGCTTCAGCGCGCAGTCGTTGACCCGCACCGCGTGGTCGTCCGCGTGATCGTCCGCGTGGTCGCGGTCCGCGGGAGCCGGCCTGGTGTCAGTCGTCATCTCTCCGTCCTTCTGGCCCGTCCTGCGGTCCGGTGCTGCTCATCGGATCGAGACCGCCGTCGCGTGCGCGGCGTAGGGGATGTGCAGCTCGAAGCGCTCCATGTTCCACGCAGAGGTGGGGCAGCGCTCGGCGCAGAGCCCGCAGTGCACGCAGACGTTCTCGTCCTTGACCATGACGCGCCTCGTCTGCGGCAGGGGCTCGGAGACGAACAGCGCCTGGTCAAGGTTCGTGCGCGCGGCCGGGAGGTGGGAGGCCAGCTCCTCCTCGCCGGCGTTCGGGGTGATCGTGAGGCAGCCGGCCGGGCACACGTCGACGCAGGCGTCGCACTCGATGCACAAGGGGGCCCGGAAGACGGTCTGGATGTCGCAGTTGAGACAGCGCTGCACCTCGCGCACGGTCTGCTCGGCGGTGAAGCCGACCTCCACCTCCAGGTCGAGCGCGGCGAAGCGGCGGGAGAGCTCGACGTGGTCCATCTTCTGGCGCCCCGCCGGGTTGAAGTCGTTCGCGTAGCTCCACTGCCCGATCCCCATGCGCTGGCTGGAGAGGTTCATCCCGACGGGCGGCCGCTCGGTGACCGGGACGCCCTGGCAGTGGTCGTGGATGGAGATCGCGGCCTCGTGCCCGTGGGCCACGGCCCAGATGATGTTCTTGGGCCCCCACGCCGAGTCCCCGCCGAAGAACACCCCGGGCAGGGTCGACTCCATGGTGGTCTGGTCGACGACCGGGAGGTCCCACTCGCCGAACGCGAGGCCGAGGTCCCGCTCGATCCAGGGGAAGGCGTTCTCCTGGCCGATCGCCAGGATGACGTCGTCGCAGGGGATGACCACGGTGCCGACGACCTCGGAGTGGACGGCGCGCTCGTCCCACTCCAAGATGTCGAACTCCATGCCCACGAGCCTCCCGTCTTCCACGACGAAGCGCTTCGGGGCGTGGTCGACCAGGATCTCGACGCCCTCCTCCTCGGCGTCCTCGAGCTCCCAGGGCGAGGCCTTGAAGAAGGCGCGGGGGCGCCGGGCCATGACCTTGATGTCCGTGCCGCCGAGGCGCCGGGACGATCGGCAGCAGTCCATGGCGGTGTTGCCCACCCCGATGATGAGCACGCGCTCGCCGACGGAGCTCACGTGGCCGAAGGCGATCGACTCCAGCCAGTCGATGCCGATGTGGATGTGCGTGTCGCCGGTCTCGTCCCATCGCCCGGGAAGGTCGAGCTCCTTGCCGCGCGGCGCCCCGCTGCCGATGAAGACGGCGTCGTAGCCGTCGCCGAGGAGCGCGCGCAGGCTCGTGACCCGGGTGCCGTAGCGGACGTCGGCGCCCATGTCGATGATCGCCTGGGTCTCCTCGTCGAGCACCGACGCGGGGAGACGGAAGGCCGGGATGTTCGTGCGCATGAGCCCGCCGGCGGTCTCGTGCTGCTCGAAGATCGTCACCGAGTAGCCGAGCGGCAGGAGGTCGTTGGCCACGGTGAGCGACGCCGGCCCGGCCCCGACGCAGGCGACCCGCTTGCCGTTCTTCTGCTCCGGAGGCTTCGGCAGCCGGTCCGAGACGTCGCCGGACAGGTCGGCGGCGACGCGCTTCAACCTGCAGATGGCCACCGCCTCGCCGTCGACGCGGGTCCTGCGGCACGCCGGCTCGCAGGGGCGGTCGCAGGTGCGGCCGAGGATCGCCGGGAAGACGTTGGACTCGCGGTTGAGCAGGTAGGCGTCGTCGTAGCGGCCCTGCGCGATGAGCCGGATGTACTCGGGGACGTTGGTGTGCGCGGGGCAGGCCCACTGGCAGTCCACGACGCGGTGGTAGTAGCTCGGGTCGGTGGGATCCGTGGGGTCCACGGGCAATTGCCTCCTTGGATGGAACCGATCCCGACCCTACCTCGCGCGCGATCCGTGCCTGTTCTCCCTGCTGAGCACGTGTCGACGGCGGAGGGCCTCGCGGGCGAAGCGATCGTCGGCGCGGAGGCATGCGCCCGCTGCGCCCCCGGAAGACCCCTCGGACCGCTGCGGGGCCCGTTCGGGGCCGGTGCGGGGCCGGTCAGCGGGCTCGACCCGTCAGGCTCCCGGGTGCGATGTGGCCGAGGGGAGCGATGTCGCCGAGGGGTGCGATGTGGCCGAGGGGTGGGTGATCGTCGGCGCGTTGGCGGACCCCGACGGGTGGGATGTCCCCGTGGGGTGGGTGATCGTCGGCGCGTTGGCGGACCCCGAGGGGTGCGACGCC
>JAKAQM010000041.1 GCA_021822565.1 Actinomycetes bacterium | reverse complement strand
GTCTCGTCGTACTGGTTCACGCCGTCGTACTTCGTGGCCACGTGCACGCCGACGTACGGCTACAACGTCGACGGCAACTGGGCCGGCCCTCCCAACCTGTTCGCGGCGAGCGGCTCCGTGCTCACACTGAAGGCCATCGTGCCCGCGGTCGCCTACCTGATCGACCGCACGCATTCGAAGTCCGTCGCGGTCCTGGCCTACAACGTCTCGACGTCCTCCGACCTCTGTCGCACGACCGCCGGCCTGCTGCGCACCGCGGGCTACCACGTGGCCTTCACAGATCTTCGGCTCCCGCCGATCGACGCGAACCTCACCCCCGACGTCCAGCGGATCCAGCGCTCGGGAGCGGACCTCATCGTCTCGTGCATGACAGTGACAGGCAACGTCGCGCTGGCGCGCGACGTCCAGGAGTACGGCCTTCACGTGCACCAGCTGTGGTTCGACGGCGCCGACGCCTCCGTCGTGAAGAAGTACGCGAGCCTGCTCCGAGGCGTCTACTTCAACGTCTTGAACGTCCCGGAGACCGCGGCCCAGCGCTACCCGGGGGTCTACCCGGGCCTCGAGACGTACTTGAAGGCGATGCGCCGCTACGCGCCCGGCTACGCGGACAATGCCCTGGCGCTCGACGGCTGGGAGTCCGCCGCGCTGATGGTCGCCGGGATCAAGGCGGCGGGCCGCCATTTGACGCAGGCGGCGGTGGTCGCGGCGACCAACCGGCTGACCGACTTCACCGCAGGAGGCCTGGAGGAGCCGGTCGACTGGAAGACCGCGCACTACCTCCCCACACGCACGTCGTGCAGCGCGTTCGAGCAGGTGAAGGGCACGGCCGTGCTGCCCGCCCTGGGCAAGGGCAAGCAGGTGTACGTCTGCTTCTCCGCGAAGGACGTGCGGCACCCGAAGCCCATCGCGCCCGTCCCAGGCCTCCCAGGCCCGCACTGATCCCTGTTCGCCGCAGATGGAGCAACTGCTCGGGTTCGCCGTGCCGGGGATCCCCTACGGCTGCGCGTACGCGGTGTTCGCCGTGGGGCTGGTGCTCACCTACCAGACGACCGGGGTCTTCAACTTCGGCTACGGCGCGCAGGCGTACGCCTCGGCGTTCGTCTTCGCGTGGCTCGTCGACGACCACGCATGGCCGACCTGGGCGGCGTTCGTCTGCGCGGTTGCCATCCTCGGCCCCGTGCTGGGGCTGGTCTTCGACCGGTTCTTGTTCCGGCGGATCCCGAGCGCCAACTCGACTGCCAAGGTCGTCACGGGTCTGAGCCTTCTCGTGGGCATCCCCGCGCTGCTGCCGGTGGTGTTCGGCAACGGGAACCTCGTAGGTGTCCCGAGCGTCGTGTTCAACCCCGGCACCGTCTACTTCCACCTGGGCGCCGATGTCCCCGTCAACGGCACCTACCTGAGTGCGGTGCTCTTCACGGTCGCCATGCTGGTGGTCGTCGTCCTCCTGCTGCGCACGACGCACCTCGGGCTCGAGATGCGCGCGGCTGCGGAGAGCAGCCGGCTCCTCGAGCTCGAGGGAGTGGACGCGCCGCGCGTGACGGCGACCGCCTGGGCGGTGTCCGGCCTCATGGCGGGGATCGCTGGAGTGCTGCTCGCACCGACGGAGGTGACGGTCCAGGCCCAGGACTACGTCACCCTCATGGTCGCGGCGATCGCCGCGGCCGCGTGCGCTGCGCTGCGGTCCATGCCGATCGCCGCACTGTTCGGCGTGCTCATCGGCGTGGTGAGCCTGACCGCCCAGGGGTACCTGCCGACCTCCAGCTTCTGGTACTCGGCCGTCCTCCCCGCATTCCCCTTCATCGTCCTGGTGGGCGCGCTCCTCTTCGTCCCAGGGCTCCGCCGGCTCGGCCAGGCGACCGACCCTCTCTCGTCGGTGGACCCGCCGCTTCCGCCGCCTGCAGCCAGAGCTCGCGGTCGCGAGATCGACCGCATCGTGCGCACGGGGTTCTGGGTGCTCCTGTTCGCCTTCGTCGTCTCGATGCTCACCTGGATGCCGCCGGCGTGGGAGACGGTGCTGAACCAGGGAATGGCCTACTCGGTCGTCTTCCTCTCGGTGACCTTCCTCACCGGCACCGCAGGGCAGCTCTCGTTGGCCCAGGCGACCCTCGCCGGGATCGCCGCGTTCACCGCCGGACAGCTCGCGGTCCACCTCGGGCTCGACTTCCTGGCCGGGGCCGTGCTGGGCGCGCTCGCCGCGTCGCTCGTCGCGGGGCTGCTCGCCGTCGCCTCACTACGCCTGCGCGGCCTGGGTCTCGCGCTCATGACCCTGGCCGCCGCCCTCCTCTTCGACGTCGCGGTCTTCCCGGCCCAGGCGGTGAGCGGGGGAACAGGAGGCTTGGCGCTCGAGCCGCACTGGCTCCCGCTCGGCCTGCTCTCGGCGAACGGCCACGACTACTTCCTCCTTGCGTTCCTCGTGCTCGTGGCGTGCGTGGGCGCGGTGAGGCTCGTCCAACGCGGCACCACCGGGCGCTTCCTCGCGGCGATGCGCGGGAGCGAGCTCGGTGCTGCAGGGGTGGGCGTGGACCTCGCGTGGCAGCGCGTGCTCGCGTTCGTGCTCTCGGGCGCGCTCGCGGGCCTGGGCGGGACGTTGCTCGCGATCCAGCAGACGGTGATCGCACCGGGGGAGTTCAACTACCAACTGTCGCTCGCATTCGTCGTGATCGTGGTGACGACCGGGGTCGGGACGGTGGAGGGGGCGATCCAGGCGGGGATCGGCCTGGTCGTTCTCGAGCAGCTGCTCCAGTACGCGCCGGGGCGCCTGCAAGGGCTCGCCTTCGTGGTCTTCGCCCTCGGTGCGCTCACCTACGCCGCGCATCCCGAGGGGATCGTCGAGCTCGAGAAGCGCCGCTGGACGGAGCGGGCCGAGCGCGTGCTCTCGCGCCGGCACCGCACGCCGGCGCCCGCGGTCACGGGTCGGTCATGACGTTGCTGAGCGTGCGCGGCCTCACGAAGTCCTTCGGGGGGACCGTCGCGGTCACACACGTCGATCTCGACCTTTCGACCGGAGAGAGCGTCGGCCTGGTCGGTCCGAACGGCGCCGGGAAGACGACGCTCTTCGACTGCATCTTCGGGCAGCTGAGACCAGACGCGGGGACCATAGAGCTCGACGGGCGCGACATCGGGGGCCTCTCGACCTGGCGGCGGGCCCGTCTCGGCATTGGACGCACCTACCAGCGCCTGGAGGTCTTCCCCGATCTGACCGTCCGCGAGCACCTGCTCGTCGCGTTGGAGGCCGGTCGCACGGCGCGCTGGGGACGCCTGTGGAAAGACCTGCTCGGGCTCGGCGAGCCGAGCAGCGAGGAGCTCGCGACCGTCGACTCGGTGCTCGAGGCCGTGGGCCTGCGCGACGTCGCCGACACGCCGGTCGCCGCGCTCGGGCTCGGCACCTGCCGGATCGTCGAGCTGGCCCGTGCGGTCGTGGCGAGGCCGCGAGTCCTGCTCGCGGACGAGCCCTCCTCGGGGCTCGACGAGCGCGAGACCGTGGAGCTCGCCCAGCTCCTGCGCTCGTTGCAGGTCGAGCGCGCGATGGGCATCCTGCTGGTGGAGCACGACCTCTCGATGGTGGAGGCCGTCGTCGACCGCGTGGTCGTCATGGACCTCGGCCGCGTGGTCGCCTCGGGAGGCTTCCACGAGGTGATGCGCGCGCCCGCGGTCCAGCGCGCCTACCTGGGCTCGCCGTGAGCCACGACGGCCGCCCGGCGCTCGAGCTCGACGACGTCTGCGCCGCGTACGGGCCCTACCGGGCACTGTTCGGCGTGAGCTTCTCGGTGGACAAGGGGGCGGCGACCGCGCTCCTCGGACCCAACGGTGCGGGGAAGTCGACGGTGGCGCGAGTCGTCTCGGGGCTCTTGCCGGCAAGCTCCGGCCATGTCCGCGTCGGCGGGTCGGACGTGACGGGGAAGCCACCGTGGGCGATCGCCCGCATGGGCCTTTCCCACGTCCCGGAGGGTCGCGGAGTCTTCGACTCGCTGAGCGTCGAGGAGAACCTCGTCTTGTCGTTCCGGCGGCGCGCGGGTCGCCGAAACCTCGCGGCGTCACTCGAACGCGCCTACGCGCGATTTCCACTCCTGGCCGAGCGCCGCCATCATCGAGCTGGGACGCTCTCGGGCGGCCAGCAGCGGCTGCTGTCGCTCGCCAAGGTGCTCGTCGTGCCACCCGGGGTCCTCGTGGCCGACGAGCTCTCGCTCGGTCTCGCCCCCGGCGTCGTCGATGACGTCTACGCGGCGCTCGCCGACGTGCGCGCCAGCGGTACCACGCTCGTCGTCGTCGAGCAGCAAGTCGACCGCGCGCTCGGCCTCGCATCGTCGGCGGTCGTCCTCGAGCACGGCTCCGTCGCCTACTTCGGACCGTCTTCAGGGGCGCGCGCCGTCGTGGCCGAGGTGCTGGAGCGGCGGTCGCACCCTGGGGTGGCCGATCGTCGGTGACGGGCCGGTCACGACACGCAGCCGGGACGGCTCAGTCTGCGACCACGAGGTAGCGGGGTGCCGTGCCCACCAGGCGTTCGGCGATGGGGAGCGCCATTCGCTCCGCCCACTCGACGTCTCGGAGGCGGCGCAGACGCGGGGTCCGCCAGCCTGCGTCGGCGGCCAGCGACACGAGCGTGCCCGGATGCGTGCCGAGACCGAGGGGGAGGGAGCGCAGGAGCTCGTCAGAGTACTCGGCATGGTGCTCGGGAGGCGTCTTTCGGAGACGATCGAGGATGCGGCTGGCTGCGCTGCGGAGCTGCTCGATCGGGTCGACCGCGCCCCACACGCTCTCGACGAGGACCAGGCGGCCCGCGGGAGCGACCGCACGCCACGAGGTCAGCGCGCCCAGCGGGTCCGGCAGCGTCCAGAGGAGGTGCCGCTCCATGACGGCGCCGAAGTCGCGGCCGGGCGGCTCGGCCGCGAGGCCGACCACGGTCTGCACCTCGAGACCCTCCGCCGCCGCGTGCGCCCGCAAGCGGCCGAGCATCTCGGGGGACACGTCGAGCGCCGTCACCTGGTGCCCGAGCCGCGCGGCGATGAGCGAGAGGAACCCGGTGCCTGCTCCGCAGTCGAGCACCTCGGTCGGCGCAGGGGGAAGCGCAGCTTCGACGGCGGCCGTCCACGCAGCCATCACCGCCGGCTCGGTCGGCCGGTGCCGGCGCGCGTCGTCGTAGGTCGCGGCGTCCTCGTCCCAGTACCGGCGGATGTCGTCGATCGTGCCCATGCCGGCGGTCTAGCCGATCCGTGCTCCGAGCGCGCACGGATAGGCTCGTGCGGCCACGCCGCATGCTCGAGCGGCCGTGCGACGCGACCCCATGAAGCGACTGAACCCGATCCAGATAGCGGCATCGGCGAGCGGCGCGGTCCTCTCTGCACTGATCGCGTCGGTCTTCGGGGTGTCGGGGACCGTGATCGGCGTTGCCGTGGGCAGCATCGTGGCGACCACCGTCACCGCCATCGTCTGGGAGTCGATCGAGCGCACGCACTCCAAGGTGCGTGAGGTCGTCGTGAAGAAGGGCCACCGCCTGCCGCTCGTCCATCGCTGGCGGACCCGGGGCGCAACCGGGGAGGTGGAGGCTCGAGCGCGCTCGTCTGCGATCGAGGCTTCGGTCGACGCCGGATCCGAGTCCCAGCCGGCCCCGGGGAACCAGCCGGCGCGGGGGGACCAGCCGGCGCGGGGGGACCAGTCACCGCCGGGGGGGCAGCCGGCGCAGGGGGACCGGCCGGCGCCGGGGGCGGGCGGGGGCGCTCCAGAGGCCGAGGACGTGGGAGAGACGCGGCTCGTGGCATGGAGCCGTGTCGCCCGGACCCCGTCCACGACGCCGGCGGGCACCCGTCGTGGGCCGCCGAGAAAGCCCCGCTGGCCGTTGGTCGTGACCATCGCCGCGTCCTTCGTCCTCGCGCTCGGCCTCGTGACGCTGGTGGAGGTGCTGGGAGGGCGGCCCCTGTCCTCGCTCATCGGGGCGTCCAACAGCTCGGGTGGCACGTCCGCAGGGAATTTCCTCACGTCGACACCGCCCGAGACGCCGCCCACCGCCACGACGAGCACCACCGCACCGCCGAGATCGACGACCACGACGTCTTCGTCTTCGACCACCACCACCACGACCACCACCACGACCACGACGTCGCCCTCGACGAGCACCACGACCACCACGACATCCCCGTCGACGAGCACCACGACCACCACGACCACGGGACCCGTCGCGCCATCGGCTGCCACAGGGGGAGCACCCGCGACCAGGGCCGGCTGATCGCCGGCGCCGGCGTGCTCAGCTCCCCGAGGCCACAGGGCCCGAAGGGGGCGGCACCATCTGGGGAGGTGGCGGCGGCGGGGGCGGTGGCGGCGAGGGTGGTGGCGCGGCCAGTGCCACGAGCCAGCCGGGGCAGCGCACCGGGCGTCCTTCGGGCCCGGTCACGGCGTGCACCGTGCTCGCAGTGGCTCGTGGCTCGCCGCCGACCGCGAGCAGGTAGTCGATCTCGAGAGTGGCCCCCTTGACCAGCGCCAACCTGAGGTGCACGTCGACCGCCTCGTCGAACACCAGCGGGCGCAGGTATCGGACCGTCACCTTCACGACCGGCAGCTCGAGGCCGGACTCCCGGATCGCCGTGTACGGATGGCCGACCGAACGCAGGAATTCGACGCGGGACGTTTCGAGGTAGGGCAGGTACGCCGCATGGTGGACGACGCCCATCGCGTCGGTCTCGGCGAAGCGGACCCTCACCCGGTGGCAGAATCCGTAGGCCCGAGCGTCGAGAGGGGGATCGTAGGAGGCTCGCACGAGGCCATCCTCACACGGCGCCAGGCTTCGTGGAGCCAGCGATCGCGCGCCGCGGTCGGGAGGGGAGAGGTCGAGGATCGATGAGCACGACGCGATCGGACGCGTCCGACCAAGCGGGGGACGCGCCCGACGGCACGGGGGACGCGCCCGAGGTGCAGCAGGGCGCTCCCACGACCGCGCCCCTCTCGCTCACGCAGCGCTCCTCGCTGCTCATGGCCCCGCACAGCCCGGGTCGGGAATTCATGAGCTGGGTGTACCAGCTCAACGGGAAGCTGGACGCCGGGGCGCTCGCCCGAGCGGTCGACGACGTGGTCGCGGCGCACGACCTCCTACGCGTGCGGTTCGAGGCGGGTCCAGGTGGTGACGTCGAGACGGCCACCCAGCTCGTGACCCCGTTCCAACCCGGAGTGGTCCGCGTCGTCCGGCTCGACGACCGGCCGAAGCTCGAGGCCCTGGCCGCGGCGGTCGTCGCCGTGGAGGCCGAGTACCGGGACCTCTCGCCGTGGGACGAGCCTCGGCTCCAGGCGACGCTCTACGTCGTCGCTCCGAAGACCCACGTCCTGTCGATCTTCGTCGCGGAGGCGCTCTGCGACGGGGAGTCCGGGACCTTCGTCGCTGCAGAGCTCTCGAGGGCGTACGCGCGCCATGCAGGCAAGGCGGTGCCGGACCTGGCGCTTCCGTCCACCGGGAGCTACCTGCGATGGGTGCTCGACAACCCGGTGCCCGAGGCCGTGCAGCGGCGCGCTGTCGAGCACTGGCGATCGCTTCGCTCCGAGCCGATCGCTGCAGGGGCGTGGCCGATGACGCTGCGCCCAGGGGTGCGCCCGGGAGCGAGGTTCTTCAACGTGCCCGCGGGGCATTGGCGGCACCTGGTCGAAACGACGCCGGGCATGGCAGCGATGCCGTTCGTGGTGGTGCTCTCCTGGTTGGAGATGGCCCTCGCTCGCGTGGCAAGCGCCGAGCGGTTCGTGGTGACCTCCGCGGTCTCGAACCGCAGCCGTCCGGGTGCCAAGGACCTGATCGGGAACTTCGTCGGTCCCGTGCGCATGGTCGCGCAGGTCGCCCCCACAGACCGGCTGGAAGACGTCTCTCCGAGGGTGCTGCGCTCGCTGCGGGAAGCGTTGGCCGCGAGCGTGGTGCCCGTCCCGCTCGCCGAGGCCCGCATTCAGGCGCCAGCGGCTTTCGTCCCCCCCGAGCCCACGGTGTCGTTCTTCATGTTCGACGAGCGAGAGGGTCCGGACTTCGCAGGCGTGCGCCAGCGCCGTTTCCGCGTGCACACCGGGCGCGATGTCCTACGGGTCAACTGCACCCCCGACGACGCGGGGGGGAGGAATTTCTTCGTGATCTCGGGGTCCGCGCCGTCAGAGCTGATGGACGCGCTCGTCGCCGAGCTGCAGCGGCTCCTGGGGCTCGAAGCGTCGGACGGCCGCTCGCCGCAGGGGCGCCAGCCGAAGAGGGGGTGATCGGCGCCGGCGTCCACCCCTCGCGCCGAGCCGCGATCAGCGGCGGTTGCGCAGGACCGCCGCGGCTTCCGCCGCGCGCTCCCGGAACACCTGGCGCACGTCGCCCGAGCCCTCGAGCACGCCGGCGAGATGCTCGAAGAACAGCCCCACGAGGAACGCGCGCAGCACCCTGGCGACCGCCGGGGCCCCCGGACCGTTGCAGATGGCCGGCTCGGACTCTTCGAGCCACCGCTCCAGCGCCGCCTGCGTGGCGTCGAAGAGCTCGATCCCGACGACGTGCGCGGTCTCCTGGCCTCGCATCACCTCGCCCAGCATGAGCCTGATGAAGTCCTCGACCTCGAGCATGGAGCGCAGGATGTCCTCGAGGATGTCGACGAGCCCGTCGAGATCGTCCCGTGAGATCGCCGCGGGTCCGGTCGACGCGGCCAGGTCCTCGATGAACCCGCGCTCTTGGAGCACTGCGACGAGCAGCTCGCGCTTGGAGGCGAAGTAATGGTAGAGGGAGGCGACGTTCAGCCCCGAGGCGGCGGCGAGGTCGCGCATGCTCGTGCCGTCGACCCCTTTCTGGGACATGAGCGCGAGGGCCGTGTCGAGGATGTGCTGGCGCTGGGAGACCGCAGCGCGCTCCTGGGAGACCGCGGCGCGCTCCTGGGACCCGGCGGAAGATGAGGTCGTCACGCCCCCATTGTCGGGCGGCGCAGGGCCTTGCGTCGAGCGCGCCCCCGTCGTCCCTGCTCAGGGGTGTATGCCATCTGCCGCCAGCTCGCGGACGATGGCGCCGGTGGCTGCTCGGAGCGCCCGGTTGGTGTCGACGCCGAGCCGTAGGAGGCGTCTTGCAGACTGGGGACGACCGAGGACGAGCCGCGCCGCCGCGAGGAGCCGCACGCGGCCCTCGGGGGACAGGAGCGCTGCGACCTCGGGAGTGAGGGTGCCGGCGACGTCGCTCACCGCACGGATGACGTCCCACGCGATCCCCCTGGCTTCGGCCACGGCAGCGATCGCGGCGCTCTCCATGTCGACCGCCGTCGCGCCGTGAGGGAGCGCCGGCGTCGCGGCACCGGCGGGCATCTCGCCGCCGAGGACGAAGGCCCGGTCCACGGTCGCAAGGATGCCGGCTCGCGCGAGGTCGCTCCGCTGCAGGTCGCTCCGCCGGGCGACCAGCGTACTGGCGGTGCGCACGTCGACGACGGTGTGGGGCCTGACGAGATCGCCGACCTCGAGGGCGGGATCGAGCGCACCGGCAACGCCGGTGACGAGCACTCGCCGCGCCTCCACCTGGTCGAGCACCTGCGCGGTCCCGGCGCCAGCCCGCTGCGGGCCGACCCCGACCGCGGCCGCCACGACCCCGTGGCTCCGCCATGCCGGCAATCCGCCGAGGGGGCTTGCTCGCATGCCGAGCGTGCGGGCGAGCGGTCGCAGCTCGCGCGCCATCGCCGCGAGCACGACGACCTCACGTTCGCTCATGGATCGAGCGGCACGCCGCGGCTCTCGTCCCGCTCGGTCCTCCTAGTGCGAGCGCGTCCAGCCGTCGACCCTCGAGAGGCGGTACTCGACGGTCTCGACGATGTGCTGAGGTCCCTCTTTGGCGTCGATCCGCACGAAGACGGCGACCACGTATCCGCCTTGGAGCTGCACCCGCGTCCGGTAGGTGCCCGTGACCCGGGCGCGTGTGGCCGAGGGGACGAGGATCGACGCCGGAAGGACGGACTGGTAGAGGGAGCCGTGCGCCGAGAATGCGGGAAGCGCGAGCACCTCGCGCACCGGATCGAGGACGCCCGAGGCTTGCGAGCCCGTCAGGCTCCGGCGTCCCTCCACCTTCCCCGTCGGCCCGGTCGCCACCTCCGAGGCGCGGCCGGGCGCCCTGAAGTGGAACGACACGACGACGCCGTTGAGCTGAGAGGTGGTGTAGCTCCCTACCACGCTGTCGGCGAGGAGCGTCTCGCCCGCGCCGTTGTGCACCGCGAGGTCCGTCCCTGTCGGCGCCTGGAACGCGCCGAGGACGGCACCCCCCGCTGCAAGGAGGGTGAGCAATCCGAGGATGAGGAACGAGAGGGGGATCCGCCGCACCGGACCAGGCTACCCGAGCCGACCGGGCCGACCGGGCCGACCGAGCCGACCGGGCCGACTTCCCAGGCGCTCGGGCTACGCGCCGGTTGCGCCACGCACGAGCTCGACGAAGCGCGCCGTCGAGGCGCCGAGCGCGAACGTCTCCACCTGGCGCCGCGCCGCCGAGGAGAGCCTGGCGCGCAGCGTGTCGTCCGTCAGCACGCGGTGCACCGCGGTCGCGAAGCGCAGCGGGCTCTTCGTCGAGAGCACGAGGCCCGCAGCACCGACCGTCTCGGGCACCGCGGTCGCACCGTACGCGACGACGGGTACGTCGTGGCCCATCGCCTCGACGACCGGCACGCAGAAGCCCTCGTGGTCGGAGGCGCAGACGAAGACGTCGGCGGCCGCGTAGTAGGCCTCGAGGACCGAGGGCTCGACCGAGCCCGTGATCTCGACGGCCTCGCCGAGGCCGAGATCGCCGACGAGCTCGGCGAGCGCGGGCCCGTAGCGCTCGCCGAGAGGCGACCCGACGAGCCGCAGCCGTGCGGCGGGGTCGTACACGCGCCGGTAGACGGACAGCATCTTCACGAGGTCGTGGGGAGCCTTGTGGGGCGATACCTTGCCCACGAAGAGGAGATCGGCGCCCCCGCGGGCCTTGTCCGCAGCCAGGCGACGGGCCGTCGAGGGGTCCGGGGACGGTCCCGCTCGCGTCATGTCGATGAGGAGCGGGACCACCTCGGTCTTGGCATACCCGAGCTCGACCAGCTCGAGCTCGTTGAAGCGCGAGTCCGCGATGGCGAGCACGGTTCGCGGAGCCAGCCGCCCGAGCTGGGCTCGGCCGAGGGAGGTCTCGTAGGCGACCGGCGGCTCCCAGGGCGCGAGCAGATCGGTGGGGGTGATGTTGTGGTAGTTGACCAGCTTCGGCTCGTCGCGGGTCATGAGCGTGTCGAACACCGGGCTGCCGATCGACGCCTGGTAGAGGAGGAACCGTCCCTGACGTTGGCGTCCGAGCGCGCCGGCGGGACGACCGATCTCGGCTATGGGCCGACCGATGTCGGCCATGTCCGGCGTGCACGTGCCGTAGAAGATGTCGGACTCGATGCCTGCCGCCCTCAGCGCGCGCGTGAGGTTCACGGTGTGCACGCCGATCGCGTCGCGGCTCGCGAGCGACGGGATGACCTGGTCGACACGCACGGGGCTCGAGTGTAGGCAACTGCGTGTAGGCAACTGGACCACGCTCGCACCGTGTTCGCGAGCGGCAGGCGAGCGGGAGACGAGCGGCAGGCGAGCGGCAGGCGAGCGGGAGACGCGACGGCGTGGCCACCCCGTCGGTCCGTGGCGGAGCTGGAGCGAGCAGGTACCATCGGACATCGCCCGCCCAACGCACCCAGCGTCGCTGCGCCTCGCGGTACGGTCCGGCACGGCTCTGTGCGCCGTGCTCGTGGTCGTCGCGCTCTTCCCGCGCAGTGCGCAGGGGGCCTCTGCGGCGACGCAGGCGTCGGTGCTCACGCAGGGGGGTGTGCGGATCGAGCATGCGACGCGCACGACGCTTCCGTCGGACTCGGTGGACGTGCGCGTCGCGATGACCGAGAACGACACATCGGCGCTCACGGTGTTCTCGTCGACCGGGCTCGTCGCGACGGGAGGGCCCTTCGGGGCCGAGGCGGTGCGCTACACGCCACAGGGGAGCGGGAGCTGGGCGGTCGCGACCGGGACAGGCTGCGCGGGCCCATGGACGCCGGTGCAAGGTGGCACCGTCCAGACACCGCTCGTGCAGCCCGCTGCGTCTGGCGACCTCCTCACGCTGTGCGCGGACAACGGCACACAGCTCGTGGTGCAGGGCACGATCGAGGGCGTCTACAACTCCACAGGCGAGGCCCGGACGGTCAACACGCTGCCGCTCGAGGACTACGTCGCCGACGTCGTGCCTGCGGAGTCGATCTCGGACTGGGGCTACGTCGGCGGTCCCGGCCCGCAGGGGCAGGCGTGGGGCTTCCAGGCGCTCGAGGCGCAGGCGGTGGCCGTGCGCTCCTACGTCCTCGCATCCCCCGGTGGCTACGGCGGCTACGCGACAACGTGCGACCTGCTGTGCCAGAGCTACCGGGGCCTCGAGTACGCCACCACATTCGGGCGCGAGGCAGCGCAGGACACCGCGGGCGAGGTGATGGTCATGCCGAACGGGACGATCGCCCCGACCGAGTACTCGTCGTCGACCGGCGGCTACACGGCGAACGGCGCCGAGGGCTCACCGTTCACCGCGGTGCCCGACACAGGGGACTCGGTGTGCCTCACAGCGGGCAACCCCGGGCTGTGCAACGCGAGCCACGACTGGACGGTCAGCGTCGCGCTCTCGGCGATCCATGCGCACTGGCCACAGGAGGGGACATCGCCGGCGGTGACGGTCTCCTCCCGCAACGGCGACGGCACATGGGGTGGGCGCGCGACGGAGGTCACCATCACGGGGAACGGCACCAGCCAGGTCATCCCGGCGACCACGTTCGTGGACGATCTGGGCCTCGAGTCCACCTACTTCACCATCGCCCAGAGCGCCGGGCAGCCCCTCACGGTGACCGGCCACGGGTGGGGCGAGGGCATCGGGATGGGGCAGTGGGGAGCGTTCGGGTACGCCGTCGGCACAGACAACGGGCAGGGCCACTGGACCTGGCAGCAGATCGTCGACCACTTCTACGCACCGGCCGCCATCGAGTCGCTTCCCGGGTCGGACCCCCCGTTCACGACGTCTCGGATCTCGGGCCCGACACCCGATGCCACGGCGGCGCAGGAGCTGCAGCACCAGTTCACACCGGCGGCCGGCACGTGCCCGGGATCGGCGACGACACGGCCGGTCGTGCTCGCGACCGACGCCAGCTACCCGGACGCGCTGGCGAGCGCACCGCTCGCCCGGGCGCTCGGGACCGGGACGCTCCTTACGCCGCCGACCGAGCTCTCCGCCGTGACTGCCGCAGCGATCCGGGCCGAAGGCGTCACGCACGTCTACGTGGTCGGTGGCCCGCTCGCGGTCTCCACATCGGTCCTCGCCGCGCTGCGGGCAACGTCGGTCACCGCATGCGGCGGCGGTCCGGGACCGGGTGGGCAGATCCTGGTCACGCGCATCTTCGGACAGACCGAGTACGACACGGCGGCGCAGATCGCGACGTCGGCAGCCAAGCTCGGCGGCGTGGGCGCGATGGACCTCGCAGGCGCGTACCAGGGCTCGAATGCGACAGGGGGCAATGGGCGCGACAACACGACGGCGGGGACGGGGTCGAGCGCGCCGGTGGCTCCTGGTGCGCTCCCGACGGCCGTGGTCGCCACGGGGAAGGGGTTCCAGGATGCCGAGTCGGCGAGCACCTTGGCCTACGCCGAGCGGCTCCCCGTTCTCCTCACGACACCGATCTCCCTCTCCGCGCAGGCGTCATCGGCCATCGGCACGCTCGGGATCCGCCAGGTCGTGGTGATGGGAGGCCAGCTCGCCGTATCCAATGCCGTCGTCGCCTCGATCGAGCAGCTCGGCGTCTCCGTGCTGCGCGTGGCGGGAAGCGATGCCACGGGGACGGCTGTCGAGCTCGCGCAGCTCGAGGAGGCGCCGTCGCCGACAGGCGCAGGCTGGCAGGGCACCGGAGGGCTGGCCGTGGCGCGGGGTGACGGCTACAGCGACGGGCTCGCCGGCGCGGTGGTCGCCGCCGACGGCCCCGGCTCGGGCGCGCCCGAGCCGCTCGTGCTGACCGAGTCGCCCACGACCGTCGGGGCGGCGCTCACGGCGTTCTTGCTCTCGGCAGGGTCGACGGGCATCGGCGGGGTCCGCGTCTCCCACTTGACGGTGCTCGGCGGGACACTCGCGCTCACCCAGACCGCGGTCGATCAGATGGAGACGGACCTCGCGGGCTGACGTGGGGCGCTGCGACCTGGTCGAGCCGGGGGAAGCGCCGGAGGCGGCCGAGGCGTCCGAGTCTGCCGGCGTCGACACCGTGGTCTGCGGCCTCGAGCAGCCTGCGGTCGCCCCGGCTGTTGCCGTAGGCCCACAGCACCGGCTCGGCTATGGCGAGACCCTCAGAGCGGAGCCATGCCATGAGCCGGGCGTACTTCTCCGCCCCCCGGCAGTTCCTCCCCTCGTAGCGCCCGGTGAGGAGGTCCCCGCCGATGGCGAGCCGCGTCGCGAGCGCGGCGTCGGCGCCGAGCAGCGCGGCCGCCGGGCGTACATAGCACTCAGGGGAGGCGGAGACCACGACGACGTGGTGGCCTTGCGCACGATGCCACTCGAGGCGCTCGCGAGTGTCGGGGCGCAGTCGCCGGCGAAGGTGCGTGTCGGCGAACTCCGCACCGATGCGGTCCAGCTCAGCGGCCGGGAATCCGGCGAGGAGCCGCATGAACAGCGCTTCTTTGGCGTCGTCGGAGGCCGTTCCGCCCACGATCGCCGCTTGCGCGAGCCTCGGCAGGTCCCTCAGGACTGCGAGGGTCACGGGGACGGCCCCTCGGACCCTCACGAGGAAGCGAAGCACGCTCCCTCCGTAGGTGAGCGTGCCGTCGAAGTCGAACGCGGCGACGGCCGGCCGTGTCCCGGTTGGCCGTGTCCCCATGCTCACCTCGACGTCTCCATGCCGTGGCATGGCCACCGCCGTGACGTGCCGCGTCGAGGCGCGACGGTGGCGATCGGGCGCATTCCTCGGATCATCGCACGCCGAGCCGAGCGAGCGGCAAGCCCGGTGAAACTCGACTTTACCAGTCGACAATGGTGCTAACGTGGGACCGCATCGTGAAGTGCCCATCGCAGAAGTGCACATCGCAGCGTCCACGGCGACGGCCGGGACCAGGAGGGAGACCCATGGCAATTCGACTCGGTGACACCGCCCCGGACTTCACGGCGGAGACCACGCAGGGCACGATCCACTTCCACGAGTGGCTTGGCGAGAGCTGGGGGATCCTCTTCTCCCATCCGAAGGACTTCACGCCGGTGTGCACCACCGAGCTCGGGGCCTTCGCCAAGGCGAAGCCAGAGTTCGACAAGCGGAACACGAAGCTCATCGGACTCTCGGTCGACTCGGTGGCGTCGCACGAGGAATGGGCGTCGGACATCGAGCAGACCCAGGGCAAGGCCCTGAACTTCCCGGTGATCGGCGACGAGAGCCACCGTGTCGCCGACCTCTACGACATGATCCACCCCAACGCGAACGACACGCTGACCGTGCGCTCGGTCTTCATCATCGGACCCGACAAGAAGGTCAAGCTGACGCTCACGTACCCGGCGTCGACCGGCCGCAATGTCGACGAGATCCTGCGCGTGCTCGACTCGCTCCAGCTGGCCGACCGGTACCAGGTGTCGACCCCGGTCGATTGGCGAGACGGCGACGATGTCATCATCTCGACGGCCATCAGCGACGACGAGGCCAAGGTGAAATTCCCGAAGGGGTTCACCGCCCTCCGGCCCTACCTGCGGCTCACCCCCCAGCCGAACAAGTAGGCGCCGTCGCCCGGTCGCTCACGGGCTGCGGAAGACGGTCTGACGGTAGTACGCGAGCTCGGCGACGCTCTCCTTCACGTCCTCCATCGCCCGGTGCCCGCCGCGCTTGCGGGGCGCTCCGGCGAGCGCCTTGGGGAGCCAACGGCGCGCCAGCTCCTTCACCGTCGACACGTCGACCGAGCGGTAGTGGAAGAACCCTTCGATCTCGGGGAGCTGCGCGGCGAGGAACCTGCGGTCCATGCCGATGGAGTTCCCGCACAGTGGCACCGTTCCCGGCTCGGAGATGTGCGCCTCGAGGAACTCGAGGGTCGTCTTGCCCGCCTCCTCGAGGGAGATGGTGGACGATTCGATGGCAGCCAGCAGCCCTGACCTCGTGTGCATCTCCCGCACCAGCTCGCTCATCGCGCCCAGCTGCTCTGGGCTGGTGGCGACGACGATGTCGGGGCCGACCGCCACTACGCCGAGGTCGTCGTCGGTGAGGAGCGTGGCGATCTCGACGATCACGTCCTTGGTGGGGTCGAGCCCCGTCATCTCGAGATCCATCCAGGCCAGCATCGCTGCACGAGGCTAGTGCCACGACCGGGACCGGGCGCTCGTGCCGGGAGTCGGCGCCACGCCGCCCACGATCGCTTATGTCGCCCATGTCGCCCACGTCGCTTACGATCGCCCCCGATGCACGACATGCTGCCCGTGCCCCTCCACCGCCTCGACGCCGACCTGCCGGTCCCCTCGTATGCCCGGCCCGGCGACGCCGGAGCCGACCTGTACGCGAGAGCGGACGCGCACCTGGCAGCGTGCGGGGGCAGGGCGCTCGTGCCGACCGGCGTCGTCGTCGCCATCCCCGAGGGGTACGCCGGGTTCGTCCAGCCCCGCAGCGGGCTCGCGCTCCGCCACGGCGTCACCTGCTTGAACACCCCCGGGCTCATCGACTCGGGCTACCGGGGCGAGCTGGCGGTGCTGCTCGTGAACACCGACCCGAAGGAGGACTACGACGTGCGCCGCGGGGACCGCATCGCCCAGCTCGTCGTCCAGCCCGTCGTGCGTGCGCTGTTCGATCCGGTGGAGGAGGACCGGTTGCCAGCTGCGGCCCGCGGCGCCGGCGGGTTCGGCCACAGCGGCCGTTAGCCAGAGCGCGACCAAGGCCTGCGGAGAGAAGCTCCGAGGCGCGAAGAGGCGTTGGGAAGAAGTCGAGAGGACGTGGAGAGGACGCTGGAAGCACTCTCGGGCCTCGACGCCGCGTTCCTCGCCATGGAGACGCCGATGAGCAAGCTGCACGTCACGGCCATCTTCGTGCTCGACCCGCCCGTCGAGGTGGAGACCGAGTCGAGCGAGGCGGACCGAGCGGTCCGGCAGTTCGACGCGATCCGCGCGACGATCGGCGAGCGGGTGGCCCGCGTCCCTCGCCTGACGCACCGGGCCGTGCGGATGCCGTTCGATCTCCAGAGGCCCGTGTGGGTCGACGAGCCGGACGTCGACCTGGACGCCCACGTGCGCCGAGCATCGGTCGCGTCGCCGGGAGGTCACGAGGAGCTCGACGCGTTGGCAGGGGAGGTGCTCAGCCGACCACTTCCGCTCGACCGTCCACTCTGGGAGATGGTGGTCGCAGACGGCCTGACGGGAGGGCGCGCCGCGATCGTCGCGCGGCTCCACCACGCAGTTCTCGACGGCGTCTCGGGAGCCACCGCGCTGGGCGCGTTCTTGGATCTCAGCCCCGCCCACGGCGATGCGTTCCCCGACATCCCGCCCGACGCCGGGCGAGCAGGATGGTCCTCGAAGCACGAGCCCGAAGCGCAGCCGTCGTCGACCCTCACGGCGTGGGGATCCCTGGCGGCGACCGTGGCCGACCGGGCCACTGCCGTCGCCGCTGCGCTCGACCGGAGCGCGAACGTGCTCGTCGCGCTCTGGCGGCAGAACCGTGAGCTGGCGAGCCGTGGGCTCACGCCGCCGCCCGCACCGTTCAGTGCGCCGCGCACCTCGCTCAACGGGAGCGTGACAGGAGAGCGGCGCGTCGCGACCGTCTCGGTGCCACTGGCAGATCTCGAGCTCGTGCGGCACGTGCTCGGAAGGGGTGGCGCGATGGCGCCGGATGGCCCGGCAGCGACCGTGAACGACGTGATCCTCGCTGCGGTCGGCGGCGCGCTCCGCCGCTATCTGGCCTCGCGCGGCGAGCTGCCGTCCCGATCCGTGGTCGCGCTCGTGCCGGTGTCGACCCGCGGTCCCGCGGCGGTCCCCTCGTCGGGCCGCGTCCACGTCGGCAACGACGTCTCGGGGATGCTCGTCGAGCTGGGGTCCACCATCGAGGATCCCGTGGGGCGGCTTCGATCGGTGGCGCGCGCGACCGGCGTGGCCAAGATGCAGGAGGACCTCGCAGGGGGAGCATTTCTGGAGACGCTGCTGCAGGCGGTCCCACCCGCGCTCGTCGCGGGTTTCGTGCGCATGGCCGACACGCTGCAGCTCTTCGACCGCATCTCTCCTCCCGCGAACGTCGTCGTCTCGAGCGTCGTCGTGCCCGACGTGCCCCTGTGGTGGTCCGGTAGCCCAGTGTCGGCCATCTACCCTGCCGGACCGGTCGCAGGCGGGGTCGGGCTGAACGTGACCGCCATGACCTACCGGGGCGTCGTGCGCTTCGGCGTGGTCGGCTGCCCGCGTCTCGTCCCAGATGTCCGCGAGGTCGCTGCGCTCCTCGACGACGCCCTTGCGGAGCTGGTGGTTGCCGCCATGGACGCACCGCGCTGACGTTGCCCGCGGCGCGCGGGCTTCACCTCGAGATCCGCTCGGGCTAGAGTACGAGCCGCACGCGGACGTGGCTCAGTTGGTAGAGCATCACCTTGCCAAGGTGAGGGTCGCGGGTTCGAGTCCCGTCGTCCGCTCCAGGTCAGCCGGGGTATTTGCCCCGATTGATCCGCGTCAGGGGGCTTCCATCCCGCGGCTATCCCGCGGAGCAAGCTCGGACACGGGCGCAGCCAAGCCAGCCAGCGCGTCAGCGATCGCCCGGTCGCTGTCCCTCGCCGAGTGCTGGTAGCGGAGAGCGGCGCGGGCATTGGCGTGGCCACCGCGGCGCATGAGGTCGGCGACACTGGCCCCGGTCGCTGCCGCCCAGGTCAGACCGGAATGGCGGAGATCGTGGAGGTGGAGATCGGGTCGGCCCGCTCCCTGCGGGCCTCGGACCAGGCGCGGTTGAAGTTTCGGGGCGACAGGGGAGTGCCGGTCGCGGTGGCGAAGAGCCACGCCTCTGGCTCGGCGCCGGTGAAGCGCTCGAGGTGGTCTCTGACGGCGGAAATGATGTTGGCGGGGATCGCAAGCGTGCGGATGCCCGCATCGGTCTTGGGCGGACCGAGTACCGGCGATCGACCCACGTCCGATGCCGCGACGCTCTACGCAACGATCGTGGTCGCCGCTCAACGAAGGCCGGGGACGAACCCCGGCTACGACTGAGCCCCTTCGCTCAGGCCGTCCTCTTCGTAGTGCGGCGCCTCTCAGTCGTGGTCCCAGGAGAGCGAGCCCTCGCGATGGAGGTGACGAAGCACCGCCCGACCCCCGAGTCACGCAAGGTCCTCTCGGCTGCAGCGCCGAACTCGGCGGGTGAGCTGGGCCGTGCAGTCGGGTCGGTGAACGGGGCGAACGGTGGTGGCCGGATGGGCCAGGGAGACCAGGAGGCCGGGGAGCGGTCAGTTCGGCACTGCAGCCACGATGTCGGTGACATGGACCCTGATGCCCGGGAGCGAGCCGTAGTAGTGCGCATCGCCGAAAGCGAAGATGCCGCCGTCCGCACCGAGGAGCCAGTAGCCGCCTGTGCCCGCCGTGTGGACGATCCCGACCACCGGCAGGTTGGGGGTCACGTGGATACCCGGCAGTGTGCCAAAGCTCTTCGCGTTCCCAAAGGCGTAGACCGCCCCGGCCTTGGTCGTGATCCAGTACCCGGCGCCTGTCGGGGTTCCGGCGATCGCCGCAACCGGCGAGGGGGTCCCGAGTGCTGTACCGAGGTGCTTGGCTGCTCCGAAGGCGTAGACCTGCCCCGTCGAGGCCACGAGCCAGTAGCCGTTGCCCGACGGGGTCGCCGCGATCCCGACGATGTCGTCGACATGGATGCCCTCACCCGGGAGCGAGCCCAAGTACGGGGCGTTCCCGAAGCTGAACACCCCACCGTCACGACCGACCAGGAAGTACCCCCCATCTGTGCTGGTGGCAACGAGGCCAGTGATCGGCTGCGCAGGGGTGACCCCGATGCCCGGGAGCGAGCCCAGGTACGGCGCGTTGCCGAAGGCAAAGACCCCGCCGTCTGCTGCGACGAGGAAGTAGCCCTGGTCACTCGCCGTCGCCACCATGCCGACGACCGGCTTGTTCGGCACGACGTGAATGCCCGGAAGGGACCCGTAGAAGCCGCCGGTCTGCCCGGGGGCGTCGAAGACGAACACCCCGCCGTCGGAGCCGACCAAGTCATAGCCGGTGGCACCGCGTGGAGCCTGTGTGCTGGGCGTGGGTGTCGTGGGCGTGGGTGTGCTGGGCGCCACGTAGGTGAACTGGTCGGCGCTCGACACCGGACTGGTGCCGTCGGTGGTCGTTACCCGCACGTCCACGGTGCCCGGCGGCTCGGCGGGCGCTGTCGCGAAGACCGTGCCTGTTGTGTTGATCGTCTCACGAGCGGAGTACGTACCGAAGTGGACCGACTCGAGGAGTGTGGGAACGAGATATGTACCCGTGATCGTCACCCGCGTCCCACCGCTCGTGCTCCCCTGCGACGGGCTGATCGACGTCACGGTGGGCAGGGGCGTGCCGTAGGTGTCGGTGAACGTTCCTGTTGTTGTCCGCGAGTACCTGCTCGGGTACGAGATGACGACGTGTGTTGTGTTCATCATGTAGGTGTACGTGATGCTCGTCCCTGTCAGGTCGGTGCCGCTCAGTCGTAGGTCGTGGAACCGAGAGGTGCCGTAGTCGGCGAGTGTGAATGGCGTTGTCGTTCGACCTGTGGTTGGCCGCTCCGTGATCCACTCGGCGGAGTTGGCAGGCGCAGCTGTGTATGTCACTGTGCCTGTGGCGACCCAGCCCTTCGAGATGTCCTCGATGCCGATGTACCACGTATGCACACCGGTCTGCTTGATGACTGCGGACATCTCGTCTCCGGGGGAGACGGGATGGTTGATCGGAACTGGCGGTGTCGGGATCAGCTCGAACCACGGAAAATAT
>JAKAQM010000040.1 GCA_021822565.1 Actinomycetes bacterium | reverse complement strand
GGAGCGGCGCACCGTCGATGCCGACGACGAAGAGCACGCGTTCGACGATGCGCCCTGGCGCCCGCGGCGCCCGCGGCGCCCGCGGCGCCCGCGGTTCCGGGTCCTCTCGTCCGCCGCCTCCGGTTTCGTTCGCTCGCCGGTTGGGCGCCAACGCGTCAGGCCGGGTCTCGAGGGCCGCGGCGTAGACGGCCTCGAGGCGGTCGCAGTGCACCTCGACGGTGGTGAGCTCGACCCCGTGCGCGCCGCGCCGCAGCTGCTCGAGCAATGGGCGATCCTCGACCAGCTCCCTCATCGCAGCGGCGAGCGCGCCCGGGTCGTCTTGCGGGACGACCAGACCGTTCACCCGGTCCGTGACGACCTCTTCGGGGCCGAGGCAGGTGGTGGTCAGCACCGCCACACCCATCGCGAGCGCCTCGCGGGTGAGGATCGAGTACGTCTCCTGCATGACCGAGGGGATGACCAGGACGTCGGCATTCGACAGCACCGCGCGCAGCTCGTCTGGCACGAACGCCGGATGGGTCCGGACGCCGGGCGGCAGCGGGTCGCCGCCGCCTGCGGCGCTGGGCCCGTCGACGCCGTAGAGGTCCGCCGTCCATCCGGTCGTGGCGCCCAGCGACCTCAGAGCCAGGCGGAGGACCGGGAGCCCCTTCATCGGGTCCGTGCCGCCGGCGAAGAGGAACCGGACGTCGCCGTGCCGGACGTCGCCGTACCGGACGTCGCCGTGCCGGTCGGTGGCGTCTCGGCGAGCCGGCGTCTCGGCGAGCTGGCTCGTCTCCGCACCCGCTCCCACGCCCTCGACCGGGTTGTCGACCACCTCCAGCTGATCAGGCGGGACCCCGTTCGCGCGCAGGACCGCGGCGGAGCTCTTCGACACCGCGAGGACGCGTGCGGCCAGTCGGAGTGCTGGCGTCGTCCACCGCGTGCGTTCGTCGAGCCACGCCCTGTCGACCGCGCAGGAGCAGACGCCGGCGACGACGACGGGGCAGCACGGGTGGTAGTCACGATCGCAGAGGAACTGGCGTCCGCACCACCACCAGAAATCGTGGGCCGTGACGACGAAAGGGACGCCTGAGCGGTCCGCCTCGGTGAGGAGCCCCGCGCCGAGCCCCTGCATCGAGTGGAAGTGCACGATGTCGGGCTCGAACGCGCGCAGGGTACCGGCGAATTCCGCTCGTGCCGCGGGGTTGTCGAAGTTCGAGCGGCGGTCCCAGCCGATGGCGTCGTTGGTGGTGAACCAGCGGACCGGGACCGCAGCGCTGCGCTCCTCGCCGCTCGGACCGACGGCGACGTCGTCGAATGCGTCCCCGCTGCCGTGTGTGGGACCGATCCATCCGGCGAACACCCTCACGTCATGCCCCCGGCGCGCGAGCTCGAGCGCGCTGCGAAACGGCACGAGGGTGCCTCCGCTGACGAAATTCGGCGGGAAGTGCGCCGAGACGACGAGCACCCTCACGTGGCCCACCTGCGAGCGACACGGGACGCGGAGCGCGCAGCCCGCAGTCCCCACGCCCGTCCCCACGACGCCAGCTCCCGTGCCCCGGGCTGTCGGTGGTCCGGCTCGCTCGCTCGCTGGCCCGCCGGCGCTCGCTGGTCGTGACGTCCGCGGTCCGCCGCCCGCCAGGGGTCTGCGCAGTACTCGAGAAGCGGCGCGGCGACCTTGTCCCAGCGGAAGCGCTGCGCGGCTGCCCTCACGGTCTCCCGGCTCGGCGGCGCGGTGGCCATGCGCGTGATGGCCTCGGCGACGGCGCCGACGTCTCCGGGTGGGACCGCGACGCCGATGCCCTCGTCCTCGACGAGCTGGCTGAGCACGTCGCCAGCGGTCACGACCGTCGGAAGGCCCGCCCACAGGTAGTCGAGCACCCGGGTGCGGAAGGAGAACCTGGCCTCCAGGTGCTCCAGGTTCGTGCTGACGCCGATGGTCGCGTCGAGCAGCGCCGCGCCGCGCTGCTCGTAGGGGACCCACGTGGAGTTGAAGGCGACGTTCGACGGCACCATGCCGAGATCGTGGGCCACGCTGCGGAGCTTCTCGGCGACGGGCATCGCGGGGATCTCGGGGTTCGGGTGACCCATCCCCATGAACACGAGGAAGATGTCCGGTAGCTCGTCACGCAGCCGGTGGACGGCGCGGAGCACGGTGATCGGGTCGAGCCAGTCGTAGACCCCGCCACCCCACAGCAGGACCGGCCAAGCCCGCCTCCCGGCGGGGAGGAGACCCGAGAGCCCCGGCCCGTCGTGTGCGGGAGGCTGCGCGGGCACTCCGAAGGGCACCACCGCGAGCAGCCGCTCGAGCCCTTCGTCGCCGTCATGGGTCCGGGCGTTGACGCGCCCGACGGAGGTGAGCGAGCCGAGCCAGAAGTCCCGCTGGCGCTCGCTCGCGCACAGGAAGAAGTCGCCGCGGCCGAGATCCTGGTTCACGACGTCGTTCAGCTCGCGCACCACCGCGTCGGTCTCGTCCGGCGACGCGGACCATCTGGCCAGGTTCTCCAGGTGGTAGGGGTCGTAGATGTCGATCACGACCGGCTTGTCGGTGGATCCCACGCAGGGGTACCGGGCGACGACGCTGCCGGGGCCGACGAGGACCGTCATCCAGTCGCACAGCTCGGCGACTGCCTGGGGATCGGCGAAGCGGACGTCCATGTTCGGATGGCTCCGGGAGCACGCCACCGAGCTCACCAGGGTCACATCGTGCTCGGAAGACAGCGCTTCGGCGAGATGCCAGGCACGGATCGCAGGACCCGGCATCGCCTCGGTCAATGGATCCGTCGTGATGAACAGCACGCGTTGGCGGGTCATCGCCCGACCGATGGCCTCCGCGAGTGGTGGTCGTGGCGCGGGGCGACGATCATGGGTAGTCCTTAGCACTGCCGGCGTATCGGCACCAACGACCCCGATCTCGGGCCCTGCGGAGGTGGTCACCAGCTGCCAAGTCATCATCGTATATCTACGAACATCTGTGCTACACTGCGACACTGGTGAAGCTCTCCGAGTGGGCCGAGCAGGAGGGCATCCATTACCAGACCGCATGGCGGTGGTTCCGGGACGGCCAACTCCCTGTCCCGGCCATCCGCACGCCCTCGGGGACGATCCTCGTGGAAGTGCCGCGCAGCGTTGGCGAACCTTACGGACGGGTGGTCGTCTACGCCCGAGTCTTCTCGTACGACCAACGCGCAGACCTCGACCGTCAGGTGGCACGCATGACCGAGTGGGCCACGAAACAGGGCATGACCGTCTCCGACGTGGTGACCGAGGTCGGCTCGGGGGTGAACGGCCGGCGGCGCAAGCTCACCCGCCTCCTCGCCGACGCTTCGGTGACCACCATCGTGGTCGAGCACAGGGACCGCCTGACCCGTTTCGGAATGGAGAGCCTGGAGGCCGCTTTGTCGGCTCAGGGCCGGCGGGTCGTGGTGGCCGATCCCGGCGACATGGACGATGACCTGGTGCGGGACGTGACCGAGGTGCTCACCATCTTCTGTGCCCGTCTCTATGGGCGAAGAGGTGCTCGCAACCGGGCAGAGAAGGCGCTCAACTGCGCCAAGAACGATGTGGGGCCGATGGCGTTGGCGCGTCCCGGTGCAAGTCGTCCCGGTGCAAGTGTGGAAGCGATGGCCACCGCCCGATGCAGTCCTGCCGGGGACGACTCCTCTGATCGGGAAGCTGCTGTGGTCGACCGAGGGACCCCGAGACGGGGCCGAGAGGTCAGCGAGCTGGCCGCTGAGAGGTCGGGGAACGGGGACTGGTGAACGAGAGGCCGTTCGACTGCCTCGTCGCGTGGGAGGGGCGGGGAGAGCCGGGACCGGCATGGTCGCGAGAGGACGGAGGACCCTCGGAGCGCAGCCTCGAACCGGTGCCCCGGCTGCGCCATGAGCAGATCGACGCTGCCGGGTCGCTCGGGCGACGACGGAACCGCCTCGTGCGCCTGGCGAAGGAGCCCTTTGTGTGCTTCGTGCCGCCAGACGCCGAGGTGACGTGTGACGACGTCGCCGCCGGCGTCCGCCTCCTGCGCGAGGACACCCATGCCTCTGCGGCGGCGCTCGGCGGTGGTGCCCCGGCGATCGAGCAGGTGACCTTCTTCGGCCTGCCATGGCGAGGCGCCCGGCGCCCGGCGCCCGGCGCGCCAGGCGCGCGGCGCGCGCGGCGCGAGATCCTGGCGTCCATGGGCTCCGCAGCGGTGTTCCGGCGGGCGGACCTCGACGCGATCGGTGGCTATGACGAGGACCTGGGTGACCTCTTCGCGGAGCTCGAGGTCGGCTGGCGGCTGTGGCTGGCAGGGGGACGCGTTCACGATCTTCGGTCCGCAGAGCCCTACGGTCCAGCGAGCGGGGGCGCCGGGAAGGCCGCCGGGGTCGGCGACGCCACAGGGCACCGTGAGGTCGCCGGGGTTGGACGCACCGAGGGCCCAATGTCGGAAGCGCGCGTGCGCTCCGACGAGCTCGTCGACGCGATCGAGGTGGCGTGGCGCTGCTACGACGACGAGCGGGCGAGGGCAGCGCTGGCCGCGGGAGTGCTGCTCGCGCCGCTCTTGGTCGAACCGGCCGCTGCCGCTCGAGTGGTGCCATCGGTGCGCGCGGCGATCGCCTCGTCCGGCGGGGTCAGGGCTCGCGTGCAGCAGACGCGCAGCCGCAGCGACGTCGAGATCCTCCACCTCCTCGGTGACCCGCTGGACGTGCCAGGGCTCGAGCCCGGGATCCTCGAGCCCCTCGCCGACGAGCTGTCCCTGGGTGCGCTGTTCGATCGGCGCCGCAAGGTGCTCGTCGTCACCGGCGACGTCGTGGGTCCGGGCATGGCCGGCCCCGCGATCCGCGCCTGGCACATGGCGCAGTGCCTCGGTGAGGAGCACGACGTCGTGCTCGCCACGACGTCGGAGCGCAGCACCGGCGACGGGGAGGGCTTCCGCCTCGAGATCCCCGACACCACCCGTTTCGAGCAGCTCGTGGCCTGGTGCGACGTGATGGTGCTCCAGGGGTTCGTCCTGCTGCACGTGCCTGCGCTGCGGCGCCCGGACAAGGTCACGGTCGTGGACGTCTACGACATCTTGCACCTCGAGGCGCTCGAGCTGTCGAAGCGGGCGTCCGACGGGTCGCGTGCCCAGCACGTCGGTGCGTCCCTGCATGCCCTCAACGACCAGGCTGCTCTCGGGGACTTCTTCATCTGCGCGAGCGAGAAGCAGCGGGACTACTGGATCGGGCACCTCTCCGCGCTCGGCCGGGTGAACGCGGCCACCTACGGCCACGACCCGCTCCTGCGCAGGCTGATCGACGTCGTCCCGTTCGGCCTGCCGCCGGCAGCCCCACTCAGGAGCGGGCCTGGGCCGCGCACGACGATCCCGGGCATCGGGCCCGGTGACGACGTGGTGCTGTGGGCGGGCGGCATCTACGACTGGTTCGACCCCGTGACCCTCGTGCGGGCGATCGACCGGTTGCGCACCCGGCGCCCGCAGGTGCGTCTCGTGTTCATGGGCACCCGGCACCCGAATCCCGAGGTGCCCGAGATGGCGATGGCCCGAGAGGCCCGTCGCCTCGCGCGGTCCCTCGGCATCGAGGGGAGCCACGTCTTCTTCAACGACGGCTGGGTCGACTACGACAGCCGGCAGAACTGGCTGCTCGACGCCGACGTCGGCGTGAGCACCCACTTCGATCACGCCGAGACGGCGTTCGCCTTCCGCACGCGCCTGCTCGACTACCTGTGGGCGGGTCTCCCGGTCGTCGCGACGTCCGGCGACGCGTTCGCCGAGATGATCGCCCGCGAAGGGCTGGGCCGCGTGGTCGAGCCCGAGGACGTCGCGGGGCTCGACCACGCGCTCTACGAGCTGCTGAGCGACGACGCTGCCGCCGCCTCGTGCCGCAAGAGCATCGAGCGGGTGCGCCGTGCGTTCGAGTGGCCGACCACGCTGGACCCGCTGCTGCGCTTCTGCCGCGAGCCCTCACGAGCAGCGGACAAGGTCGACGAGCCGTCCGAGGCTGCAGATGACGGAGCGCTCGCCCGGTTCAAGCGCAGGACGCAGACCGCCGCCGCGCTGTACGCGGAGGGTGGCGCGCAGGCGGTGGTGAGCGCCGCAGGTCAGCGTCTTCGACGCGCCGCGAGGATCGAGGGCAGGCCAGGAGGCGGTTGAGGACACCGGGGCCGCGGGGCGTCAGTGCCGCGGCGCGCGTGGCCTCGATGCCGCAAGGCTCGCGACGAGGCCGTCGAGGATGTCGGACTCCGAGACCACGCAGCGCTCGAAGCCGAACCGGCGCATGACCTCTCGCATGACGATCGCGCCGCCGACGATGACGTCCTCCCTCCCCTCCACCATGCCGGCGTGCGCGGCACGAGCTGCGACCGTCTCTGCGGCCAGGCGGTCGGTCCACGCTTCGACGGTGCTCGCGGTCAGCTCGGAATGGTGGACGAGCCGAGGGTCGTACGTCGCCCATCCGTGCGCCAGCATGGAGAGCGTCGTCACGGTGCCCGCCAGCCCGACGAGCGTCGCCCGCTGGGGCACCTCTTGCAGGATCGGGAGGGCCCTCGCCGCGCGGTCGAGGTCGTGGCGGACGGCGGCTGCCGTTTGCTCGAGCTCCTCTGCCAGCGGCGGGTCGTGGTGCAGGTACCGCTCGGTCAGCCGGACGCACCCGACGTCGAGCGACACGACGCGCGGCGCGGCGTCGCCAGGGACCGGGCCCGTGAGCTCCGTGGAGCCTCCGCCGATGTCGAGGACCACGTACGGCCCTCCTCCTGCATCGAGCACCAGGACCGCGCCGGCGTAGGCGAGCCGCCCCTCTTCTTCGCCCGAGAGCAGCTCGACGGTCGTGCCGACGGCCTCCGCGGCGGCGTCGAGGAGCTCCTGGCCGTTGGACGCGTCGCGCACGGCGGACGTGGCCACCGCCCGGACGGCGAGCACGCCGAGGTCGTCCATGATCCTCCGGTAGGTGCGCAAGACCGCGATCGTGCGCGCGATCGCATCTTGCCCGAGCGCGTGATGGGCGTCGACTCCCTCGCCGAGCCGCGTCACCCGCAGCTCCCGTGCGAGCTGCGTGCCGTGCTCGTCGGAGACGAGCAGGCGCGTCGAATTCGTTCCGCAGTCGATCGCGGCGGCGATCCAGCGCTCAGGGCGCGCCCCCGCCAGGTGTCTCTTCGGGCTCGGGTGGGGGTCAGTCACCAGTCAGTCACCACGCTCCTCGTGCTCCTCAGGGCCGAGGATCTCGGCGATCCTGGCCACCAGGCCGTCCGGATCGCCGTACCAGCGGTCGGCGACCTCCTTGCCCGCGGACGAGAGCGCCTCGCGCGTCGGCGGGTCGAAGAGCGCGTCGACGCAGGTGAGCAGCTCGGCGGTGGAGGAGAAGTCCAGCCCCCCTCCACTTCGGACGAGGCCGTCGGCGGCGGATCCCTCCGGCACGGCGACGGGCACGCCGTAGCGGAGCGCCTCCACGCACTCGCGCGCGAACACGTCCCCGGGGAGCAGGTCCACGACGCCGAGTGCTCGGGCCATGAGGATCCACAGGTCCATGCGCGTATGGACCTCGAACTGCGCCACGCACGACCGGGATCGCCAGGCACGGGCGATCCCTCCCTCGACGACGACGACGTGGTGTCGCGGGAAGCGGGCGAGCGTCCAACGAACCCTGGCCGAAGGCCAGGGGCTCTCCGGCATCCCGAGACGATCGCCGAGCACGAGCAGGTACTCGGGAGTCGACCGAAGACCGTAGTGGCGGCGAGCCCTCGCACCCGGGTGGACCCTCGCGTACAGCCCGACGCGGTGGAGCCCAGGGGCTCCGTGCCCGCCCTCCTCCGTGCCCGTGCCGAGGTCGACGGCGAGCAGCCTGCCCCCGGAGCTGCCCGTGCGACCGACCGCCCAAACGGGTGAGCCCGGCGCCATCGAAGCTGCGAGTGCACGGCCGGCGCCGTCGGTCGCCTCGACGAGGATGGCCTCGTATCGCAGGGGAGCCGCCGTCGCCTGTCGGGGTTCGGGCCACCTGCCGCGCATCGGAGTGCCGACCGGCGTGAGGTCGAATGCGCCGTCCGCGACGCGCGGCCCGTCGCCCGGCACCAGGACGTCGACGTCGGCCAGCCTCGAGAGCGCGCCCGCGATGCTCCTGACCGCGGCGGCCATCTCGGCTTGCGGTGCAGAGGTCCAGGACCTGCCCATGACGGCGACCCGGGGGCGCTGCGCTCGACCGGCGCGCACAGGGGCCACCACGGCGCCGGCTCCCGGCGAAGGTGGGTGCGGGGAGGTGGTGGGCTCCGGTCCGGCGGCGCTCATCGCGATGTGCCACGTGGGGGCTCGGCAGCGTCCGCCGTGGGATCGACGGGCGTCTCGGGCCGGTCGAGCGCGCCGAGCGCGGCCTGCACCCGGACGAGGTCTTCGCTCGAGCGATCGACCACGTCTTCGACGAGCAGCTCGAGATCGCCCACCCTCTTCGTGATCTCGTCCACGCGATCGGCGAGCACGGCGATGGCGCGGACGAGGCTCCCCATGAATTCGCGGTCTGCGCCGGCGTCGGCTCTGGCGACCGCGGCGACGCGCGCGCGGACCTTTGCCCGGACGCCCCCTCCGCCGCTCCCGCCATGAGCATGCCCGCCTTCGCCGGTCCCACCCTCGCCGTGCCCAGCTCCTGAGCCGCCCACGACGGACGGACCTTCGCCGGTCGCGGCGCTCACGAGCCGCGCGAACTCGACGTGCAAGGACGCGATCTCGTCGGCCCCCCTCAGTGGCGGCGGGAGGGGCGGCGGCTCCGCACGATGGGCCAGCAGCCGCGGCGCCGCGGGGAGGTGCGGGTCATCGGTCCTCGGGTCTTCGCCCTGTGCGCCCCGTGCGTCCTGCCCGCCCGGCTCGCCTGGCTCGCCCTGCCCGCCCTGTGCGCCCTGTGCGTCCTGCCCGCCCGGCTCGCCCAGCCCAGCTCCGTCGAGCCCACGAGTCACCTGCCCACGCCCCTCGTGGTCACGGCTGTTGCGATCACCGCCGCGTCCGAGACCTCGGGCACGTGACCTGCGAGCACCGGCCACGGCTCGTCGAGTGCAGCCGAGAAATCCGCGCGGGAGAGGCGCCGGTTGTAAAAGGGGTCCCCTTCTTCGACGGCCGCTCCCCAGCGTGCCATGAACGCGGCCGCGGTCTCCTCGCTCCCCGACGTGCCACGGCTCGGGGACTCGTGGTGGACGAGCTCCGCCCCAGCTTCGAAGACGACACGCAACCCGCGCCGTCGAGCGCGCAGGCAGTAGTCCACGTCGTTGAAGTCGAGGCCCAGGCTCTCGTCGAACCCACCGAGCTGCTCGAAGACGTCTCGACGCGTCGCCATGCACGCACCCGTGACCGCCGAGACGTCTCGAGTGAGGGCCGCCATGCCGAGGTAGCCCGGTCTCCCTGGCTCGAGCCCTGCCAGGACGTGCCCGGTGGCACCGGCGAGCCCGAGGACGACGCCCGCATGCTGGAGCTGCCCGTTCGGGTAGACGAGCCGTGCCCCCACGGCCCCGACCTCCGGTCGCAAGGCCTGGGCGACGAGAAGGTCCATCCACCCCGGCGTGCCGCCCTGCACGTCGTCGTTCACGAACAGGAGGATCTCGGCTCGAGAACCCGTGACGGCTGCGTTGTTGAGCGCTGCCCAGTTGAACGGGCGATCGTCGCGGCGCACGACCACATGGACATCCTGGCTCAGGCGGGCGAGCAGCATGTCGAGCACGGTCGCGGTTTCCGGCTCGGTGGAGCCGTTGTCGACGAGCACCAGCTCGAGATCGATGCCACGATCCTCGCGTGTGCTGCCGCCCGTTGCTCCTGCGCGCAGCGACTCCGCGCACGCCCGGAGCAGGGTGGTGCTGTCGACGAAGGGGACGATGGCGCTCACGGTGGCGCGTCCGGCACCCGAGGGGCGCCTTCGGCGGACGTTCCAGGTCGAAGGGATCGGACCCGGCTCGACCCGGGCGTGCTCGCCGCGCCGAGAGAGTGCATCGGTGACCGCCGCCGGCCCTGCAGGACGTGCCGGCCCTCGACGGTGGCAGAGCACGTCGGCAACGTGGGCGACGCGCGAGGTCCGTTCCGTCACCCGGAGGAGGAGGTCGTGCTCCCAATCGCCGTGGGGGACCGATCGGATGCCCCCTGCAGCGATGACGGGCGCGACCCGCAGCGCGACCGGCCTGCCGAGGTAGCACCACGACAGGAGAAGCTCCGGTGACCAGTCCGGCTTGAAAACGGGCGCCGTCACCAGGCCGTCGGATGCGATGCGGTCCTCGTCTGCGTACGCGACGTCGGCGTCGACCAGGGCGGCGCTGAGCTGTGCCACTGCGTCGCGCGCGAGCTCGTCGCCCGGCTCGAGGAACGCGACGGCGGGAGAGCTGCTCTCTTCCATCGCTGCTGCGTAGGCCGCTGCGAGCGCGGTGCCCTCCGGCTGGGTGTGGATCTGCACGCGTCGTGTGGGAGCGGCGCCCAACGCCCCCGTGACCGCGTCGTCCATCGTTGCGTCGGAGGGGCCGACGATCGTGATCGACAGTGACCAGCTCCCGACCGTCTGGACCGCGACGGAACGAAGGGTTCTTCTCACGTCGTCGGGGTCGAGCCACCCGCGCCCGTCCGGGCGCCGAGGATCGACGACCACGAGGAGCGCGACCTCTGGGCCCGGCTTCGGCCGCGCGTCGACCGTGAGGCGCCAGACGTCGCGGGCGGCTGCCCACCTGCGGTAGAGGGGCACGTCGCTGGCCGCATCCGGTCGCAGCGGAAGCGGCGCCTGAGGGGAGAACAGCACCCTCGCCTGGTCGGGTGGCACGGTCCCCACATTGGCACGTCCCTCGGCGCTGGCGCTCGTGCGCGCCGACCTGTCACGATGCGACGATGCGTTCGAAAGGATGCAGCGTGCACACGCCGCGTCATGGTGCGGCCCCGCCCGTCTCGTGCGGCGCGGCCGCGGGTGCCCCGATCCGGTGCGGCGCCCCGTGATGGCGCGCCCGGTCCCAGCCCCGCTCGAGCTCGCAGGGCGCCGGGTGCTGCTCCGGACGCTCACCGAGGCGGACTACGAGGCATGGGTCGAAGTGCGAACCCGATGCCGGGATTGGCTGCTGCCCTGGGAACCGCGTCCCAAGGGGGCACCACCCGCGTCGGAAGATCGCGGGAGCTTCGCTGCCCGCTGCGCACTTCGTGAGCGCGAGCGTCAGCTCGGCACCGGCTACGGCTTCGGGATCTTCGTCGGCAGGCGGTTCGCGGGCGAGATCACCCTCTCGTCCATCCAGCGAGGGCCGTTCCAGACCGGGCACATCGGCTACTGGATCGACCGCGACCTCGCGGGACATGGGTACGTGCCCGAAGCGGTCGTCGTCGTGCTCGCCTTCGCGTTCGACACCATCGCGCTGCATCGTGTGGAGATCTCGATCATTCCGAGGAACCATGCGAGCTTGCGAGTCGTCGAGAAGCTGGGCCTGCGCTCCGAGGGGATCGCGCGGAAGTACCTCGAGATCGACGGGGAGTGGGAGGACCACGCCAAGTTCGCGATCACGTCGGAGGAGTGGGACCGGCGTCGCGACCAGCTGATCGCCGAATGGGTCAGCTGAGGTGGCTCGAGTGAGGGTGCGGCGATGCATCCCCCCGGCTGCGCTGAGCCGTCCCGCGCCCTAAGCAGTCCGGCGAAGCGCGCCGCTGCCCTGGGCCTCGGTGCTCTCGCCGCGCGCTGGCACAGCCCGTCGGTAGCCTCCGCGTCATGCGCGTCCTCCACGCGACGTGGGAGCCCAGTGGAGCGGGGGCGCTCCTGGTGTGGGCGGAGCCCTTCCCCACGCCCGCGGAGCGCGTCCTCGAGGCGCTGACCCGGGTCGACGGGGCGTTCTCGGGACGAGCTCCGGCATCGGCGGCCGTCGGTGTGGCGACCATCCGCCTGCCCGCGCTCGGCGGCGTACCGGTGCCCTCGCCGGAGCTGATCGGCGTCGGCGCGGCGGCGTGCGGCGGCTCTGCGACGACTGCCGCGCCCTCGACGACTGCCTCGCCCTGGCGCCCAACGGCGTACGCGGCGTGCGAGCCCTTCGCGGTCCCGACGCTGCGACTTGGACCGCTCGACGCGCTCGACGCGCTGCTCGCCCTCGGCGACGACCACGCGCCGTTCCAGGCCGGCTCCTCGTTCCGTGCGCTCGCACGGGTGGCGGAGCTCGCCCTCGAGGTCGTCGCCGGCGGGCGCGTCGTCCCGTGGCTCGACAGCCGCGTCGGCGAGCAGCTGGCCCGCTGGGCCCCGCTGCGCACCGGGCGCGACGCCGAGCGGCTGGAGCTGCTCGCCCGGGCGCTGCCGGGCGCCGCGTGCGCGTTGGACGGCAGCGGAGACGCCGCACGGGTCGTGCGGCACGCGTTCGACGCGCTCGTGGATGCGCTGTGCCGGGATGCGCTCTCGAAGCGCGCGCGCCCCGGGTCCGGAGCGAACCCGGGCGAGAGCACGCGTCTGCGGCGCGCGACTGCTGGGACCGAGGCAGTGGACGCGTGGCTGGAGGCGCTCGAAAGCCCAGACGGCCACGTCCACGCCGACCCCTCAGCGCTCGAGACGCTCGAGCGGCTCGTGGAAGAGTGGCGCGCGCCGCTCGCCTCGTCCTCCAGTGCCTGGCGCCTCTGCCTGCGCCTCCACGAGCCGCCGGCGCCGGGGGAGTCGGGGGAGCCGGGGGAGCCCGACGCGAGGGGGCGGGGCCCAGGGGTCCGGGACGCCGGCACGGTCCGGGACGCCGGCACGGTCCGGGACGCCGGCACGGTCCGGGACGCCGGGACGATCGTGGGCGGCGCGCTCGAGGAGCCCTGGCGAGTCGAGCTCCTCCTCCAGGCCGTCGACGAGCCGACCCTGCTGGTCGAAGCGTCGGAGGTCTGGCGGGCAGGCGAGTCGCTGCGCCGGGCCGCGCGGACGGTCGAAGAGCCCCAGGAGGTGCTGCTGGCCGAGCTGGGACGGGCCGTCCGTGCGTTCGGCGAGCTCGGTCGGGCGCTCGCGGAGCCGGCTCCGACGGCCCTCCTCCTCGACCTGGAGGGGGCGCACCGGTTCCTCTCCGAGGTCGCCCCTGCGCTCGAGCTCGCGGGCTTCGGTGTGCTGCTCCCGTCGTGGTGGCGCCGTCCGGCGGCGCGCCTTGGCCTCAGGGTCCGCGCGGCGGAGATGCCTTCCGAGCGTCCGACCGCGGGCGGTGCCGCTGCCCACCGCGACGCTGCGCGTGGTCGCGCACCTTGTGGCGTGGGCGTCAGAGGTCTCGCAGCCTTCCAATGGGAGGCCGCGCTCGGCGACACGCGACTCGAGCTCGACGAGCTTCGGCGGCTGGCCGAGCTCAAGGTGCCGCTGGTGCGGGTGCGCGGGCAGTGGACCGAGCTGCACCCCGCCGAGGTGCAGCGTCTGGTCGAGTTCCTGGCGGCGGGGCCAGCGAACCGGACGGCTGCCCTTGCCGACGTGTTGCGGGCGTCCGCGGGTGCGCCTCTTCGGGAAGCCGGCGTGCCGGTCGTCGGCGTGGACGATGTGGGCCCGCTGGGTGCGCTGCTGCGCGGTGAGCTCGCCGACGCACTCGAGGTGGGCCCGAAGCCGGCGGGCTTCTGCGGCGAGCTGCGCGCGTACCAGCGCCGAGCGGTGGGGTGGATCCGGTTGCTCGAGCGGGTAGGTCTTGGCGCCTGTCTCGCCGACGACATGGGACTCGGCAAGACCGCGACGGTGCTGGGCGTCCTCCAGTCCGACCGGGTCGACGGCATCGATGTGGGCCCGACGCTCGTCGTGTGCCCGACCTCGGTGATGGGCAACTGGCAGCGGGAGGCGGATCGGTTCACGCCTTCCCTGCGCGTCGCCGTGCACCACGGTGCGACGAGGGCGAGGGGTGACGCGCTGCGGCGGTTCGCCAGCGGCGTCGATGTGGTCGTGACCAGCTATGCGCTGGTCGACCGCGATCGCGATGCGCTCGCGTTGGTGCCCTGGGCGCGGATCGTCCTCGACGAGGCGCAGCAGGTGAAGAACCCGTCGACGAGGCAGACGCAGGCGGTGCGGGCGATCGGTGCGCCCCGGCGCCTCGCCCTGACGGGCACGCCCGTCGAGAACCACCTGGGAGAGCTGTGGTCGATCATGGACGTGCTGAACCCCGGTCTGCTCGGCTCGCAGGCCTCGTTCAGGGAGCAGTTCGCCGTGCCGATCGAGCGCTACGGGGAGCAGGGAGCGGCCGAACGGCTCCGGGCGATCACGCGCCCCCTCGTGCTCCGGCGCTTGAAGACCGATCGGTCCATCGTGCCCGAGCTGCCCGAGAAGATCGAGACCAAGGAGCGCTGCGTGCTCACCCGCGAGCAGGTGACCCTCTACCAGGCGGTGGTCGACGAGATGCTGGCCCAGATCTCGGGCGCCGAGGGGATCGGGAGACGAGGGCTCGTGCTCGCTGCGATGCTCCGGCTGAAGCAGGTCTGCAACCATCCCGCGCAGTACGCCGCGGACGACTCGCCGCTCGCAGGGCGCTCCGGAAAGGTGGAGCGCACCGTCGAGATCTTGGAGCAGGTGCGTGCGGCGAACGAACGCGCCCTGGTGTTCACCCAGTACGCCGCGATGGGCGGGCTGCTGCAGCGCCACCTCACCGAGCGGCTGGGCTGCCGCGTGGGCTTCCTCCACGGCGGGGTCGCCCGGACGCGACGCGACGAGCTCGTGGCCGAGCTCCAGTCCCCCGAAGGAGCCATGCCCGTGCTGGTCCTCTCGCTCGGGGCAGGTGGCAGCGGTCTGAACCTCACGGCGGCGAGCCACGTGCTCCACTTCGATCGCTGGTGGAACCCGGCGGTCGAGGACCAGGCGTCCGACCGCGCCTACCGGATCGGCCAGCGTCGCGACGTCCAGGTGCGCAAGCTCGTGTGCGTGGGGACGATCGAAGAAAGGATCGACGAGATGATCGAAGCCAAGCGTTCCCTGGCTGCGCAGGTCGTGGGCTCCGGGGAAACGTGGCTCACCGAGCTCTCGGACGACGAGCTCGCCGAGATGCTCCGGCTGTCCGTGGAGGCCACGGCGTGAGACCGACTCCTGAAGCTCGCGACGACAACCGCGCAGCGCTCGAGGCACTACGCGCGCAGCTGGCGGAGACCGAGCGTGCGGCGGCCCGCAAGGCGCGCCCGAAGGCGCGTTCGAAGAAGCCCTCCGGCGATCCCTATGACGAGCCCCCCGGCGACACCCCTGACGAGCCCTTCCACGGCCCCCCCGGCGATCCCCCAGGCGAGCAGGATGAGGAGTCGTCTCCCGGGCGCGGGTCGAAGCGGGGCGCGAGCAGGGCCCCCTCGGCGGTCGGAGGCCTCGTTGCGAGGACGCGCAGGGGACCCGCCGGGGCGACCTGGTGGTCGCGACGCTTCCTCGGTGCGCTCGAGTCCGTGATGGCGGGAGGCCATATGGAGCTCGGGCGGGCGTACGCGCGTAAGGGGATGGTCACCCAGCTCGTGATCGGTCCGGGCGTGGTCGCTGCGGTGGTGCAGGGCGCAGGGGAGGAGCCCTACGCCGTTCGCTTGGAGATGCCCGTCGTACCTTCCGAGGACTGGGACCGCATCGTCGCCGTGCTCGCCACCAGCGCCGAGTACGCCGCGCGCATGCTCGCCGGCGAGCTGCCCGAGGAGGTGGAGCAGGTCTTCGAGTCCGAGGGCGCGTCGCTGCTGCCAGCTCCCCATGCGCGCCTGGTGACCGAGTGCAGCTGTCCGGGCTGGGAGAACCCCTGCCCCCACGTGGCCGCCGTGTGCTACTTGGTGGCCGAGGAGCTCGAACGCGACCCGTTCTCGCTCCTCGCGTGGCGCGGACGGGCGAAGGGGGTGGTGCTCGGCGAGCTGCGTGCTCGCCGCAGCGACCTCGCAGCGCCCTCGCCAGCGGTGCCGGCAGGGAGCGGCGCGGCACAGCCCGCCACCGACGGTCGTGATCCGGTCGGTCGCTTCTGGATCGCCGGGCCCGAGCTCGCGCACGTGCGGGTGCGCCCCGAGGCGGCGGCGGTGCCGGCGGCTGCGCTCCGACTGGCGCCCAGAGGGACGATCAGGGCTCGCGGCGGGGACCTCGCCGACGTCCTGGCGCCGGCGTACCGCGCGATCGTGGCCGCGGCGGCGGCGCGGTCCCGGCGCTGAGCGGGGCGCGAGCCGACCGTGCGGGATGCAGCAGGCGGTGCGCGAAGGACTGGACCGCGCCCACGCTCGTGTAGCGGTACTCGAAGCCCGCAGCGACGAGCCGCGACGTGTCCATGCCCCGTCCGTAGCGGAGGAGCGCGTCGAGCTCGGGAGGAAAGTCGAAGATGCCGAGGCGCGCGAGTGGCGCCATGGCGAGCGCGGGGCGCACCGGCGGCAGCGGCAGGCGTCTGGTCTTGCAGATCGCCGCGACCTCGCTCCACGGGAGACGGCCCGGGCCGGCGACGTTGAACGTGCCGGCGAGGCGGTGTCGGGTCGCGAGCTCCACGGCACGGACGACGTCGTCCTCGTGGACGAACTGCACGAGGGGATCGAACCCGCCCACGCACGGGCACATCGGGCGCGAGAGGTTCTTCGTGATCGACGTGACGATGTGGGCGCCGAGGACGTCTGCGACACGGAGGAGTGCCACCGTCGCAGAGGGGTTGTCGTGCGCGAAGTCGTCCACCAGGCCCTCGGCCTCGACGAGCGAGCGCTCCACGTCGGTCCGGGGCACGTCAGAGCGGGGGGTCTCTTCGCTGAACGTCGCAGGGTCCTCCCTCGTCGACCCGTAGACGAGGCTCGACGACTTCACCACCAGGTGGCGGACGGACGAGCCGGACGTCCCGGCCGCCGCGAGCAGGTTCATGGTGGAGATGACGTTCGCCTCGTGGATCTCGTGCCCGGACGCGTGGACCGAGCCGACGATCATGGCGGGGTGGATCACGGTGTCGACCTGAGAGGAGCAGACGACGCCGCGCAGGGCGGAGTAGGTCGGCTCCGTGCACACGAGCCGGGCTCGTTCGAAGGTCCCTGCAGCCGCACTCGAGGTGAGGCCGAGGAGCATCTCGATGGCCGCGTCTCCCTCCAGGGCCCGCAGGATGCGGGCGCCCCAGAACGTGTCGGCACCCGTCACGAGGACTCTGCGGCTCGTCTCGGTCACACGACGACCCTGCGCTGAGCTCTCAGCCGAACCAGACGCTGCGGCGACGGCGCAGCATGTCGTCGAGCGCGTGCTGCATCGACGCGCGGATGCGCTCGGACTCCTCCAACACCTCGGACTTGGGATAGCGCTCCCGACCTGGCTCGACGTCGAAGGTCACCGGGTCGAGCACGCGAAGGCGGAACTTGGCGGGGAACGGCACGGCCAGCCCGAGCGGGCCCATGAGGACCATGTTGGCGGTGACCGGGAAGTAGGGGATCCTGAGCACCCTGGCGAGCTGCGGGATCTGCCAGAGCAGCGGCATCGTCTCCTCGGAGCCGACGACGGCGATCGGCACGACCGGGACGCCCGCGGTCATCGCGATCTCGACGAAGCCGCCGCGTCCGAACCGCTGCAGCTGGTAGCGCTTGGCGTACGGCTTGGACGGGCCCTTCTCCCCTTCGGGGAAGACCAGGGCGAGCTCCTGGTGCTCATGGAGCAGCCGGTACGCGTTGTCGGGGCGAGCGGGCACGCCGCCCGCTCGGCTCCACAGCGTGCCGACGACCGGCAGACCGCGGAAGAAGTAGTCGGCAAGGCCGTAGACCCGCCGTCCGAGCTCGGTCTCGACCCCGTGCATGATCACCGGCGCGTCCGAGGGGATCGCGCCCGCGTGGTTGCCCACCAGCAGGGCGCCGCCGGCCGTGGGGATCTTGTCGAGGCCTTCCCATTCGACGCGGAACCAGTGCGAGTACACGGGGGCGTAGACGCGGCGGGCGAGCGCGCGGATCCGCTCCGACCTCCCCCACTCGTCGACGTCGGACAGCCTCGGGGACTCCGCGATCACCACCTCTCGAGCGTACCGAGGGGGGGGACGTCCCTGCTGCGCCTCGATCGGATCAGGGTTGGCCGGCTGCGACGAGCCCCTCGGTGTAGAGCGCGACGTACTGCACGGTTGCCCCGGTATAGGGGGCCTGGATCACGGTCTGGCTGCCGTAGGGGCCGGAGCCCACGTACATCGCGACGTGGTCGACCGTGCCTGTGCCGTCGAGGTTGTAGTAGAAGAGCAGGTCGCCGGGCTGCAGGTCGGAGAGCGGTACGTGGGGCACTGTGGCGTACTGCGTCTGGGACGTGCGGGGGATCGAGACGCCTGCCTGGGCCCAGGACCACTGCGTCAGGCCCGAGCAGTCGAACCCGACGCCGGGGGTCTCCCCGCCCCACACGTATGGCACCCCGAGCTGAGACTCGGCTGCCCGCACCGCGGCTTGGCCCTGCGCAGAGGATGTCCCCGAGAAGCCGACCGTCGGGCCGCCGGCGGCGGACGACGCCTGGTTGGCGGCCTGCGTCGCCGCCTGCGTTGTCCCGCCGAGCTCGCTGACGACCTGGGCTGCCTGCTGCGCTGCCGCGGCGGCAGCGGCGGCAGCTGCCGCCTGTCGCGCCGCTGCTGCTGCCGCAGCGGCAGCTGCCTCCTTCTGGGCCTTGGCCTGCGCGGCGGCCGCGACCTCGTTCCCCAACGTCCCCTTCAAGGCCGTCAGGGTCGCCTGGGCGCGCCCTGAAGCTTGCTGGTTCTCCTGCTCGAGCGCCTGCAGACGCGCGGCGTCGGCCTGCGCCTGCTCCTCTTGGACCTGCTGCTGGGCTTTCGTCGCCGTCAGCGTCACCTGGGCCGCCTCGAGCGCACGCTTGGCCGCGTCCAGATCTCCGACCGCGGTGTCGGAGTACTCCTGGGAGATCATTGTGGTGTTGGCGGAGGTGGAGAACAGCGCGGTGATCTGGGTGCCCTGCGCGCCGAGGACGTAGTCCTGGACGGCCGCCTCGGCGAGCAGCCGCTTGTCGACGGTGATGGTCTTCTCGGTCTGGACCAGTCGCGCGTCAGTGGCGGCGATCGCGGCGCGTACGGCCTGCAGGTGCGCCATCTCGGTGTCGTACTCCTGGCCGAGGACCGCGGACTGACGTTGCTCCTGGGCTATGGTCTGCTCGATCTGTGTGATCTGGGACTGGGTCTGGTGGACCTTGGCCTGGGCCGCACTTGTTGTGAATGCTGTTGCACCTGCTGACGTGACCGCCCACATCCCGAGGGCCAGGGAGGCGGCGGTGCCGGCAGCGAGGAAGCGTGCGAGCGCGCGACACGAGGTCCGACACTTGACACCAGCCACATCTGAAACTCTAGCCCCAATGCCCACAGACGCCAAGGGATGGGTCGGCGCAGCTCGACGGTGTGCCTGCGGCACGTCCGCTTTCGCTCGCTCGTCACTTGGTCGTTAGCCGACAGGGCGAGAGTGTGGGCGTGCGGTCGTCGGGTCCTCTCTTCGCGACGGGCGCGCGCATCGCGCGGACATCGCCGGGGATCACGCTGAGCCAGCTCGCCGCGGACCTGCCCGACGGCTCGATGCGCGGTGACGCCCTCGTGCGGTCGATCTGCTACGACAGCCGAAAGGCGCTCGACGGCTCGCTCTTCTTCGCCCTTCCGGGGACCCGGACCGACGGCCACGATCACGCTGGGGCGGCCGTCGCTGCGGGCGCGATCGCCCTCGTGGTCGAGCGGCCGCTCGAGCTCGGTGTCGCGCAGCTGGTCGTGCCCTCGGTGCGCGCCGCCGTCGGTCCCATCTCGTCGGTCTTCTACGGGCGCCCTTCGGAGGAGCTCGCGGTCGTCGCGGTCACCGGCACGAACGGCAAGACCACCACGTGCGCGCTGGTCCGGCGCTGCCTGACCTCGGCCGGGCTCGTCGCGGGGCAGATCGGGAGTGTCGGGACCCACTTCCTCGGGCGCTCGATCGCCACGAGCCTCACGACGCCGCAGGCCCCGGACGTCCAGTGGACGCTTCGCCAGATGGTGCGCTCGGGCGTGACCGCTGTCGCGATGGAGGCGTCGTCGCACGGGCTGGACCAGAGGCGGATGGACGGCGTGCGCGTCGACGTGGGCGTCTTCACGAACCTGACCCGAGAGCACCTGGACTATCACGGCACGATGGAGCGCTACCTCGACGCCAAGGCGAGGTTGTTCGAACCGTCACGTTGTCGCGCCGCCCTCGTCTGCGTGGACGACGAATGGGGCCGCGAGCTGGCGCGGAGGCTCGAGATCCCCGTCACGACGTTCGGCCAGAGCCCCGCTGCCGACGTGTGCTTCTCGGTCGAAGAGCGCGGCCTCGACGGCATCGCCGTCGACCTCTGGGGCCCAGAGGGCGCCGTGCGTCTCGAGAGCCCCCTGGTGGGACGGGTCAACGGCGCCAATGTCGTCGCGGCGTACCTCGCGACGCGTTCCCTCGGCGTGTCCTCGGACGCAGCTCGTGACGGGCTCGCCACCGCGCCCGCTCCGCCCGGGCGCTTCGAGCTCGTCGACGCGGGACAGCCGTTCCTCGTCGTCGTCGACTATGCGCACACGCCTGACGCGCTCGCCGCGCTGATCGCCACGGCACGGCGAATCGCGACGGGCCGCGTCACGGTGGTGCTCGGTGCACGCGGCGGACGGGACAAGGGCAAGCGTCCGGAGACGGGCAGGGTCGCGGCATCGGCGGACCGGGTGCTCCTCACGACCGACAGCCCGGGTGAAGAGCCCATCGCCGACATCATCCGCGCGCTCTACCGGGGCGCGCTCGAGGCGGCGACCTCGTCCGAGGTGATCGTCGAGCCCGACCGGCGCGCCGCGATCGACCGTGCACTCGACGCGTCGGAGGCGGGCGACGTCGTCCTGATCGTCGGCCGGGGGCACGAGCAGTTCCAGCACATCGGGAGCGAGACCGTCGCGCTGGACGATCGCGAGGCGGCGCGGGAGTCCCTCTTCGCACGCTCCGACGCGCCGGGGTTGCGAACTGCTCCAACATAAGTCAGTAATACACAACGAACACCCGTTCTAGTGATACGATCAACCGATGAACCTGACCGAGTGGGCACGTCGCCAGGGCATCCACCCGCAGACCGCCTACAACTGGTTCCATGCGGGCACGCTCCCGGTGCCGGCGGTCCGGGTGAACCAGCGGACCATTCTCGTCTCCCCCGA
>JAKAQM010000039.1 GCA_021822565.1 Actinomycetes bacterium | reverse complement strand
GTCGCTGTCGTCGTCTGCACGCTCGTCTTCTTCGACCATCGCGGCGAAGTCGACCTCGACCGCTTCGTCTTCACGGATCCGTCCCTGGGCGACCTGGGTCGCGATCCAGGCGTTCACGACGCGATCGAGCGCTGTCGCGTCGATCGCTTTCAGCATCCGCCTGATCGTGGACTCCTCTGGTGCGACCCTGCGAAGAGTCGTTGGCGACACTCGCGAGCCGAGGCGGACGAGCGCTTCTTGTGGCAGCTCTCGTGCGAGCTCACCGATCGCGAACAGGGAGGTCGCACCCCGGAGCGTCGCGAGCACCGCGATCGAGACGATCTGGGGGAGGTCGTGACGCACCCCTCGCTTCTTCCTGGGGTCCGGAACGTCTTTCAACGCTGCGAGCAGGCTCTGGAGATCGAGGCGGTTCAGATCGAGCTCGCGCATGTGCCTCCAGTCGGTGAGCGCGGGATGGTCGAACGGCGCTTGGAGCAGGTCGATCGCGTCGCGTCGGAGCTTGCGGAACCAGTAGGCCTTCTTCTCGCCGTGGTGGACGAAGCGCCCGGATCTGCGCCCGAACCCAGACGTCGTGCCGAGCATCGTGAAGTTCGACGCCTTGTAGCAGGTGCCGAGATGCCGGGCTGGGTCGGTGAAGGTCTCGACCATCACGACCGGGTGGCGCCAGCGTGCTTCGAAATCCGAAGACAGCCGGTGCAGCGTAAGCGAGAGCACCTCTGAGGCGAGGTTCTTCCTGCGGTGGGCGTCGAGGACGCAGTAACGCTGGTTGTTGGTGACGTAGCGGAGCCTGCGGTAGCGCTGGGAGTCGCTCCAAGAGAGCAGCTCCTCGCGGCTGCGCACGCACAGAGCCGCGGAGCCGAAGCCGAGGAGCGCTACCCACTCCCCGTCTTCCAGAGCGACGTAGCGCATCACCTCGCCGACCAGGCCAGCGCCGAGCCAGTGCTCCGAAGCGAGCGTCTCGTCGAACCGGGCGCGTTCTTCTGCAACGATCGGACGGACACACAGCGTTTGCGACGACATCCCTGATCTTGTACCACGAGGCGTCGGGGCAGCGCCAGTACCGCCGCGTCAGCTCAGGTCAGGTCGGCGTGCTCCAACTTTGCCGAGGCCCTGGATTCGCTCTGCTTGTATCGAATTCCTTACAAGCGAAAGTGCAGTCTGGACGAAAGGCTCTTCATCTGCCTGCAGTGGCGTCGGCTCGGGATCAGGTCAGGAGTGCATTGCCCTTCATCAGGCTGGGCTACTGCACTGAGATGGAAGGGCCCCGTTTGAACGTTCTCTGATTGAGCCGCCGCATCGTCCACCTGGCTCAAGCGTCACGCGAGCCTTCGTCCCGTCTGCGCGTTGCAGGTTCGTTGGCGGTAGGAATCCGCAACGGGCACATGGCGGTGCTCATGGGTGCAACACCACCTTCGTCGCCTCGTGCGCACGAAAGATCCGGTACGCCTCGGCAGCGTCGTCGAGGGAGAACCGGTGGGTGATCAGCGGACGCGGATCGATCCGGCCCGAGAGCACCATCTCCGCGACGCGCGCTCGATCGTCGGTGGGAGAGCCCATCGCGAAACGGAGCGACAGCTCCTTGGCGAACATCCGGCCAACGTCGACCGGCCGATCCGGATCGAAGTGCGCACCAGACACGCTGACCATGCCCCGCCCGCGGACGAGCGCGAGGGCGGCCGCCAACGCGTCGGGGTGGCCCGACGCCTCGATCGCGACGTCCGCGCCTCGGCCTGTGGTGATCTCGTCGATCACGCTGAGCACCTCGTCGGTCCCGACCGCTCGAAGGCCGAGGCGCTCGGATTCCTCGCGTCGACGCCTCTCCGGATCGACCATCACGACACCGGCACCCCAACCGTCGGCCAGGAGACCTTCGAGCAGACCGACCGGCCCAGCACCGAACACCACGACCTGGTCGCCCTTCGCGACCTCCGCGCGCTCAACGGTGCGCACCGCGGTGGGAAGGATGTCCGCGATGAAGACCGCAGCCTCGTCGTCGAGCGCTTCGGGCAGAGGCCACAAGACCCGGTCGGCGTGCGGGACGCGAACGAGGTCCGCCTGACCACCGTCCATCCTGGGGTACACACCTGAGAACCCGAACAGCGCCATCTGCTCGCACTGAGAGGACATCGCGTGCCGGCAGTACCAGCACGTCCCACACGACACGGTCGACGAGCAGACCACTCGAGTTCCAACGGTGAATCCAACGTCTGGTCCTGCCTCGGCGACGGTCCCCACGAACTCGTGGCCGAGCACGGTTCCCCACTCGAACCCGGGCACGTGCCCGGAAAGGGGAAGAAGGTCCGCGCCGCAGATCGCAGAAGCGGTGACCGAGACGACGGCATCCGTCGATGTCTTCACGTCCGGCGGTGTCACGTCGGCTACCTCGATGACGTCCGGACCAGCTGCCCGCACAACCCGCATCAGTCGCTCCTCCCTATGATCAGCATCCCTTTCACGCCACTTGCTCGACTTCGACCAGGTAGCCGTCGGGGTCCGAGAGAAAGAAACGGCATCCGCCCCATGGCGGTTCCCAGGGGTCTGACCGGATAGGCACTCCTCGGTCAGCCAGGACTCGGAACGCGGCTCGGGCATCGGCCACTTCGAGCACCACCATTGCCGCGGAAGACTGCTCTTCCGCACCCACCTCCAGCCGCACCCCTTGGACGTCCGGCACCGTCGAGCCCGACTGGGTCAACGACAAACGCAGCGCGCCGAGGGAGAGCGTCGCGTACGGGGGATCCTCGAAGAGTTGCTCGACATGGAATCCGAGCCCATCGACGTAGAAGCGGGTTGACGCGTGAACGTCGCGCACCGCGAGTGCCACCCGTCCCGTTTCGATACCCGCCACCGTTCTCCCCATTTCCATCATGGCGCCAGGGCCAGCTCGCATTTCGACCTAGTAGCGGACGTGGCCTCCGTCGACGGTGTAGGTCTGTCCGGTGACCCATCCGGCTGCGTCCGACGCCAGAAATGCCACGACCGGAGCGATGTCCTCAGGAGTCCCCGTTCGCTTGAGCGCCTGCAGCGTCTCGACGAACGCGATCGAATCCTTGTGGGGGCTGGCGAGCACTCCGTCGGAGGCGGTGAGCCCGGGTGCCACCGCGTTGACCGTGATGTTGTACGAACCGAGCTCCGTCGCCAGTGCACGGGTCAGGCCGATGACGCCTCCCTTGGCGGCGATGTAGGCCGACATGTTGGGGGTGCCGGCGAAGAACGCGTTGGAGGCGAGGTTCACGATGCGGCCGTACTTCGCCTGTCGCATCGGAACCTGGGCGGCGCGGCACATGAGGTAGACGCCGTCAAGGTTGACTCTCATGATGCGTCGCCACTCAGCGAAGTCCACGTCGTCCCACGCCGTGTACGGCACGATCGCCGCGTTGTTCACGACGATGTCCACCTTGCCATGGGTACCGAGCACGTGGCCGAAGAGCGCGCTCACCGAGCTTTCGTCCCCGACGTCGGTCCCAATCGCCTCGGCACCCGATCCCAGTTCGCCAGCAGCTTTCTCACCTTTCACCGCGTCCAAGTCCGCGATCACGACGCTTGCCCCTGTACCGTGCAATCGCCTTGCGATGGCGAACCCGATGCCCTGCCCGGCGCCGGTGACGATGGCCACTTTGCCGCTGAGTGCTCCCATCTTTCATTTCCTTCCTGTTGTTCGTTGTGCACGCGTGCCGAGGGATCGTCGAAGATCACCGGTGGCCGCGGCTATCCGGCTGTACGTCCAGCTCGCTTGTCCCGCCCGGCAGCGCCGTGAGCACGTCACCTCCGGCTCGTTCCATGCCCATGCGCTCGTGAAGATGGTCCTTCAGCCGCTCTGCGGGGACGCGGACGTGAATTCCGGCGAGCTGAGCAGCTACCTGCGCATCGCCGCGCGCCGCAGCGGCAAGGATCGCCCGATGCTCCGCCACGGAGTCGTTGGGATTTCCTCGGATCGCGAGCGAACGATCCTGAAAGCCGCGGATCTCACCCATGAGCGTGAGGTGCACCTGACGCAACTTGCGGTTTCCGCTCATCTCGCAGAATCGCTCGTGGAACGCGACGTTCGCCTCGAAGAAGCGCCCCCGGTCGTTCTGACGTGCGCTCGCATCCATCTCGTCGACAAAGCTGCCGAGCTCGCGGAGGTCCTCCTCGGTGAGGCGGGGAACCGCGAGCCGCACAGCCAGGGACTCGAGGACTTCGCGGACCTGATAGGCCTCGACAAGCTCCTCGAGCGTGGGAGCGCGCACGACCGCACCGCGTCTCGGCCGGACCTTGACCAGCCCTTCAGCCGCCAAGCGCCCCATCGCCTCGCGGATGGGTCCGCGACTCACACCGAGCTCCTTTGCGAGCGCGACCTCCGAGAGGACCGCCCCCGGCAGGAGGCGTCCCTCCAGGATCTCGGACTGGAGGTGCTGGTACACGCGCTCCCACAACGTCAGGTTCTCGATCGCGGGGCCAGATTGCGCTTGGCTCATCGCTCACATCTCATTTCATCGATCTTCATGATCGAACCTCCTGACGAGCCCGCCTGCGGAGCCAGTACGCGGCACCGACCGCCAGTGCGAGCAGCGCAGCACCGAGCGGCGCCGCCCTGCGAAACAGTCCATGCCCGACAAGCCGCCCAAGGTCCAGCACGTCGGAGCTGCCCGCTGTCGATTCGTCGGGCGCCGAACCCCGCGACTCTGCGTCGAGTCCTGTCGATCTTGCCCGATCACGTCCCGCATCGAGCTCGTCCCTCATTCGCTCCGAGAACTCCGCAACGAGGCGCTGGGCGACATCCTGCATGAGCCCCTGCCCCAGCTGAGCCGGTCGGCCGGAGATGTCGAGCTGCACGGACACAGACACGGCAGTGCCGGCCCCGTCAGGTTCGAGCTGGGTCGCAGCGATCGCCTTGGCCATGCCACTTCCACGCTGCTCGCGGCCCGACGCCTCGAGGACGACGCGATGCGCCCCCTCGTCCCGCTCGACGAATCTGGCCGTTCCTCGGTAGTCGACCACCATCGGTCCAAGCTTGACACGCACGGTTCCGTTGAACCCATCTCCCTCGGCCTCGCCGAGCGTCGCACCCGGGAACCACCGTGCAACTCGCTCCATGTCCTGGAGCAAGGTCCAGGATTCCCCTACCGGAAGCGGCACCGTGAACCGAGCTGTGAGGTTCATCACCATTGCCGGGCCTCTACCGAGTCATGCCCTGGGCATTGGAGAGGGCAGCGTCCAGCGCGCGTCGCACGAAGACCTCGACGAGAGCCTGCTTGTACCTGCTCGACCCTTCAGCATCCGCGACAGGCGCGACCGCAGCTGCCGACAACGCCGCCACCTCTCGGACGCGCTCGGACCAGGCGGCACGAGGCGCACCAATCAGCTTGTCGATCGCCTGAGGAAGGACCGGAGTCCCGCAAACCGATCCAACGACCAGCCGTGCGCGAACGATCGTGTCGCGCTCGACCATGACCTTCGCCGCAACGGTGACGGTCGGCCGCTCGTGGACCTTCATCCGCACGTGAGCGGCGCCCGTGCCAGTTGGAACGGCAGGCACCGTCACCTCCACCAGCAGCTCTCCCGGCTCGAGCTTGGTTTCATAGGCGCCGAGAAAGAACTCGTCTACCGGAACACGCCGCGACGTGCTGCCGTCGCCCAGCACCAGCGTTGCTTCGATCGCGGACAAGAACGTGGCTGGGTCCGAGTGCGGATCGGCGAAGCAGAGATTGCCACCGATCGTGCCTACGGAACGGACCCGAACGTTGGCGATCTCGGCGAGCATACGGGGCATCTCGGCGACCGCCTCGGCAATCGACCGGGAGCTCTCGAGCTCTCGATGCGTCATCCCTGCTCCGACGGCGAGGCCCGATCCGACACGGCGAACCCCCCGTAGCTCGGGGATGCGCTTCAAATCGACGAGATGGGCATACTGCGCGAGGCCGAGCTTCATCGCGAGGAGCAGCTCCGTGCCGCCGTTGATCGGCACCGCTTCGCTGCCCATATCCCTGAGGAGGCGCGAGGCGTTGTGGAGCGAACTTGGACGGTGGACTTCGAAAGGCGGCAGCTTCATGGTTCAGTGAGCTCGAATCGGTCGATGAGGCGTCTGTCCGATGGGGAGAGGACCGCGACAAGCGTGGCGCTCTCCGTGTCCGATCACCCGTAGAAGAGCGGCGCGCGCCGCCACGTCTGGAACGGTGCCATCTCGTGGGATGGATAGATCTGGGCCCGTCGCTCCTTCGCCACGCGCTTCAGCCTGCGGATGGACTCCACCGACGCGCTGGGGTCGAGATGGAACCCGGCGACGATCTCGCGTTCGAGGTTCTCGAAGCTGTACGCGGCGTCGCCAGCGAACAGCATCGGCGCGCCGTCGTCCATCTCCACGAGCATGGAATAGTGCCCCGCCGTGTGGCCAGGGGTCTCGAGAAGACGGACACCGTCGGCGATCTCGACGTCTCCCGTGATCACCTCGTACTTCGCTCCCGGATAGTCGAACGCGAGATCGGAGTAACCGAGGCGCTCGAAGGGCTCAGGCACCTTGGCATGGCGGAATTCCTCCTTGCTCACGAGCGTCGTGGCCCCCGACAGGTAGCGGTTACCGCCTACGTGATCGAAGTGGAAGTGCGAGTTGATCACGTACTCGACCTGCTCCGGCTCGAAGCCACAGAGCCGCAGCTGCGCGGGGAGTGCCTGCTCCGGGGTCTGCTCGGGAAGCTCGAAGGGAAGCACACGCTGCACGTGCTCCACGTCGAAGCCGGTGTCGTAGATGATCAGTCCCTCCGGATGCTCGACCAAAACGCTGTAGACAGGAAAGCGAACAGGCTGTCCCACATCAATGTGCCAGAGCATCTCTGACCGATCGATCACGAGCGACCCGCTGTCGAGAATGTAGACCTTCTTCTTGGCCATCGCGTCCACCCTTTTCTTGAGCGCTACTGGAGGTACGAGGGGTATTCAGGGCCGGAAACCTGCCGAGTGAGCTTCAGAGGGACGACAACGTCTTGCGGACTGCGACGAGACCGGCCGCAATTCTCGCTCGGTGGGCGTTCACGTCGTCCTGGTCGGCATACTGGTACATGCCACCAATCGATTTCATCCCGAGCTGCCCCTTCTCGGTGCGATCCGTGATCAGCGACGAGACCCCCTCTTCCTTGCTCAGGTCTCGGTTGAGGAAGCTCGCCACGCTCTGATAGATGTCCAAACCCGCCATGTCGAGGAGCCGCATCGGCCCGATGACCGCAAGCTTGTACCCGATGCCCCACTTCACCACGGTGTCCATGTCCGCCTGGCTGACGACTCCGCGCTCGACCAACGACACACACTCGCGCAAGATGGCATAGAGGATCCGGTTCTCTACGAAGCCCGGCACCTCTCGCTCGACGACCGGCTCGAAGCCGAAGTCCTTGATGATGCCGACGAGCCGCTCGCGTACCGTGTCGGACGTCTTCTCGCCCGGGACCACCTCGATCATGGGAATCAGGTGTGGTGGGTTGGACCAGTGCATCCCGATGACCCGTTCAGGGTGCACGAGGCTGACCGCGATGTCCGAGATCGGGATCCCAGACGTGTTGGTCGCCAGGATCGTCTCCGGCGAGGAGTACTCCTCGAACTTGGCAAAGATCTCGCGCTTCAAGTCGACCTTCTCCGGCACCGCCTCGATGACGAGATCGGCTCCCCGTACTGCTGCTTCGAGGTCCTGCTCGAAGGTGACGGAGCCGCCCGGCGCGCTCGGAGCCTCCACGCGCTCGAGAACGGTCGACGCGAGCTCGGTCGCCGCCTTCGATCGTTCAAGGACCTCGGCGCTCACGTCGTTCAGGCGCACCGCCGAGCCACACCGCGACAAGGTTGCAGCAATACCCGGACCCATCGTGCCAGCACCGATCACCGCGGTCGTCTTCGGAATCATTGATCTACCTCCTCCGTTGAGTGATTCTTTGAAATCCCCTGCTGTGACTGGATCTTCTTCCACACTCGCTCGGGGGTGAGCGGGAGCTCGGTCATCTGCACACCGGCGTCCGCGAGCGCGTTCACGATCGCAGCAGGCATCGCGGCGAACGCGCCCTCGCCGCACCCTTTCGCCCCGAAAGGCCCTGGACCATCCTGGTTCTCCACGATGGTGCAGGACATCGACGCGGGCAGGTCTTCGAAGGACGGGATGCGATAGTCGAGCAAGGTGTCGTTCAGAAGGAGCCCCTCGTCCGAGAAGCGCATCTCCTCGAACAGCGCGTTGCCGATTCCCTGCAGCACCGCGCCCTCGTCCTGGCGCCGGACCAGCAGCGGATTGATCGCCCTTCCGACGTCAGCGACGGTGGAGATGCGGAGCACCGTGACGACGCCGGTCTCGGGTTCGACCTCGACTTCCGCACCGCCGACGCAGACTTCCCAGAAGACCGGGCCGTCCGCGAAGCCCCCACTCCCACCTCGGGGACCGACGTGGCCCTGGCCGATGAGCTCGCCACCCTTCAATCCGAAGCGCCGCTCGATCAGCTCCTCGTACGTCACCGCTGTGCCGCCCCCGGAGATCCTGCCCTCGGACACCACGAGCTCGTCGCGCGCCACACCGAGCGTCGTTTCCGCCGTCTCGATGAGCTCCTCCAAGACCTGGGCCGCCGCCTCCTCGACCGCCTTGCCTGCGACCGTCGTCGATCGGCTCGCTCCGGTCGACCGGTCGTAGGGGGTGTAGCTCGTGTCCGTGCCACGGACGACGATGCGAGACGGCGGAAGGCCGAGCACTTCGGCTGCGATCTGACCCATCACGGTGCGCGCTCCCTGGCCCAGCTCGGTCGTGCCGACGAGCACCGTGACGCCGCCGTCGGCACCGAGACGCACCGTCGCCATGGAGACGGGGTGCGCTCCGGCGGCGAGCAGTCCTACCGAGAGACCCACCCCGCGGTTCGAAGGGCGCGGAGCCGACCAGTCGAGCGCCGCGGCAACCTCCTCTACGTCGCCGACGAGGTCCGCGTCGAGCCCCTTCGCGCCCGGGCGCACCTGCCCGCCACGCGCGAGCAGGTTGGCCCGGCGGATCTCGACCCGGTCGAGACCGAGGCGGCGAGCGACCTCGTCGACCTGGGACTCACCGATCCACTGCAGGTGGGTCGCCCCGAACGCCCGGTAGGAACCTGCCGGCGAGGTGTTCGTGTAGACGCACTGCGCCTTGACGTCGACCGCCTCCCAGCGGTATGGACCAGGACCAGCGTCCCCCGCGGTCGCGGTGACCCTCGGCCCATTGTCCGCGTACGCCCCGGTGTCGAGCCACATCTCGACGACCCGACCGAGCAATTGGCCCTCGGCGCTCGCAGCGGTTCGCATCCGACATTTCATGTTGTGGCGGCGCGTCGTGACCATCGACTCGTCCACCCGGTTCATGATCCTGACAGGCAGGCCAGCCTTTCTCGAGATGGCCACCGCGAGGGGCTCCATCTTCGTGTACGACTTGCTGCCGAACCCACCTCCGAGATAGGGCACGATCACCCTCACGTCATCGAGCGGCACCTCGAAGAGCTCCGAGATCTCCTGACGGACGAGGAACGGGTGCTGGCATGACGACCAGATGGTGATCTCTCGCCCGCGATGGTGGGCGACGGTGGTGTGCGTCTCCATGGAGTACTGGTAGACAGCGGGAAACACGTACTCTCCGTCGACGACCACGGCGGCACGCGAGAACACCGCTTCCATGTCGCCCACGGAGAAGCCGTAGCGATAGCAAATGTTCCCCTCGCGCTCCGGCAGCTTGCCAAGACCGTGCGCGAGTCCCGGACGTACCGGCCCCTCGTGGACAAGCGGTGCGCCTGGCGCGAGGGCCCGATCGAGCGTCGCTGCAATCGGCAGCACGCGGTACGACACGTCGATCGCGGAAAGGGCTGCCTCGGCGATCGCCTGCGACTTCGCCGCCACCACCGCGACTGGCTCACCGACGAAGCGCACCTTCCCCATCGCGATGATCGGTCGATCGCGCAGCGCATGTCCGTAGTACGGATCGAGGTCCATGAGGTCGTCGCCGGTGAGCACCGCGATGACGCCGTCCATTGCCTCGGCGCCGCTCGTGTCGACCGATTCGATCTCCGCATGTGCGTATTGGCTCCGCAGCACCGCGCCGAAGAGCATCGAAGGTGGGTGTAGGTCGCCGGTGTACTCAGCACTACCGGCGAGCTTGTCCCTCGCATCGGCGCGATCGACGTTGATGCCGATGGCGGTGCTGAGCTTGGTCGGCTGCTCGAGAAGCTGGGTCATCATGCCTGCGCGCGAAGTTCCACGGTGGGCTCGCTCGCCGCGATGTCCATCAGCGCATCGAGAATTGCCCGATATCCGGTGCAACGGCACAGATTGCCGCGCATCGCTTTCTTGACCGACTCCTCATCCTTCAAGAGATCGTCGAAGAACAACGACTTGGCCGTCAGCACCATGGCGGGCGTGCAATAGCCGCACTGCACCGCCCCATGCCGTACGAACGCGTCGCTCAGGACCTCGTGGAATGGGGTGCCGACCAGTCCCTCGATCGTCTCGACCACCTTTCCGTCCAAATCGCATGCGAGATAGCAGCACGAGCTCACCGGAAGGCCGTCGACGAGCACCGTACAGCTGCCGCACACCTCTACCTCGCACGACTGCCGCGCACCGATCAGTCCCAGGTCCTCTCGAAGGAAGTCGAGCAACAGCTCGTGGTCTTCGACTTCCCCTCTGAACGCGCGCCCGTTGATCGTGGCCGTGATCACCGTGCTCACCAGAGGGGCTCCGGGGACGACTCGAGGCGGCGGACCCACGCGGACCAATACTCGTCGAGAAACGGCTCCTGGTACTTCACTGGGCTCAGGACGTCGAGCTCGTCATCGGGGATCGGCGTGAACTTTCCTAGCGCGGATGCGAGCACCTGGACACGCACGGCGCGCTCGAGAGTGAGCGCTGCGAGCGTCGCCCAGCGAATGTCTCCTCCCACCGCGAGCATCCCGTGGTTCTGCAACAGCACGGCGCGGCGCTGCCCGAGCGCATCGACCACCGCACGACCCTCTTCTGGGGTCGTGATCAGGCCGGCAGTCGCATCGTACAGACCCACGCCGTCGTTGAAGAGCAGCGCGTCGTGAGAGAGGTTCTCGAGCGAAGCCGCAGTGGCCCCGAGCGCGATCGCGAAGAGAGGATGCGTGTGGATCGCGGCGCCGACGTCCTCGCGCACGCGATAGGTCTCCGTGTGCATGACCGTCTCGAGGTGTGCGCCGGCGAGGCGATACCCATCGGGCTCATCCAGCTTGACGACGACCACGTCGCCGGGTCCGACCTCTCCGAGCGCTTTTCCCTTTCCCTTGATGTAGACGTCTCTGGGATCGGGACCCCTCACGCTCACGTGACCCAGCGTCAGGTCCTCGTGCCCGTGCGCAGCGAGGATCCGACAGGCGGCGGCGACTTGCAGACGGGCCTCGTCGGGGCTCTTCGGCGGGAGCCCAGCAAGTACCGCGTCACGGCCCTCAGGCGACGTCACCGCGCCGCTCTTCGCTCGGTCGGCGGGTAATCGGGCCACGGGAACGCGAACACCATGGTGAGATCCTCGTCGCTGGCATTCACGATCGTGTGCCAGGCCTTTGCCGGAATGAACAGCCCATCCTGGGACTTCACCTCCACTTCGCCGTCTTCGAGCCGGATCACCCCTCGACCTGACACGACGAAGCACAGCTCGTCGACAGAATGCGAGAGGTCGTCGGACACGAAGCCGGGACCGAACACCGAGTATCCGAGCGACGCGTGGTTCTCGTCCACGGTCTTGTCGTTCACCACGACAGCCGACCAGCTGTCGTCGGACAGGTGGATGCGTGAGATGTCCTCGAGTGGGATCGCCCGCGTGCGTCCGTCGCTCATAGCTGCCAGATCCCGTCCTTCACGATGTACTCGCCCGTGTCAAGAATCTGGATCGAGATGTCGAGGTTGACGCCGTCGAGATGGAGGGCGCTCGTGTTCTGTCCGCCGGGGTAACAGTTCTGATTGTCCCCGAGCGCGAAGTGGGCAGTGCCTTTCCGCCCTTTGGACGAGGGCCCGACTTTCGGAGCGAAGTCGCTGGTGCCGAACGCGAACTCGGCGACGACCTCGGTGCCCGGCACCCCGCTGATGACGCTGCGTAGGCGCTCGGCCTCCCAATCACCCTCGATGGCGGTGTACCGCCCACCCTCCACGTGCCAGGTCACGGGGTGCTCGACGTTGCCGGGCACTCCGACACCCAGAAGGTTGCCGTCCACGACGATCGTCCCCTCGGTCTCGGTCTCGACGGCGCCGTACGCGACCTCTCCCCAGAGCGGGACCGGCCCCATCATCGCGCCCTTCGCCTTCACGGGAACGACCTCGAGCGCCGGCCGACCTTCGATGCTCACCTCCACGTCGGTCCCCGCCGGGGAGGTCACGCGCACCCGCTTCTTTCCCTCCAAGAGCTTGATGGCCGCCTGGGCATTGGAGATCGTCCGGCGGATGTCCTCGACGGAGATGGGCCAGCGCCCGAACCCCTCTTCCACGGAGCCGACCCGCGAGTGATTCGCGCACGCTTCTTTCACCGCAGGCACGTGGGCGAAACGGTTCGCCCATTCGAGATTCGTCATGATGATGATGTCGTCAGAATTCACAATGGCGGTGTGCAGGTTACGTGGCGGGACCATTGGGAACAGCGTGTCCTGAAGGGCCCGGCGCACCTGGGTGTCGTTGTTCGCGACCACCGGCCAGCCACCGCGCTCGGAGACGACCGTCGCGACCATCTCGGCTTCTTCCTTGCGACGATTGTCGGTGATGATCGTGACGACCTCGCCTTCTTTCACCTCGAAGCACACGTCCACGATGAGCTCGGCTGCGGCGCGCAGCTCCGCCTCGGTGCGCGGCTCGGACTCCACCGTCTCTTCAGCCATCGTTCCTCCTTGTCACATGTCGCACTTGCCGTGGTCGCCCTTACGGCTGCATGCCTCTCAGAGTAGGCAGGATCTCCTTCGAAAACCGCTCGACCTGCGCGAACTGGTCCATGTCGCCAAAGCGGCAGATGAAGTGCCCGACGCCGGCGTGACGGAACTTCTCGAACCATTCGATGATCGCATCGGGGCTCCCGACCGGACCCCAGTTCGAAAGATCGATCGACTTCGACAGCTCCGGGTAGTAGCTCGAGATGTAGTTCCCGAACGCCTCGCGCGCCTGCTCCTTGGAATCTCCGATGTTCATCGTCACCTGATAAGAGACGGTAAAGCGTCCGAAGTCTTCCCCGAGCCGTGAGGCCGACTCCTCGAGCTGTGCGATCTGCTCGACGACTTCCTCGGGATGCTCGGCCCGGCAACAGGTCATCCAGCCGTCTCCGTATCGAATCACGCGGTCACATGCGCGGGCCAAGCGTTCCTTGGCGACAGCATCGGCCAAGTCTCCGGTGAGGCGGATATTCGAGACGATCCACGTCGGTGGAGGCGTCTGCAACGGCATCAGCGGTCCCATCTCCGTACCGGAGTGGAAGGCGACGTCCTCGTACGTGTAGTACTTGCCACGATAATTGACCGACCCTTCGGTCCAGAGAGCCCGGAGCACGGCAAGCCCCTCTTCGAAGATCGTGGCGCGGTCCTTGAAGTCGAGTCCGAGAGCCTCGAATTCCCTCTGCACGCCGACCTCGGGATTGCCCATACAGGCACCCAGGATGGAACGACCGCCGCTCAGCTGGTCCATGGTCGCCCATTCGAGCGCAAGGTAGAGCGGATTTCGGGTCGAGGTCACGAGGCAAGCGGTTCCCAGCCTCACGCGCTTCGTACGCTGGGAAAGTGCGGACATGAGCGCGATCGGCTCGTAGCGCGGCTTGGAGAACAGGCTGTCGCCCACCCACACCGAGTCGAACCCGACACTCTCGGCCAAGACCGCGACCTCCAGTAGCTCTGGAAGCCCGTAGCCGGGAGCAATCAATGGCTCCCGATTGTTGAGGTTGACTCCGAATTGCATCAACGTCCCTCTCACTTTCGCGTGATCCGATGCACGTACCGCCTGCTCACGATCTTCGTTTGCGCGACGAACGTCGTGACGAGCTCACCCATCATGAAATGGTGGGAGAAACGCCCGCTTCCAGCGGCTGCGTATTGCTCCGCCCGAGCTTTGCCGCGAAGAAGTACAGCACCGCGGCCACGACGAAGCCGACGATCCAGTCGATGTTCACCCCTGTCATCGCCTTCGAGATCGGCCCGACGTACAGTGTCGTGTTCATGAACGGGAACTCGATGCCCAACGTCACCAGGTAGACGATGCATGCTGGCAACATGAAGTCTGCGTAGCTGCCCTTCCGGACGAAGAAGGAACGCACGTCGTATTTCCCGTGACGTAGCAGGTAGAAGTCGACCAGGTTGATCGCGCTCCATGGCACGAAGAGGAAGATGAGCACTGTCAGGAACTGCTCGAAGGTGTGGAGGAACGTCCGCCAGCCGAGCTCAGCGAGGATCGTCCCGATCGCGAACATCACCAGGATGCCCACCACGCGCACGATCTGGCGATACCTGCCCTCCATCACCCGCTGGATGCTGCTCCCGAAGTTCGTCGTCGCGAGCATCCCGCTGTAGCCGTTCATCGTCACCCCGGGGATCTGGCCGAACCACATGAAGCACATGATCCAGGTCCCCGAGACCGCTCCGAGTGCGACAAGCGGTGTTGTCGCAGCCTTCGGGACCATTGCAGTGATCCACGCGCCGAGCGCAGCGAAGAGCGTCGTCGAGATCATGAGCCCGGCGAAGATGGACCAGAACGTGCTCCTGAAGCTCACGCGCTCGGGCAGATATCTGGAGTAGTCCGAGATGTACGGAGCCCAGCTGAGCATGTTCATGAACATGATGGCGATGCCCGCCAGAAACACCGGGCCGCTCGACAGGCCGAAGCCGCGAGCCGCAGGCGTGATGCCGTGGTTGAACAGTGCCGCCTGGATGAGCGACACGAAGATCACGGCGGTAAGGATCACGGTGATGACCTTCGAGAACTGATGGATCCAGCGGTAGCCGAAGATGGCAATGACGAGTGCCGGGACCGTCACGATGATGATCCACCATGTCACGGTCACCCCGGGAACCAAGAGGTTCATCGACTTCGCCTGCAGCGCTTGCGACGCCGCCATGTAGCCGACGTCCAGAAGGATTGCCGCAAGGAAGATGAATTCCGAGCCGATGAAGCCGAACTGGCCGCGGCTCTGGATCATCTGGGGCACGCCGAGGCGCGGTCCTTGCATCGCGTGCAGCCCCGTCAGAAGTGCGCCGAGGATATTGCCGATCAACACGGCGATGATCGCCCAGAACAGGTTCAAGCCGAGCGCGACCATCAGGCCGCCGAGCACGAAGTTGACCACCGTCGTGTTCGCAGCCAACCACACCGCGATCTGATCCCTGGGCCTACCGTGCCGCTCGGACGCGGGAATGACATCGATGTGGTGCGCCTCCATCTGGTTGGCCATGAGGCCCTGGGATTCAGATGGCGCAGCAGCCCTGCTGCCACTCTGCGACGTCGTCGCCATGTACCGACCCCCCGTCTCTCTCGCCGCCGTGCTGATCGCCGGCGCCTATCGCAATGCGCAACGGCCTGCAGTCATCGCGCGACCCTGCCGCTCAGCGTCCGCTTCGCACATTTGCTCTCACGTGTTCTAACCCACTCCGACCAGCCTGTCAACAGGTGACAGTCGGTTGACAGCAGTTCGCACAGACGGATTGGGTGGCTGCCTGAGGCGCCTCCCGGTTCCCCGTGCCAGGGTTCCCCCCAAGCGGGGCAGGCGTGAGAAGCGGGGAGGGCAACGGCAGGGCGCCGCCCGCCCCTTGTCGGAACGCCTATCGGTACGCGCAGTCACGAACCTGCGCCGCGATCGTCCTGTCAGGACATGCGAAATACGTGAGCCAACGAGCCCGACACGCCTCACACGCGCAACGTGTCGGCGCCGCTACTTGCTCACGGCACCACGAGCACGGGGCGCGTGCTCGCGTGCAGCACCTTGTAGGTCGTGCTGCCAAGCATCATCGCCCCCAGCGGAGACAGCCCCCTCGATCCCATCACGATGACATCGGCAGAGACTGCCTCCGCAGCGTCGAGAATGGCCCGGTAGGTGTCTTCCGCCAGCGCACGCTGCACGTCGACCTCCACGTTCACCCCAGCCTGTTCGAGCACTGCAAGCTCGTCGGCGACCAGCGACCGGGCCTCCTCCTCGGACTCGATGTCGAAGGAACCGCCACCCCTGCCCACGATCTGCTCATGCCCACGCGCGTGAAAGACGTGCACCGTTCCCCCGCACGCCTTCGCGAGGTCGCGCGCGACTTCTACCGCCTTCCTGGACTGCTCGGACTTGTCCACCGCCAAGAGCAGCGTTCCGAACGAACTCATCTAGGAACCTCCCCTCCGAACTTCCCCTGACTATGCCATGACCGACACGGCAACGTCCAAGACCTGCCGTCGCCGACCATTGGATCTGGGGCTCTCGCACCCTCCTGGAGAACACGCAGTCGCGCGCAGCGGCATCGCGCGCACCAAGAGATCGCAGGAGCGAATGCCGATCTCGCGCCGTGCCGGCAGTGGCAAGATCGTGGGGTGGGATCGGCAAGGGTCGACCAATGGCTCTGGGCGGTCCGGATCTTCAAGACCCGTGCAATGGCGACCGAAGTCTGCAGGGGCGGCCACGTAAGGGTCAACGGCACGGCGGCCAAGGCTGCCACCCGAGTCCAAGAGGGCGACCGCGTCGCTGCCCGCGTCCACGGGCAGGACCGGGTCCTCGAAGTGGTCGAACCGCTCACGAAGCGCGTCGGCGCGGCCCAGGCAGCCGCGTGCATGGTCGACCACAGCCCGCCGGCGCCGCCGCGCGAAGCGCACCCCTTCGACCGCCCTCGGGGGAGCGGCCGTCCCACCAAGCGCGACCGTCGCCAGCTCGACCGCCTCCGGGGTTGACCCGAGGATCGCTGCAGACGACCCGGTCGGCGGAGGCGGTCAGTCGACGTACTCCCGTCGATCGACGAGATGCTCCGGAAGGGCTCCGTCGAGCGCCCTCATGACGTTCGCGGCAGCCCGTCGGGCGGCCTCGGCCAGCGAGGTCTCGGTGATCCCCGAGTCGTGCGGCGACCCGAGCACGTTGGGCAGGTCGAGGAAGGGCAGGCGGGGAGCGAACGGTTCGCGGCCTCGGGGCTCATTCCACCAGACGTCGAGCCCTGCCTGAAAGTCTGGGTGCTCGCCGAGATGGCGGTAGAGGGCGTCCTCGTCGATGATCGGGCCCCGGGCGACGTTGATCAGGATGGCGTCGGACTTCATTGCCGAGAGCTCGCGCGCCCCGATCAGCCCGCGCGTCGCCCGGGTGAGCGGGAGGGACACGACGACGATGTCTGCTCCGCCGAGCCCCGTCTCGAGAGCCTCGACCGGGCCTGCCCACTCGACCCAGCCCTCCTCCACTCGCGAGCGGGTGACGGCACGAATGCGAGCCCCAAGTGCCTCGAACAGGCGGGCGCTCGCCCGTCCGATGCCGCCGAAGCCCAGCACGCACACGACCGCGCCCCGGATCTCCCGGTTCGCCGACTGGTCGAACACACCTGCCTCGAGCGCGGCATGGCGCTGGGGAAGGTGCTTGGCCAGCGCGAGCGCCATCGCCAGCACGTGCTCTGCCATCGGCCCGGCGTACGCTCCTGCGTTCGAGGCCACCGGCACCCCGGCCGGGATGCGGTCGAGCGGCACCTCGTCGACGCCGGCGGACAGGAGCTGCACGAGACGGGCCGAGCTCAGCTGGGCGAGCTCTGCAGGATCTCCCAGCTCCCGATCGAGGCTCCAGGCGAGCACCGCGTCGGCGGTGCCGAGCACCTCGAGACGTGTCGGAGCTTCGACGTCCGCGAGGTAGGTGACGTCGGCGCTGCCGTGGAACGCCTGGTCGAGCGCGTCACGAACCGCCGGGGGCGGGCGGAAGGTGACGAGCACGTGCGAGTCAGCCATGGTTCACGATCATGCCAAGCTGCCGAGGACCCCGATGCCCCGCGGGTAGGCGTGGAGCCGCTCGCAGCCCTTCGAGGTGACCAAGAGGAGCTCGCCGGTCTGGACCCCGGCCGTGCCGTCGGCGCTGACGACGTTGGGCTGCACCACGACGGTCATACCCTCTTCGAGCACGAACGACCCATGGCGGGGACCCCTGCTGCCACCAGGAACGATCGGTGGCAGGTACCCGCCCACGAAACCGTGGACCAGGTCGTCACACGTCGTGAAGCCAGCGGACTCGACGACACGCGCCGCTTCGGCGAGCTCGACGGCGGTCGCGCCCGGAGCGATCCGAGCCGCGATCGCCTCGAACGCCGCGACGGCGACATCGTGCAGGTCGCGGTAGAGAGGGGTGGGCGGCTCATCCACGGAGAACGTCCTGAGGAGCTGGCCAGGGTAGCCCCACCAGCTGGCGCTCACCTCGCACGAGACCACGTCTCCGGCGCGGACGCGCCGGTCCGCCGGCCACTGGGCCGGCACGCGCATCGAGGGCTGGCGCATCGCCGTGGCCGAGAAGTAGTGGATGTGCGTCGTGCCGCCCTCGGGAACGTAGGCGCTCTCCACGATCGCCCCGAGCTCCGCCTCGCCGATGCCGGGGCCGGCACGCCGGGCGAGTGCGTCGACGGCGGCGTCCGTGAGCCTCGCGCCCCGGCGGGTCCACTCCAGCTCCTCGGCCGACTTGACGAAACGGAGGCGCTGGAGCTCGAGGTCGAGGAACACCAGCTCGGCGCCCGCTGCCTCGAGCAGTCCTGCGCCACTCGCAGGCAGCGGTCCCACCACGCCAAGCCGGAGACCACCCGGACGGCGCCGTCGGAGCTCGTGTCCCAGCGTCTCGAGGGTCGAGTCGCCTCCCCAGCGAACCTCGCAGCCGGTGGACATCCGAGCGGCGTTGTCGACGTGGTTCGCGTGCTGGACGAGGAGCAGCGGCGTGGCTCCGGGCGTCCACAGCACCGCAGCCTCCCGGGTGACCGGCCAGTGGGTAAGCCACTGCATAGCGGCCCCCGCGCGGTCTGCGCCGTACACGACGAGCGCGTCGACCCCCGCCCGCTCCACCTCCCGAGAAGCCGCCGTCCATCTCCGCTCCATCTCCGCCGGGGAGAACCGCGGGTACCCCTCCTCACGAGGCTCCCCCGGCTCGGCCGATGTGAGGCGTGCAGCCACCCAGCAGCCCCTCTACGCCCGCACGTCGACGAACGCACGCACCGAATGCGGCACTGCCACGCCCTCTTCGAGGTCGGGGGCGCGCACGGGACCGCCCGCAGCGGTGCGCAACGGGATCACGCCGGCCCACGCCGGCCCCGCACGGTCGTCCTCCGCGTCGTCGGGCCAACCGTCGGAGACCTTCAGCGACCAGCGCTCGATCGGCATGGTGAGCACGAGCGTGCGCCGTTGCTCCTGAGCCGTGGACGGCCGCACCTCCGCGCGTCGCCCCGGCAGCAGCTTGTCGGTCACCACGTCGAGCGCGAGGTTCCTGGCGCTCGCATCCAGCCGTCGGAAAACACCGAACACCACAGCGCTGCGGTAGCGCATCGAGGACTCGAACGTCGATCGAGCGACGACGAGCCCGTCGAGGGCCGTCACCGTCAGGCAGGCCGCTGCACCGGCCGCGGCAGCACGCATCCACCCAGAGCCCGTCGAACCGTGGATGAGGAGCTGGTCCCCGTCCCGGGCGAAGGCCGTCGGCACGACGAGCGGGTAGCCGTCGACGACCAGTCCCACGTGGGCGACCAGCACCTCGTCGAGCAGCGCGTCGAGGGCGGTCCGGTCCTCGACCTGCCGCTCACGCAATCGGCGAAGGCGGGTACGGGGCGGCATGGGTCCGCTCATCTGCTTCAATCCCCTCCGTGACCGAGCGCCGCAGCCCGGCTCGCACCGCGCGATCGAGCTCTCCGAAGACGCATTCCGGCGACTTCTAGGTGGCGAGCAACGCTTCCCTACAAAGGAGACGTCTCCCAGTCCGATTTTGGTCGGCACTATCGCACAGGACACCGAGCCTCGCAAGAGCGCCCCGTGGTGTACGCCTCGAACAGGCCCTGATCAGGAATTCCGAGAGGGGTGCCGGGCAGGAGCTCGGGGAAGAAGACGAACGGTCGCCGTCACTGCGCCCGATCACTTCACGAAGAGGGGGTTCACCGGAGATCCCGAGGCGCCGACGAGCTTGAGCGGAGAGGCGACGTAGAGCCCGACGTAGCGGCCGTCGGCAGCGCAGTCCGCCGCCAGCTCCGCCAGCCACAGCACCTCGTGGAACTGCAGGCCCCGGTCGCGCAGGAGATGGTGGTGCAGGCAGAACTGCTCATGGGTGGCGGGGTCCCTGGGCAGCTCGTTGGCGAGCGTGTCCGAGCCGATCCCGAGCACCCGGTGTGCGTCGACCCACTCGAAGAGGTCTTCTTCGCAGCTGAGCCCCGGCTCCGAGTAGTCCGTGAAGAAGGCGACGCTCCCCTCGCTGCGATAGCGCTCGAGGCTCCCCGTGCGCAGGAGCAGCATGTCGCCGGGCTCGATCTCGACGTCCTGGTCACGCAGGCACGCCTCCACCTCGCCCACGCTGACCTGGTGGTCCCGGGCAAGCGGGGAGCCGTCGCCGCCCCGGCACAGGTCGACGAGGACGCCGCGGCAGAGCACGCCGAGCCGGGCGATCTCGGCGACGTCCGCGTGCGCCAGCCCACCGACGGTCGACGACGCAGCGACGCCGCCGGCGATCGTCCCGTCGACGATCACGTGCCCCATCGCGTCGAGGTGCGTTCCGCCATGGCAGTTCAGCAGCACCCCGTCGTCGACCCACCCCACGTTGCCCGCGTCGGGATGCAGCGTCCCTTTCTCGTAGTGCGACCAGTCCTGGTAGACGATGTGAAGAGGGACCGGGCTGTCGGGGTACCGAGGGGCCGGTGTGCGTCCGAAGAGGTCCATGCCAAGGGTGAAGACCTTCCCCTCGCGAACCGAGCGCAACGCGCGTAGGCGATCTGCAGGACCCACCTCGGCCAGCCTTCCGGCGGCGTGGCCGGCCGTCATCCCGGCAGCGTGGTCAGCCGTCATCGCAGTGCACGATCGAGGGGAAGAGCCATCGCCGCGATCTCCCAGCTGCCACCGAGACCGTCGAGCTCCCGGCAGCGACCTTGCGACAGGGCGGGGCGCACGTTGCGACACGAGGCCG
>JAKAQM010000175.1 GCA_021822565.1 Actinomycetes bacterium | reverse complement strand
GGTCTGCGGGTGGATGCCCTGGCGACGTGCCCACTCGGTCAGGTTCACACGCCCACCCTATCACTCACTAGAACACGCGTACGTAGTGTATGACCGACTGATTCTGGAGCAGTTCGCCACCCTGGGCGGAAGGCACGCCGACGTTCGAGGACACCTGATAGGTGACGCCTCCGACGCCGCCTCCCGTGTCGCTGCCGCGTCGAGAATGGTTCGCCGAGCGATGCTTTGGTGTAGCACCTTGTACACGGTGCTACACTTGCGTGCGTGCCCACCACCCGTCCCCGTCATGTCATCACCGAGACCGACGAGGTCGCCCGAGCGCTCGACGCCGCAGCGAAGCGTTGGCCAGAGGACCGGGACAGCCGGGCCAAGCTGGTGCTCCGGCTCCTCGGCGAGGGCTACCGGGCCCTGGGCGAGACCGCCGGCGAGGTGGCGGCCGAACGAAGAGAGACCCTCCGGCGCACGAGCGGCCTGCTCACCGGTGTCTACGGCCCCGGCTACCTGGAGGAGCTGCGGCAGGACTGGCCCGAGTGATCGTCATCGACGCATCGGTTCTGATCGCCCACCTCGACGCCGACGACTCCCATCACACCCGGGCCGAGGACCTCCTCGAGGCAGCCGGCTCAACCCCTCTGGCGGCCAGCCGACTCACGCTGGCAGAAGTGCTCGTCGGGCCGACCCGAGCCGGCAAGCTCGAGCTGGCGATGGCCGCACTAGCGCAACTCGGCGTCGATGGTGTCGGCCTACACGCGGACGCTCCTGTGCGCCTGGCCGGCCTGCGGGCTTCGACCCGTCTCAAGATGCCGGACTGCTGCGTACTCCTCGCGGCCGAGCAGGTGAACGGACAGGTGGCCACCTTCGATGCCTCGCTGGCCGCTGCCGCTCGAGCACTGGGATTGGGCGTCGTGGAGACGTAGGGGTGTCCAGACAGCTCGACTGGCGCGAAGCACACCGCCCGCCGAGCCGGCAGCGGTCGGGGTTCCCCCATGCGGGTGATAGGTGATGCCCCTCGAGGGATGACAGTCGCCTGCCGAGGCCGACCGGGCCTCGGCACGGGAACCCAGATAGCATCGTGGACGCGTTCGAGGACGCCAGCGGGTTCGCGCAAAGGACGGAGTCCACCTCGCAGTGGAAGTCCCGCGCATCGGCAACGCCGTCTTCCTACGAGCCCGCACGCGAACCCGGACGTCGGAGGAGGCGTCGTGCCCGAACGCCTGAACCTCACGGCGGCCCAGCTCGCCATCGCCCGGGAGCACGGCTTTGCGAGCTGGCGCGACCTCGCCGCCGAGGTGGCAAGGCGTCGAGGGGAGGAGAGCCGACCCGGCGGGGCCGCCCATCCGGACGAAGCACCGCTCCGACCCCGGCGCGGATCGACGAACGTGTCGTGGTCGGCGGGGCCGCCGATCACCCTCGGCGCGGGGGTCCTTCACCCCCATGGCGTCGTCTTCCAGTCCGAGCGTGCTGTGGGCGATCCTCCGAGTCGGCCTCGACGTCGGCGAGGAGCATCCCGGCGTGGTGGCGCCCACGCGGGCACGCTGGCTCTCGCTGTTGCAGCCCGGCCGCCGCGAAAGGGTGATAGAGGCAGCGGTGCCGCGCCTCGAGGGGCTCACCGTCGTCGACAGTCGTGGTGCGCAGTATGCCTGGACGATCGTCTTCGAAGACGACTCCTGGTCTCTCAGTCTCACGCACAGCGCCTCCGGTTCCTCGTTCGTGCCCGCACGGAGCAAATCGTGGTGGACGTTGCACTTGCGGGAGCCAGTGCTACATGACTCCCGACCGGCGTTTAGGGCGACGAACTCCGATGGGAAGCCGCCGCGTTATGGGGCATGGGGCTCGATTGCGACAGGCCAGAGCTCTTCACGATGCCAAGTAGCGCCGGAGTGCATCCCGGGCGACCGCGCTGACGCTGCGATGCTCCTCTTCGGCGCGCTCGTGAAGAGCTTCGGCCAGGTCGGGCTCGATCCGAAGGTCGAGTCGAGGCGAAACGCCACGACCAAGGGACGGTCGACCGACCTTCCTCGGGGTGGCGACATCGAGGTCGTAGCCTGCCTCTGCCTCGTCGGCGAGCGCTTCTTCGACCTCCGGGGTGAGCACCGCTCCGCTCTTCGTCTTCCTTACACGCGCCATCTCTTGGCCTCCTCGTACTGCCCTCGGTACTTCACGCGCAGCGCCATGGCGTGGATGACCCGAAGGTGGTCCTCGCCGTTCGGATCGGCCACCATCTCGACCCCGATCACCTCGATGGCCCGCCCCGCCTCGTCGTCGCCGAGGAAGACGAGGCGGGGATCGGGCACTGCGGAGCCCGGTGGTGCCGGCTGGACGTACACCAGGCCGCAGTCCTCCACGACGAACCGGGCGGCGTGGCGAGCGATCCCGTGGCGGCGGGAGGCGTGCGTCCAGCTCATGCGCACGCGCAGGAGTGTACCAGTTCTGTCCGACAGAACCCTCGTCAGCGAGGTCAACCTCCGCTGACGAAGGCGACCACGATGTAGGCGGCGTGCCGGTCGAGTCCCTGTCGACGGTAGTCGTAGACCGTCGTCGTCCGAGGATCGGCATGACGGGCGGCGAGCTGGACGTCGCCTTCGGTGATGACGTCGTCCACACTGAGGGCGACGATTCGGCTGAGCTGCTGGGCATAGAGGAGAACCAGGCATCCGGCGACGCGATCGGAGAGCGCCAGATCGCCATCGTGCAAGAGACGATCGACCAGTGGCAGGCGGCGGTCGTCGTCCATCGACAGGGTCGCGCCGGGGGTGATCCGCCAGGCTCAAGCGAGGCATGAGCTTTCGGCCATGCTTCTCGTTGGCAGCGCCTCGAGCAACTCGGAGAGCAGCTGCGAGGCGCTCGCAGCTCGTGGTCCCGGGTCATCACCTCCGCAGCTCGTCGGCGCCGCGTGCGGCTTTGGGGGCACCGCTGGCCAACTGCCGACCACATCGACGCCCCGAACGACATTTGGCGACACGACGCGCGGATGGCTCGCCCCGACAGGAACCCTCTATGCGATCTCGTTCGGACAAGGCCCCGCGGGCACCTCGACGGTCGCGTACGTCACCTCCTCGGGAGCGAGCGTGGCGACGGGGACGGTCGATCAGGGCTGGTACGTGATTGCCGTCCCGGCGGCGGACCTCGTCAATGGCGCGGCCGTCGACTTCTACGCCACCTCTGGGAGGCTTCTCGGGACCGGCCCGCTCAGCACCGCTCGATAGTGCGTCCGAATGTGGTTGTCGCGCGCAGAGCTGGCGATCGGGGTCGTGACCATGTCGAACATGGGTTGCAGTAGGCATGACGGTCATCGGGCTCAAGCGCTGCGCCGTGGTCGGGCTGGGTTCTCGACGACCGCTTGGTGGTACTCATGGCGTCCAGCGATTGGCGGGATGCCGCATTGCCCGGCCGTCCGTGCGCCCTCCCGATCGCGTCATCCTTTCGACACCGAGCCCTGCGCGGCGTGAACCGAGCCCTGCGCGGCGTGAACCACCGGGAGCAGGTAGATGGTGTGACTCGGGGATCCCTGGGAGCTTCGCGGTCTGAGCAATGTCAGGGCTCCGCCGACTCGTTGCGGAAAAGGGCCGCAGTCTCCGCGCTTCAAGAGGACCTTTCCCGTCTTGGCGTTGATCTCGACAGAACAACGGCTGCTGGGCGACGGCGTCGACGAGAGAACGCCAGCGAGGGTGAGCGCCATCACCGTGGACGCGAGCGTTGCTGCACCCGCAGTCGCCAAGATCGTGGCGCGCCAGCGAGGGCCGCGCATGCGAGAAAGCAGCCCGGCGCGCACGATGTCGAGGCGGTCGGTGGCGCGCAGATCGTCGTCGTGCTCGACGTCCTCGATGAGCGCGGCGAGCTCGTCCCCGTATCTCTTGCGCCAGGCACGCGAGAAGACCCACAGCCGGCGCGCAGCCCCGTCCCCCTTCACGCGCGGCCACCGTGGAGCGCCGGCTGTGGCAAAGCACCCTTGGCGATCCGAAGCGAGCGCAACCTCGACTTCCCCGCGGTCACCACTCTTGCGAGCTCGGCGAGCGAAACCTCGAGCACCGCCTCACCTTGACCGGTGATCTCGTAGGGGCGACGGCGGTCGTCAGCCGGAAGGGCTCGGATGAGCCCGCGCCCTTCGAGACGGCTGATGGCACCGTAGAGGGTGCCTGGACCGAGACGGACATCGGCGAACACAGAGATGTCCTTCATCAGCGCGTGCCCATGTTTCGGGCCTGCGGCGAGGCTCGTGAGCACGAGGAGCAGCGCCCCCGAGAGCGTGTCGTGGCCGGTCCCTACGCGATCGGTGGTCGAAGCTCTCACAGGTACACCTTACTACGGCGCACGTAGCTACAGCAAGTGTAGTGCGGCTGTGATGGCCACCTGACGGTGGGCCTCGGTCGAACGGCTTCCCGACACCTGTGTCACCTACCGCTCGGGCGCCTCTTGCCTGTTGTTCGAGCGTACATTCGGGGACAGTCCGGTTGGCTCCCGACGACTGCCTCGCCGAGCAGTCAATCGGCCATCGGAGGCGTCCCGGCGTCGGCCCGGGGCCTCAGCCGCG
>JAKAQM010000174.1 GCA_021822565.1 Actinomycetes bacterium | reverse complement strand
AGGACAGCTGAGGGCGGCTGAGGGCGGCTAGAGGTGGCTGAAGCCGCCGGCCTCCTTCGGCGTCATGCCGACCGACACGGGGTGGCGGCCGAAGTGCTCGACGGCGGCTCGCAGGTCGTCGACGAGCAAGGACGCGAGGTCCCGGTCCACCCCTTGACGGACGAGGACGCGCTGCACGGCGATGTTGGAGGCGTGCCCCGTGAGCGTGTACGCAGGCACCTGCCATCCTCGGTTCCGGAGGCGGTCGGCCAGGTCGAACAGCGTGTAGCCAGGGGTCTGGCCGCTCGCGATGCGCCACGTCACCGCCGGGATGCCGGTCGCCGGGTCGCTCGCGGCGAGGAGCTCGAAGGGGCCGAGCCGCGGGATCTGCTCGGCCAGGTACGCCCCCGTGTCGTAGCACGCCTGGTGGATGCCGCGGTAGCCCTCACGCCCCAATCGGATGAAGTCGTAGTACTGGGCGATGATCTGACCGGCGGGCCGGGAGAAGTTGAGATGGAAGTCCGGCATGTCCCCGCCCAGGTAGTCGACGTGGAAGATCAGCTCCTCGGGGAGCTCGCGCTCGTCGCGCCACACCACCCAGCCCGCGCCCAGGGGCGCGAGGCCGAACTTGTGCCCGGAGGCGTTGATCGACTTGACCCTGGGGAGCCGGAAGTCGAAGCGCACGTCCGGGGCGCAGAAGGGTGCGAGGAAGCCCCCGCTCGCTGCGTCGACGTGGATGTCCACGTCGAGGCCGGTCGTCGCTTGGAGCTCGTCGAGGCGGCTGGAGAGCTCGGCGACCGGCTCGTAGCTCCCGGTGTAGGTCACGCCCAGGGTCGGCACGACGCAGATGGTGTTCTCGTCCACCCGTGACACCATCTCCTCTGGGGTCAGGCCGTAACGGCCGGGCGCCATCGGCATCTCTCGGAGCTCGACGTCCCAGTAGCGGGCGAACTTGTGCCACACGACCTGCACTGGCCCGCACACCAGGTTCGGGCGGTCCGCCGGCTTCCCAGCCTTCTTGCACTTGGCCCTCCAGCGCCTCAGCGCCGCCATGCCGGCGAGCATCGCCGCCTCCGAGGAGCCGACCGTCGACGTCCCCATGGCGTCGGAAGCCTCGGGAGCGTTCCATAGGTCGGCCACCATGTGGACGCATCGGCGCTCGATCTCCGCGGACTGGGGGTACTCGTCCTGGTCGATCAGGTTCTTGTCGATCGCGAGGTCCATGAGGGCGTGGACCTGCGGCTCTTCCCAGGTCTGGCAGAACGTGGCGAGGTTCTGCCGGGCGTTGCCGTCGAGGAGCAGCTCGTCGCGGACCACCTGGAAGGCGATGTCGGGATGGGTCTGTGCCTTCGGGAACCGGTACTTGGGCATCTCGTGCGCGAGCTCGACCGAGGCGAAGAGGCATTCGGAGAGCCGGTCACGGATCGTCCTGCGGCTGTGAAGGGGCATGCGGGTCCTCCGTCGATCGACTTGTGCCCTTCCTACTCTCTCTGCCCGCCGTGAGCTGGTCGGTCACCCGACCGGCGCGACCTGGGCGACGGCAGTGGCGGCGGGCGGTGCGAGACGGTCGAGGAGCTCCCAGAGCTCGTCCACGTGGCGCTCCTCGGTCCAGGCGCCGCCGACGGCACAGCGGATCGTGTAGCGGCCGGCCAGCACGGTGTGGCTCAGCAGGACGCGCCGCGTGTCGTTGACGTCGCGCAGTAGCCGCTCGGTGGCGGCGTTCCCTGTGACATGGGCGAAGCACAGCAGGTCGAGCGCCGGCGGCGCGCAGAAGGAGAACCGCCCGTCCGCCTCGAGGCGCTCTCGGAGCTTCTCGGTGAGCGAGAGGTGGTGGCGCAGGTGGCGCCGCAACCCCTCGGCACCGTAGGTGCGTAGCACGAACCACAGCTTGAGCGCCCGGAAGCGCCGGCCGAGGGGAACCTGCCAGTCCCGGTAGTCGACGACCGAGCCCGAGGCGGTGGCTGCGTTGCGCAGGTACTCGGGCGTGACCGACAGGGCGTCGGTCAGGGCATTGCGGTCGCGCACGTAGAAGCAGGTGCAGTCGAAGTTCGTGAGCAGCCACTTGTGCGGGTTGAAGGCGTAGCTGTCCGCGAGCTCCACCCCCTGGTGAACGGCGCGCAGCTCGGGGCAGATGGCGGCAGATCCCGCCATGGCGGCGTCGACGTGCAGCCACATGCCCTCCTCCCTGCAGATCGCGCCGACCTGCTCGAGCGGGTCGAAGGCCATCGAGGAGGTCGTCCCCGACGTGGCGAGCACGAAGCAGGGCACGAACCCCGCCGCGCGATCATCGGCGACCATGCGAGACAGCGCCGAGGGGTCCATCGAGAAGTCGTCGAGGACCGGCACCCTGCGGAGCTGGTCGTGCGCGAACCCGGCGATCTTCGCCCCTTTCGGGAGCGACGAATGGGCCTCGGAGGTCCCGTAGAGGGTGAGCCGGTCGAGCGTCGCTCCCCGCAAGGCCCGCTCGCGCGCTGCGACCAGCGCGCACAGCGTCGCCGAGGACGCCGAGTCCTCGATGACGCCTCCGCCCCCGTTGGCGAAGCGGAATTGGTCGGGCAGCCCCAGCAGCTCGACGAGCCACTCGAGCACGACCATCTCGAGCTCGGTGCACGCCGGGCTCGTCGACCAGAGCATCCCGTTCACGGCGAGGCCGGCGGAGACCAGCTCGCCGAGCACCGACGGGGGAGAGGAGCTGGCGGGGAAGTACGCGAAGAACCCCGGTGCTTGCCAGTGGGTGAGCCCGGGAACCACGATGCGATCGAGATCCGCGAGGATCGTGTCGAAGGGCTCGGGCTCCTCGGGCGCGTGCGCCGGCAAGCGCGCCGCGATGTCGCCTGGGGCCACCGAGGGCGAGACCGCCACCTGGTCGAGTCCCTCGAGGTAGTCCGCGACCCATTCGAGCGCCGACGCGCCGTCGGAGCGGAAGCCGGACGACGTCACCACGCGGGGGTCATCCCCCATGCGCCATGCCCAGCTCGAAAGCGAGCGCGTGCAACGCCGCCCGGTCGACCGCGCCACCTTCCCCCAGCGCCTGGATGCACACGTGATCCGCACCGGCGTCGAGGTGGGCCTGGACGGAGGCGCTGACGCTGCGGACGCCCCCGTGCGCCACCAGCGCGTCGACGAGCGCGTCGCTGCCCCCGTCCTCGACGTCTTGGGCGCTCCATCCGGTCCGCCGCAGGCTGCCCGTGTAGTTGGGGAGGCGGAGGTAGCGATCGAGGTAGGCGCGAGCCCGCCGGCGGGCGGCATCGGGGTCGTCGTCGAGCACGAGCGCCTGCTCGGGCGCCAGCAGGGCATCGGGTCCGAGCGTCCGACGTGCGAACCGAGTGTGCTCGGGTGTGGTCAGGTACGGATGCGCCCCTGCCGCCCGGGTGGCCGAGAGCCGGAGCATCCGAGGCCCCAGGGCGGCGAGCACGCGCGGCGGTGCGGGCCTGCCCGAGGCGTCGGGAGCGTCGGGAGCGTCGGAGGCGTCGGGAGCGTCGGAGGCGTCGAGGGCGTCGAGGGCGTCGAGGTAAGCGACCATCGCGTCGAAGGGGTGCTCGTAGCGCCGGCCCATCTGCTCGACGAGGGGTGCGTGGCTGACGCCGAGCCCGAGCAGGAAGCGGCCCGGGTGAGCGGCCTCGAGGGCGGCGGCACGCACCGCGAGCGCGTCGGGATCCCAGGCCCAGATGTTGGTGATGCCGGTTGCCACGAGCAGGTCGCCCGTCGCCGACAGCAGCGCCTCGAGCCTCGAGAACGCCGCAGGGTCGGGGTTGCCTCCGCCGATCCACAGCGCGCCGTACCCCAAGCCCTCCACGAACGCCGCGAACCCTGCAGGGTCCTCGTCGATCACCGGGCCTGGGACCCACACGCCGACCCGGCCGATGCGCCGGCGCCAGTGCGGTGGTGCCGATGTGCGTGCGGTCTCCATGGGCCGCCTCCTCTCTTCATGTCTCTCGATCTCGATCGTGCTCGCCCGATGCCTCCACGCAGCACCTCACCACCGTGCGGTGCCCATATGCGATCATGCTCTCGTCCAGGGCGCACGCCGGTGTCGCGCAGGCGGCGAATACGCTGCGCGTATCGACGTGGAGCTCCTGTACCGACAGCAACTGGGCGAGGTGGACCGCCAGCTCGTGGAGTCCGTCTCGCACGCGGACGCCGTCTCGCACGCGGACACCGGCTCCCACGCGGACGCCGGCTCCCACGCGGACGCCGTGGGCGCACCGCCGGGCGGCGGGCTCGCCTCGGTGCTGGGATCGGCCGCAATGGAAGCGGCGATCTTCGGACCCGAGGAGAGCGGGACCGCTGCGTACGTGTCGCCGTTCCTCGCGTTCGCCGTCGCCGTGCATCGCACGGCCGCCGCGCTCGAGCGTGCGACGTTCGTCGAAGAGCGCATGGGCGCTCGCAGACGGATCCCCGTGTTCGACGTGGCAGCGCTCCGGGCGCTCCTGGACGACCCCCTTCGGCGATACTTCTTCGTGGAGCTGCTGGCGTCGTACACGCGGGTCTCGAGCGGGGTCACCTGGCGGAGAACGGCGCTCGGATGGAGGCGGCAGCGCTTCAGCGAGCTC
>JAKAQM010000173.1 GCA_021822565.1 Actinomycetes bacterium | reverse complement strand
CTGCTCCCGAGAGCGCCTGTCACGAGGACTGACACCTGCCTCCGTCCATCTTCGAAGGGCTGCACCTACGTGCCGGTGTGTCATGAGGATGACAACCAACCGGCGATGGTGGACTCCGCTGTCGGCTCCCAGCCCAACATCAGGTGGTTGTACCCAGAGAAGAGCACCTCTGTCGCGAGGTTCGTGATCCCGGCTGTGTCCTCGCACGATGCGACGAACACCACGCCGTCGCTCGGGCCACGGTTCTCGTTGTAGAAGTCAGGCATCGTCGCCGCAGCTCCGCAGATCAGATACGTCGGAACGGATGCCGGGATTCCCGCCTGCTGGATCGTGCTTACAAGCGACCCGTGATCGATCGCATATTGGATCCCGTTGCTCGTGCTCGTGTAGCCCGTGCCGCCGTAGTACGTCGTGTACCATGTGTCCTGGGTTTCATCTACTCCGTACGTGGAGTCCCACCTCGCCAACATCTGACGTTGTCCCGTCCAATACGCGCTGTCGATCGACAGATTTGGCTCTGTGTACATGATGCCGTAGCACATGTACGATTGACTTGGCGACGGCCCGTTCAGTGACCCACCGCACTGTGGGTAGATCTCAGGGTTTGCCTCCGTCCCATGTGCGAAGGTGTAATCCAGACCTCCATTGGGATTGCCGATGAGGACGAGCTTCGCAACGTCACCCTGGTAGGGTCTTCCCCACGATGGAGCAACGCTAGATACGTACATGCGTGCGGCAAATGCACCTTTGCTCCACGCGACGATGTCGACGGAAGACGATTGCGTTTCGCTGCGTACCACTTGGAGCGCGTCAGAAATGGTCTGTGCCCATTCGAAGTTGTTCCCTTGGACGTTGGCGAAGTTGACGGCGAACACGCGGTATCCGTCATCCGCGAGGTATTGCATCAAGCCAGTCGTCGGGCAGTTCGCTGTTCCACAGGTGTACGCCCCGTCGAGGTTCGGGTCGGCGTACTCGCGTGTCACGCTGTCCCCAGCCCCCATCACCAAGAGCACCGGGGATCCGTTGTTCGTGGTGGCTCCGGGAGCCTGGAAGAGGATGAACTCTGAACTGGGAGGCTGAGCAGTGCCGAAGAGCCGCTCGGGTTGACCCGTTTGGTCGTCTCGGCCTGTGGGGAGGTAATGGGATGCGGGCCATGTGGGATCGGTGTCGTTCCAGACTTCAGCGCGCTGCCATCCGTATGTGACCAACGTCGTCGAGCGGACCAAGCTCAACTCGCCTACCGCAGCGCCGGCAGCTGCCAACACCGACGACTGTGACAAAACCAGTAGCGGCGCGCTGAGAGCGAACGCAGCCAGCAGCCGCCTCCACCAGCGCCCCTTTCGCCTCGGATTCGCCATTCTGATCCCCCGGTACTGACACATGACTCAGCTCTCATGTTGTCTGGACAGTTTGTCCGTCTGGGGTCCGGCTGTCAAGGGCCATCGGATCGTCGACCTGGGGTTGCCAGCCCGCATGAACGTCGCCAAGGAGGCTGCGCTTCGCGGCAGCGTCCTCGCAGAGCAGCGCTGGCGGCGAACGCTGCGAAGAAATGGTCGCCCGAGCCGATCACCACGCGCTCGTAGTGCTGCGCCAGGAAGCCCGGGTCGCAGAGGACGCGCAGCGCCTGGTCCGCGCCGTCGGGGACCGAGGGCGAGACCCGCCACGCGATCTGGTGGGGCAGCTCGAAGGCCGCGCCTCGGCCGCGACGCGCGTGGCCCAGCGCCACACCACCTCGGCCACCCGGCCGCTGAGCGTCGCGTCGAGCTCGTGGTTCGTGTGCATCGCGTCGTAGGAGAAGTTGGCGCTCCCGACGACGGCCACGGCGCCACGTGCCGCCGCACAGACGAGGACCTTCGCGTGCAGGTAGGGGCGTACGGGCGCCACGAGGACCGTGACCCCGTGGCGCTCGAGCCACCGGCTCGCCGCCTCTGCACCGTACGCTGCGGGGTTGACGACGACGTTGAGCGCCACGCCGTCGTGCGCCGCAGCAACGAGCGCGTCCTGCACCCAGTAGTCGGTCAGGTAGTTGGCCACCACGTCGCACGAAGCGCGACGCTGCGCCTCCGCCCAGCCGAGCGCGCCGGCGAGGCTCGCCTCGATCGCCGCGCCGCCGGAGGCGAACGCGCCGTAGCGGCCCACGGCAGGGCTCCCCCGCCCTCCTGCCGCCGCCCAGCCGGCGTCGAAGACCGCTTGTCCCTCCTTCGCCCAGGCGCCGTCCTCTGCGACGTCGAAGCGTCCGCACCGCGACGCCTGCTGCGCGAAGCCCCGGCGCGCTCAACGAACGTCACGATCGAACTGGCCCTGTGCGACGTGGCCCTGTGCGACGTGGCCCTGTGCGACGTGGCCCTGTGCGACGTGGCCCTGTGCGACGTGGCGTCGCAGAGGCCGCGGGTCGGAGAACAAGTGTCGACGAGGACGGTCCTGCCCGCATTCGAAGTGCGCGCTGGCCTGCGCGTACTGCACGGTCGAGACCGCCTCTTCTGTCGACAGGTCGTTCACCGCGCCCATCACCTCGGCGCGCACGAGGTCGCGTGACACCACCGCGGCCTCGGCTCCCGCCGCCCGGAGCGCCGCGACGACGCGCCGGCACAGCGTGCTCTTGCCCGAGGCGACCGGGCCGATCGCCATGAAGAGGCACGGGACCCTGAGCGCGCACCCGTCGATCTCGACGCAGCGCCCCGCATCGGCGCTGCGCACGTGCCGCTCGCTGCGCACGAGCTCGAGGTCGGGGCTCACCTCTCGAGCATGGCGTGGGGGGCTCCCGTCCCTCCGGCTCAGTGGCTACCTGGCGAGCGACCGAGGCGAGAGCGCGCCATGGCATCGCTGGCGCGGGGCATCGCTACTGCCCAGGGCCGCGAGCGAACCACGCCGGAGACTGCCGGACAAGCCGGACCCGCGGCAGCAGACGGTGCAGGAGAACTACTCGCCGGCCGCGGCCTCGACCGCCGTCGCCACCTTGGCGTGAACGCTGACCTGGAAGAGAGACGGGACGATCACCCCGATGCCCCGCTCGGCATCGCTGACCGCCTCGGCGATGGCGCGGGCCGCCGCCTCCTGCATGCGGCCCGTGATGCGGGCTGCTCGGGCGTCCATCGCGCCACGAAAGATGCCCGGGAAGGCGAGGGCGTTGTTCACCTGGTTCGGCAGGTCGGAGCGACCGGTGGCGAGCAGGGCGCCGGGGGGGATCTCGTCGAGGTACACCTCGGGCTCGGGGTTGGCCAGAGCGAAGATGATCGGGTCGGGAGCCATCTTGGCGAGGGCAGCGGGGTCCCAGGCCCCCCTTCGGCTCACACCCACCACCAGGTCGGCGCCGGCGAGTGCCTCTTCGACCGAGGACACCTGTCGGGCCCTCGAGCGCGAGGCGATCTCGCGGTGGTGAGCCGGCAGGTCTGGGTCGGACGCGTCCAGCGGACCGTGCCTGTCGACTGCCACGAGGTTCGACACGCCAGCATCGAGCAGGATCTTCGAGATCGCCGTGCCGGCCGCCCCGATGCCGATGACCACCGCCCGGAGATCCTCCAATCTCCGCCCGGTGATCCTGCATGCGTTGACGAGCCCGGCGAGCACCACCACCGCGGTCCCGTGCTGGTCGTCGTGGAAGACGGGGATGTCGAGGACGTCCTGGAGAGTCGCTTCGATCTCGAAGCAGCGGGGCGCGGCGATGTCCTCCAGGTTGATCCCGCCGAACCCCGGCGCGACGGCGCGCACCGCGGCCACGATCTCGGCGGGATCGGTGGTGGCGAGACAGAGGGGGAAGGCGTTCACGTTGGCGAACGCCTTGAAGAGCGCGGCTTTCCCCTCCATGACCGGGAGCGCCGCAAGCGGACCCACGTCGCCGAGGCCGAGAACCGCGCTCCCGTCGGTCACCACGGCGACGCTGTTGCCCTTGCCCGTCAGGTTCCACGCCGTGTCGGCGTGAGCGGCGATGGTGCGCGCGATCCGGGCAACTCCTGGCGTGTAGACGAGCGACAGGTCGTCGCGGGTCCGGATGGAGCTCCGGGGCACGACCTCGATGGTCCCGCCCAGATGCGAGAGGAAGGTGCGGTCCGAGACGTTGCGCACCACGTAGCCGTCGGACCGCAGCCCCTCGGCGATCACGTCGACGTGGCGCTCGTCGATCGCGTTGAACGTCACGTCCACCCGGACCCCGGAGACGGTCGCCTCCACGAGATCGATGGCCACCACCTCGCCCCCGCGATCGCTCGTCGAACGGGCCAGGTCCGAGAGGAGGTGTGGCGAGCTCGGGGCCTCCAGGCGCACGGTCGTCGAGTAGCTCGGGCTGGCATCCCTGAATCGTGCCCTGGCCATCGGGTCAATGTATCCCGACGTACATCCCGAACAGCCCCCGGTTACCGTGAGCGCCCGTCGCGCAGCGGGTACCACGGTCATGGTGAGGGACCAAGGAACAGCGCCTGACCTTCAACGACGACATCCAAGGGACCGGGGCCATCGCCCTGGCCGCCATTGTCTCGGCTCTGCGGATGAGCGGCGGACGCCTGGGGGACCAGCGGGTCGTCATCCACGGCGCCGGTACCGCAGGGATCGGCATCGCCGAGCAGCTCGCAGCTGCGATCGGAGACGATGGCGCGACGGA
>JAKAQM010000172.1:295-4613 GCA_021822565.1 Actinomycetes bacterium | reverse complement strand
AGCTGCGACGCTCGGCTACAAGCCGAACCTGCTCGCGCGCAGCTTCAAGACGCGGCGGACCAACTCGGTCGGGATCGTCATTCCCGACATCAACAACCCGCTGTTCCCTCCCATGGTGCGCGGCGTGGAGGATCGCCTGTTCCAGAACGGCTACGTCGCGCTCCTCGCCAACACCGAGAACGATCCCGACCGCCAGCGCAGGATCTTTGAAGGCATGGTGGACCGGAGGGTCGACGGGCTCGTCCTGGCCACCGCACGCCGGCACGACGTCGGCGTCGCGGAGCTTTCGGAGATGGCGGTGCCCGTCGTGCTCTTCAACCGGGTCGTCGACGATGGCAGGGTGCCGTCGGTCTCGGCGGACGACGCCGTAGGAGTCCGCCTGGTCGTGGAGCATCTCCGGAGCCTGGGCCACGAGCGGATCGGCCACGTCGCCGGTCCGCAGTCGATCTCGACCGGGCACGCGCGCTACACTGGGTTCGTCGACGCGATGGTGCAGACCGGCACCGCCGTCGATCCGAAGGATGTCGCGTTCGCCGAGACGTTCTCGATCGCCGAAGGGGAACGTTGCGCGGCGGCGCTGCTCGCGGGGGCCGAACGCCCGAGCGCGATCTTCGCGGGCAACGACATGCTCGCCCTCGGCTGCTACTCGGTCGTCGAACGCGCCGGCCTCGCCTGTCCCGGCGACATCTCGATCGTCGGGTTCAACGACATGCCGTTCATCGACCGTGTGAACCCGCCGCTCACCACCGTCCGCATCCCCCACTACGAGCTGGGCCTTCTCGCGGCCGAACTGCTGCTCGACCGGCTACGAAACCCGGAGATGCCTGTCGAGGCCGTCCACCTCGCGCCGCAGCTGGTCGTGCGGGGCTCGACCGCGCCCGCCCGTCTACGCGTCGGAGCGTGAGCAGAGCCCCCGGGCAATTCCCCCCCCACACACACTCGGTGCACACTCTTGACAAAGCTGCCGGCATTCCGCAGACTGAGGTCAATGCAATCGGTTGCGAAAGCGACTGGGGGGGGCACCCTTGGCTGGGTCGGCACCGGCCGCATGGGCAGTGCGATGGCCGAGCGCCTCCTCGTCGCCGGCTACGATCTCGCCGTTTACAACCGCACCCGTGGGAAGACCGACGCGCTGGCCGCTCGGGGTGCAGAGGTGGTGGGCACCGTCGCAGAGCTCGGAACCCGCGACGTCGTGTTCGTCACCGTGGCCTCGTCCGAGGACTTGCTCGAGGTCCTGGGCGGCGAGAACGGGCTGTTCGCTGGATCGTCGTCACCCTCTGTCGTCGTGGACTGCTCGACCGTGTCACAGGAGGCGAGTGCAGAGGCCCGTACGCTCGCCGCAGCGCATTCGGTCGCCTTCCTCGCCGCTCCGGTCAGCGGGAACCCGAAGGTCGTCCGCGCCGGGAAGCTCACGATGGCCGTCTCCGGCCCGAGGGATGCGTTCGACGCGGTCCATGCGTATCTCACGACGGTCGCCCGGGAAGCGACCTACGTCGGAGAAGGCGACGTCGCTCGCCTGGTGAAGCTGTGCCACAACCTCTTGCTTGGCGTCGTGATCGAGTCGCTCGTCGAGATCACGGTTCTCGCCGAGAAGGGCGGTGTCCGCCGGCACGACTTCCTGGCATTCTTGAACGACTCGGTGATGGGGTCGATGTTCACCGGGTACAAGACGCCGGCACTGGTGAACCTGGACTTCGCGCCCACCTTCACCACTCGGCTCCTCCACAAGGACTTCGACCTCGGACTCGACGCGGCGCGTGCGCTGGAGACGCCGATGCCTGTGGCTGCCCTCGTCCATCAGCTCCTGCAGGCCGGGATCGGCGAAGGGATCGGCGACATGGATTTCGCCGCCATCATCCAGCTGGTCGCACGCGGGGCGGGGCTCGACCTGCGAAGCGAGAACGTGGACGTCAGCGACGGGCTGTCACCTGGGTCCGGACCCGCGCCCGCACCGGTCCTCGAACCGGCAGCGCCTGACGTCGGGCGAGGCAAGGCGGCGGCCGGCGGCACCGACGCGGCCGGCGGCACCGACGCGGCCGGCGGCACCGACGCGGCCGGCGACGGCCGGCGGCCTACGGGCGTGGGCCGGGAAGAGGCAAGCCGCGCGTAGCTGAAGGCGGATCCGGTGGGAATGGCTCCACCCGGAGCGATCTCACCGGAAACGTGAAAGAAAAATAGGGAGGGATCATGAAGACGAGCAGTGCGAAGGACCGGGGGCCCGGCATGCAACTGCGGTCGTGTCTCGCTCGCGCAGGATTCGCGGGGGCGCTCATCGTTGGCACCGTCGGCGCGTGGGCCGGCACGTCGGGCGCTGGGTCCGCTCACCACGAGAAGCTTGGGTCGCCCGTGGTGATCGGCGCCTCGCTCTCGCTGACGGGGACATTCTCCGCCGCGGGCAAGGCGTTCACACGCGGCTACCACCTGTGGGAGGCGTACCAGAATGCCCACGGCGGTCTGCTCGGGCACAGGGTGGAGCTCAAGATCATCTCGGACAAGTCCACACCGAACCAGGCGGCGACGAACTACACCACGCTCATCGCCCACGACCACGTGAAGCTCACGATCGGGCCATTCTCGTCGCTGCTGACCTTGCCCTCGGCGAAGGTGGCACATCGCTACGGCTACGCCCTGATCGAGGGGGCTGGGGGCGCACCCAAGATCTTCGAGCAGGGACTGCCGAACGTCTTCGACGTCTCCTATCCCGTGGCCACAGGTCTCGTGCCCTTCGCCAAGTGGCTGGCCTCGATGCCCAAGTCCAAGCGTCCGAAGTCCGCCGCCTACGCCACGATCACAACAATCTTCACGTCGTCGCAGTTCCCGACCGCGCGCCAGATCCTGGTCAAGGCCGGCGTGAAGACCGCCTACACAAACGTCTTCCCCACAGAGACGACCGACTTCACGCCGATCGCCGACGCGATGGCCGCGAGCAAGGCGACAGTCGCCCTCGTCGGTTCGGTCGACGTCCCGACGGTGTCCAGCTTCATCAACGCCTTCGAGACGGCGCACTACAACCCGAAGGCGCTGATCTTCACCTCCGGATCCGACATGGGCAAGACATTCTTGCCGGCTGTGGGGACAAAGAACGCGATCGGGGTCATGAACCCGAATGGCTGGTACCCCGGCATCAAGAACTCGCTGAGCAAGGCGATGGTCAAGGCCTACTTGAAGAAGTACGGCGGGAGGGTAGCCACAATCAACGCCACAACGGCGGAGGCCTACTCGGTCGGCGAGGTGCTGACCCAGGCGGTGAAGGCGACCCACAGCTTCACAAACAAGAAGATCCTGAAGTTCCTGCACAGCGGCAAGACGATGACCTCGGTCCAGGGAGCGGTGAAGTTCAACAAGGTCGGGGAGAATGTGAAGGGATTGGTCTTCGCCTTCCAGTGGCAGACAAAGACAGGGAAGCCGACACTCGAGCAGGTGCTTCCTCTGCACGCTACCGGCTCGGTGCCGCCGCTCTATCCGAAACCGGTGTGGGGTAGCTGATCCGATTGAGTACCCAGCTCATCGAAGCCATCATCGACGGGGTGCTGACCGGCGGCCTCTACGCGCTCATGGCCGCCGGTCTCACCCTCATCTTCGGCATGCTCGAGGTGATCAACATCGCCCAGGGGATCTTCGTGGTGCTCGGGTCGTACCTGAGCTACGCATTGTGGGTCCATGCCGGGATCGACCCGTTCCTCGGGCTGCTCATCACCATCCCCGCGCTGTTCGTCGTGGGGATCGGCACGGAGTGGGCGTTCCTGCGGCGCATCGGCGACAGGGACCGGGTGGCGATGTCGATCCTCATCACCTACGCCGTCTCCCTGTTGATCGAGGGCGCCCTCGACATCGGGTTCGGCACCACATTCGTGCAGTTGCGAGTCCCCTACTTCTCCGACACCTGGCACGTGTTCGGCTTCTACCTCGAGTACATCTACGTGTTCGGCTTCATCATGGCCGCCGTCCTGCTCGCAGGGCTCTACGCGCTGATGTACCGCACGCGCTTCGGAGCGAGCCTGAGGGCGGCGCTGCAGGACCGCACTGCTGCAGCCCTCATCGGCGTCAACGTGAAGCGCGTCTCGACGATCAGCTTCGGCATCGGAGTCGCCGTCACCGCAGCCGGCGGGATGGTGTTCGGCGCGACCAGCGGGTTCGACGCGAGCAGCAGCCTGGACCTGATCTCGCGTCTTCTCACCATCGTCGTGCTGGGCGGACTCGGGAGCATCGGCGGAGCGATGGGCGCCGCACTGTTCATGTTGGTGCTCGAAGACATCGTGGCGGTCGTCTGGTCTCCGGTCTGGTCTCCGGTGATCTACTTCCTCATGCTGCTGATCGT
>JAKAQM010000172.1:0-285 GCA_021822565.1 Actinomycetes bacterium | reverse complement strand
CGCCCGCAGGGGCTCTTCGGGAAGCTCGCCACGAGGGCGCAATGACGCCCGGCGCGTTCTCCCCCGCCCCCGCGCCTATACCCAGCGGCAGCACCGCGGCGCGGTGGGCGAAAGCCGGAGCGTGGGTCGCTGCAGGGATCGTGCTCATCGCCTTCCCGCTCGTCTTCTCGACACCCGCCGTGACCTCGATCGCGGTCTTCACCGTCATCTTCATGGCGGCTGCGACCGCGTGGAACAGCTTCTCTGGGTACTCGGGCTACATCAGCATTGGTCACGCGGTCTTCT
>JAKAQM010000038.1:18223-22141 GCA_021822565.1 Actinomycetes bacterium | reverse complement strand
CTTCTACGGGATCGAGCTCGTGAAGGACAAGGCGACGAGGGAGTCCTTCGACGACGACGAGTGCGAGCGCCTGCTCAGGGGCTTCCTGTCCCCCGCGCTCTTCGACGCCGGCCTCATCTGCCGAGCCACAGACCGCGGCGACCCGGTGATCACCCTCTCGCCGCCGCTCATCATCGGCCGCGAGGAGATCGACCTCATGGTCCAGATCCTGCGCGACGTGCTCTCGGAGACCCAGCGCAGGTTCTGAGCGCGACCGCGTCCTGCAGCTGCTCCCGGCGGTCGACGGGCAGGGCGGCCGCCGGGTTCGCTGAGTCGATCTCCATCGCCAGGCGGTGCCCGTCGAAGACCGCCTCGGAGGTCATGCGCGGGGCGACCGCGTCGCCGATGCGGTAGAGGCCGGCGATCCCCGCGTCGAAGAGCGCCGCAGGATCGGCCGACAGCTCCTCCCACAGGCGGGAGTCCGAGACCCTCTGGGTGGCGACCACCACCGACCCGGCCCTGATCTCGACCGGATCACCGAGCTCGTCGACACCGGTGATGCCGGCCGGCGACACCGACCGGACGACCACGTTGCGCCGCATCCCGATCCCGAGCTCGTGAAGGTGTGCTCGCAGGAACGGCCCTTCGAGGGTCTGGTCGCTCACCGGCGAGACGACGTCGAAGGGCGTGACGATCGTGACCGCGTAGCCGTCGAGGCGGAGGCGCTCCGCGATGCCCGCTCCGACGAGGTAGCCCTCGCAGTCGTAGACGACCACGTCTTGGCCCGCGGGCTTCTTGTCCTCGAGCATCACCTGCTCAGGGGTGAGCACGAACGGCAGAGCGGCGTCGGCGCCCGGGATCGGCTCGTGCGTGCGTGGCTGGAGGCCGACAGCGCTCCACGACGATCCGGTGGCCACGATGACGATCGCGGCGCCGTAGTCGAGCACGTCAGCGGCTCCGAGCCGGCTCCCGCGGACGACGGTGACGTTCGCCAGCTTCCCGAGCTGGGTGGCTCGCCAGTCGACGACCCTGCCGAGCTCTCCCAGGGTGGGGAGCCGGCGCACCCACCGAAGATGACCGCCGAGCTCCTGGGCCGCCTCGACGAGATGGACCGCATGTCCTCGGCGACCGAGCGTGAGGGCGCACTCCATGCCGGCGGGACCGCCGCCGACGACGAGAACGGATCGGTCGGCTGCCGAAGACGGGGGCACCACCTCGGGATGCCAACCCCGGCGGAACTCCTCTCCGGCGGTCGGGTTCTGGACACAGCCGACGTGCCGGTTCACCTCCTCCTTCAGGATGCAGACATTCGACCCGGTGCACTCGCGGATGTCCTCGATGCGGCCCTCGGCGATCTTCGTCGGCATGAACGGGTCGGCGATGGCGGGGCGCGCGGCGCCGATGATGTCGAGCTCGCCGGAGCGCACGAGGTCGGCCATGAGGTCCGGGTTGTTGAAGCGGCCGACCGTCACGATGGGCTTACGCGTGGCGCTGCGCACCTGGCTGGTCCAGGGGCGACCGTGGCCCTCGGGGAAGTAGCGCGACGTTCCCGAGTCCTGTGGCCAGGTGCCCGTGTTGACGTCGAAGAGGTCGACCAGAGGATCTGCGAGAGCCACGAGCTCGAGGGCTTCGTCGATGGTGATGCCCGGCTCGCCCCGGAAGTCGACCCCGATCCTCGTGGCGACCGCGCAGTCCTGGCCCACGGCGTCGCGGACGGCTGCAAGCGTCTCGAGCCAGAAGCGGGCCCTGTTCTCGAGGCTCCCGCCGTAGCGGTCACGGCGATGGTTGAAGAACGAGGAGAAGAACTGCGTCAGCAGATAGCCGTGCGCGCCGTAGACGTAGACGATGTCGAATCCGCAGTCGCGGGCGCGGCGCGCCGCCTCCGCCCAGTCGGATTGCACTCGGGCGATGTCGTCGAGGGTCATCTCCTTCGGCACCGCTCCGGGCATCTCGACGTGGGCGAGCTGGCTGGGTGCGATCGAGGGCAGCCGGGAAGAGCCGTTCAGGTCCTCGACGCCGCCGTGGAACAGCTCGATTCCGGCGAGCGCGCCGTGGGCGTGGATCGCTTCGACCGTGAGGCGAAGCGCGGCAGCGTCGTCTTCGTCGAAGAAGTCGGCCGCCACCGCCGGGGTCTCGTCGGAGTCGCGCGAGACGGGCGCGTACTCCACGCAGACGCCTCCCCAGCCGCCCTCGGCCTTGATGCCGCGGAACGCCGCCTGGGACCTCGGCATCGCGACGCCGAAGCCCGAGGCGTGCGGCACCTGGTAGAAGCGGTTCGGGAGCACCTTCGGCCCGATGGCGATCGGCTCGAAGAGGACGGAATGTCGCGGGTTCACGTTCAGCACGCCTCCTTGTCGGTCCGCCGGCAGGGCCGTGCCAACGGTCGGTCGGGGTTCACAGGAGGGCACCGAGACCGCGCTTGACCAGCTGGGTGGCCACGATCACGCGCTGGATCTCGCTGGTCCCCTCCCAGATCCGCTCCACGCGGAGCTCCCTGAAGAACCGCTCGGCGACGTTCTCCCGCATGTACCCCCTCCCTCCGAAGATCTGGACCGCGCGGTCCGCGACGCGGTTGGCCATCTCCGACGCGTACAGCTTCACCATCGACGCCTGTGCATGCTGGACCTTCTTGTCGCGTCCCTCGTCGACGCCGCGTGCCGCCTCGTAGAGCATGGCGCGCGCCGCGAGGAGCTCGGTCGCACTGTCGGCCAGCATTGCCTGTACGAGCTGGTAGGACGCGATCGGCTGGCCGGAGACGACGCGCTCGGTGGCAAACCGGACCGACTCCGAGAGCAGCCGCTCGGCTGCGCCCACGCAGCGTGCTGCCACCATGAACCGCTCGTACCTGAACCAGTCGTAGGCGAATGCCAACCCGTCCCCTTCCTCACCGATCCGGTGGGATTCGGGGACTCGGACGTCCTCGAACGCGACGATCGGGTGGTGGTGGGCCATGGTGTGGGAGTACGCGGGGGTGCGCACCACTCGCACCCCCGGGGAAGGGAGGTCGACGACGAACATGGCGTGCTCCCCTGCATGGGCACCGCCGGTCAGGCGAGCCTGGAAGAAGGCGTAGGTCGCTTCGTTGAACGACGTCACGTGCCATTTGACGCCGTCCAGCCGGTACCCGTCGCCGTCTCGCCGTGCGGTGGCGTCGATCCCGGAGACGTCGGTGCCCGCGTCCTCCTCGGTGATCGCGTAGCACTCGGCGGCGGTTCCTTCTATGGAGGGGATGATCCAACGCGCCGTCTGGAAGTCGGTCGCGACCGGGGGCCACCACTGCGGGGGCGTCGACAGCATCCAGCCCAGCGCGTTGGTGGCCCGGCCCACCTGCTCTTGGACCAGCACCTGCTGGAGCATGGTGCATCCCCCGCCGCCGAGCCGGCGGGGCATGTTGGTGGCGCAGAGGTGCTCCTCGCGGGCTCGTGCGCGCATCGTGGCGTCGACGTCGGGAGGAAGGTGACCCCCGTCGAGCTCCGCCCCGTTCTCGTAGGGGATGAGGTCGTCGACGAATGCCCGAGCACGCGCCTGGATCTCGAGGTCCTCTGTGCTCAGTTGGTGCACGGTCCCCTCCTTCTCTGCTACGCCGCTGCGCCCACGCCGCTGCGCCCACGCCGCTGCGCCCACGCCGCTGCGCCCACGCCGCTGCGCCCACGCCGCTGCGCCCACGTTGACTAAACGTTCAGTCTATGGCAGAGTTGCAATGACCTGGAACTGCGTCACGGAGCCGTGAGGCTCAGGAAAGCCCGAGGGGGGGCAGTGCACATGTTGTCGGGATCTGCGAATTCGGACCGGCTCGGGCGATGGGGGAAGAGGTGGTCCAAGCGCCGGGGTACCGCGGCTGCCGGTGCGGTGTTGATGGTCGCGATGCTCGGTATCGGGCTCGTTGAGCCCCCCGCAGCGTCTGCCGCCGCGAAGGCGCCGGACACCGCGAAGGCGCCG
>JAKAQM010000038.1:0-18123 GCA_021822565.1 Actinomycetes bacterium | reverse complement strand
CGGACACCGCGAAGGCGCCGAAGGTGGCCACAGGCACGATGCCGAGCTACGCGCTCTCTCCCGGCGACTTCTTCACATGGATCCTCCCGCTCGAGCCCGAGAGCGCCTACGAGGACTGGGACTCGAACATCGAGGGCGACATGTGGCTCCCGCTCTACTGGGCAGGGAAGGGCTCGAAGACCGGGATCGACTACACCCAGTCGATCGGGAAGCCCCCTGTCTACTCGAACCACGACACGACCGTCACGGTGACGATGAAGACCAACTTCAAGTGGTCGACAGGGGCGACCGTCACATCGAACGACGTCAGGTTCTTCTTCCAGCTCATCGATGTCGGGAAGAAGAAGCTTGGCAATTACTTGCCCGGGCTCATGCCGACAGACATCGCGACCGTCACGTACCCGAGCCCCACCACGTTCGTCCTGCACCTGAAGCGCTCCTACAGCCCGACATGGTTCACGGGGAACCAGCTGACGTGGATCTACCCGCTCCCCGTCCAGGCGTGGGACAGGACGGCCCCGACATCCCCTGCGGGATCTGCGGCTTCCACACCAGCTGGAGCCAAAAAGGTCTTCACAATGCTGTTCTCGCAAGCCAAAGAACGCCAGACCTATTCCACGAACCCGCTGTGGAAGACCGTCGACGGCCCCTTCGAGATCAGCGCCTACAACACAGCGACCCACGAAGCACAGTTCGCGACCAACTCGCACTACACCGGCCCGACAAAGCCTCGCATCGCCGGCTACAAGGTGTACACGTTCACAACAAACACCGCCGAGCTCGACGCGCTGCGCTCGGGTGTTTTGACCTTCGGTTACATCCCCTTCGGCGACCTGAAGGAGATCTCCTACTTCAAGAGCCACGGCTACGCGATCAAGGCATGGCCCGTTTTCTACCAGCAGGGGATCGAGCTCGACTACTCCTCGAAGGTCTGGGGCCCGCTCGTGAATCAGCTCTACATTCGCCAGGCGCTCCAGCACCTCGTCACAGAGAGCCTCTACATCAAGCGCACCATGGGCGGCTACGGGATCCCCGACTACGGACCCATCGCCGACTACCCGGGGTCTACGTACGTGAGCCCGGGGATCAGGAAGGACCCCTATCCGTTCAGCCCGCAGCTGGCGGCGAAGCTGCTCGAGGCCCACGGCTGGGCGAAGGGCCCCGGCGGTGTCGACGTCTGCAAGCGTCCCGGGACTGGGCCGTCGGACTGCGGCAAGGGCATCGCCAAAGGCAAGACGCTCGACTTCAAGCTGGTCTATACGACCGGCACAACATCCTTCTTCGCCGAGGTCTCCGCCTTCCGGACGGCTGCCGGGACGGCGGGGGTCGGTATCAGCTTGGACGGGCAGACGCTGACAACCATGTACTCGACCATCGGAGTCTGTCCGAGCACACCTCCGTGCAACTGGGGCCTCGCCGCCTACTCGGGCTTCTTCTGGGACTACGGGCAGTACGAGCTCTTGCCGACCGGCACACAGCAGTGGGCCAAAGGCAACTACTGGGGCGGCGGCTACTACACACCCAAGGCCCAGAAGCTCATCACAGCCGCCGCCACGAAGCCCAGCTTGAAGTCCCTCTACGCCGACGAGAACTACCTGTCGAAGAACGTGGCCTCGCTGTGGTGGCCATTGGAGGACTACGAGGTCGCCGCGGTGAAGAAGACACTCTCGGGCTGGCAGCACCTGAACCCGTACGCCAATTTCGTTCCCCAGGCGTGGTACTTCACGAAGCCGTGACGGGTGCCCGCCGGTCCGGTCGTTCGGAACCCGAAGACGGTACGAGCGGGAGAACGCAGGTGATCTCACGCCCGCGACGCCGTCGCTCTGGTGCAGCAACTACTACCGAGGTGAGGTGCAGCCGTGTCCCGTCCTGAGATCGCCCCCATCGGCGAGCTGCCCCCCGTCGGAGTGGTCCCGAAGCGGATGATCGCCCAGGTCGTACGACAGGAACGCTTCGGTGATCCTGCCGAGGCCTTCCAGGTGGAAGAGGTGCCCGTCCCCGAGCTGGCAGCGGACGAGGTGCTGATCGCGGTGATGGCGGCGGGGGTGAACTACAACAACGTGTGGGCCGCTCGAGGCATCCCGATCGACGTGATCGCGATGAGGAAGCGTGCGGGCGTGCCCTGGGACTTCCACATCGGCGGGAGCGATGCCTCGGGCATCGTCTACGCCGTGGGCTCGGGCGTGCGCACGGTCCGTGTCGGCGACGCAGTCGTGGTCCATCCCGGGTGGTGGGAGGCAACGGACCCGTGGGTGGCAGGCGGCAAGGATCCCATGCTGTCAGGTTCCGCCAAGATCTGGGGCTACGACGCGCTCTCGAACTTCGGGTCGTTCGGCCAGTTCGCCATCGCCCAGGAGCACCAGGTGCTCCCGAAGGCGGAGCGGCTCACGTGGGAGGAAGCAGCGGCGCCCACCCTCGTCGGCACGACTGCGTACCGCATGCTGCACGGCTGGCCACCGCACACCGTAGAGCGCGGAGACGTCGTGCTCGTCTGGGGCGGCTCGGGTGGGGTGGGCTCCCAGGCGATCCAGCTCGCGGCGCTCGCCGGAGCGGTGCCGGTCGCCGTCGTGTCGGATGCGAGCCGGGGTGAGTACTGCCGGACGCTCGGGGCCGCCGGGTTCATCGACCGCACCGAGCTCCACCACTGGGGTATCCCTCCGCACTGGGACGACGCCGATGGGCAGAAGGAATGGCTCGCAGGAGCGAGAGCCTTCGGCTCGCGCATCTGGGACATCGTGGGAGAGCGGCGCAACCCGCGTATCGTCGTCGAGCATCCGGGGGAGGCGACGCTGCCGACCAGCGTCTTCGTGTGCGAGCGAGGCGGCATGGTCGTGACGTGCGCTGCGACCACTGGCTACTCGGGGGTCGTCGACCTGCGCTACCAATGGGTCATGCAGAAGCGGCTGCAGGGGTCCCACGGCTCCAACGACGAGCAGGCCACGGCTTTCAACGACCTGGTGAGGTCCGGGTCCATCAGCCCTTGTCTCGGAGAGGTGCTCCCCTTCGAGAAGCTGCCCACAGCGCATCAGGCCATGACAGCGGGGCAGGACGTCTTCGGCAACCGGGTCGTCCTGGTCGGCGCGCCACGCGCGGGGCTCGGCGCGACAAGCTGAAAGGATCGAGACCGTGAGCGACCACGCCGAGTACGAGACCATCGACTGGGCGCGCGACGGCCGCGTCCTGATGCTGACGCTCAACAGACCCGAGCAGATGAACGCCATCTCCGAGCAGCTCGAGGCGGAGCTCCACGACGCGTTGCGTGCAGCGGTGAAGGACGACGAGATCCGCTCCATCGTGCTGACCGGGGCGGGAAAGGCGTTCTGCGCCGGCTACGACATCGCCGACGAGGAAGCGGCCGAAGGGCCTGCCCGCACCAGGGATGTCGTCAGGCGCTGGTGGGACGTCAACACCCCGATCGCGGCCAAGCATCTCGCGGTGATGCGGCTGGAGAAGCCGGTCATCGCAGCCGTCAACGGGTGGTGCCTGGGAGGGGGGATGTGGTACGCGCTGTGCTGCGACATCACCATCGCCTCCGACCGCGCCGTGTTCGGCCAGCCCGAGGTGCGCGAGATCCAAGGGTCGACGTTCCTCCTCGCGGCGCTCGCAGGCTGGAAGCACGCGCACCGCTACGCGCTCACCGGGGACCACTTCGACGCCCGTGAGGCGGAGCGGATCGGCATCGTGAACGAGGTCGTCCCCCACGAGGAGCTGATCGACAGGGCGATGGCCCTCGCGCAGCGCATCGCCCTGCTCCCTCCCGACTCGGTGCGGATGAACAAGCTCATCACGACCCTCGGCATGGAGGCGATGGGGCTGAGGGTCGCCCTCGAGACCGGGGGGATCCTCTCGGTCATCACGCAGTCCTACGGTGATGCCCCCGAGCTCGACGAGCTCAATCGGGTTCGAGCCGCCGAAGGGCTGGCCGCGTCACTCGGGCTTCGGGACACGCCGTTCCTCCCCGAGCCCGGAGGCCCTCGGAGCCGGCGTCGCTGAGCCGGCCGACGTCGCGAGGTACCTGCCTCCACACACCGGCAGAGGCACTGCTATGCCGAGGTCGCTCCCGCCGCGAGCTCTGCGAAGCGCTCGAAGTTCGCGACGAACCGGTCGACATCGCGGTCGTCGTGCTGCACCGAGAGCAGCCACTGCTCCGTCTTGCCCCAAGGCGGCAGGAAGACCCCGCCATTGAGCTGGCACAGCCAATGGAGATGGTTGTAGCGGCCGTCGATGGCGAGGAAGTCGCGGTAGTTGCGCACCGGGGAGGTGGAGAAGGTGATGCACCCCTTGGCGCCGACCGACACGACGTGCGCAGGGAGCCCGTGACGCGCGATCCCCGCCGAGAGCGTCTCGTCGATGCGCTGGCGCAAGCGGCCGAGCCGGTCGTACGCGTCGTCGGTCGCCACCTTCTCGAGCATGGCACGGGCTGCGGCCATGGAGAGGGGGTTGCCGTTGAACGTGCCCACCATCTCGTAGTCGCCCTTCGCCACGTGGTCCATCAGCTCCTCCGTCGCCCCGACGGAACCGACGATGAGCCCGCCGCCGATGGCCTTGGCCAGGCACACGATGTCGGGCACCACACCCGAGACGCCGGTCGCCCCGGACGGCCCGGCTGCGAGCCCCGTCTTGACCTCGTCGAAGCACAAGAGCGCGCCGTGGCGGTGCAGGAGCTCCTTCAGCCCCTCGAGGTAGCCGGGCTCGGGAGGAATGATCCCCGCGTTCATCATGATCGGCTCCACGATCATCCCCGCGACCTGCCCATGGTGCGCCTCGAGAAGCTGGGCGACAGAGGCGAGGTCGTTGAACGTGGCGACGAGCGTGAGGGAGGTCACTGCGCCGGGGATGCCGGTGGACGACGGCACCGATCGCGGATGGTCGATCGTGCCGATCGGCTCGTCCTCGCTGGGTGCGACCGAGACCTGGACCGAGTCGTGATGGCCGTGGTAGCAGCCCTCGACCTTGATGAGGAGGTCCCGCCCGGTGACCGCCCGCATCAGATGCACGGCGTCCATCGTCGCTTCGGTACCCGAGTTCATGAAGCGCCACATGGGCAGCCCGAAGCGCCGGGCCAGCTCCTCGGCGACCGCGACGGCGTCCTCGTTCGGCTGGGCGAAGTGGGTCCCGCGGCGCACCTGGGCCGTCACCGCCTCCACGATGGCCGGGTGGGCATGCCCGGCGAGGCCCGCGCCGTACCCGCCGTGCAAGTCCACGTACTCGATGCCGTCGACGTCGACGATCCTCGACCCGTGGCCGTGATCGATGAACACGGGCTGGGGTCGGGTGATCTGCCAGTTGCTCGTGACGCCGCCGGCAAGGACTCGACGTGCGCGCCCGTAGAGCTCCCCCGAACGCGGCTGGCGGGCGAGGAAGGTCTGCTCCTCCTCGGCGACGAGGGCGTCGAGGGCGGTCCGCGGAGCCTGAGCACCCGGCGAGGTGGTGTCGAGCCGGTTCATGGTCATCGCACGTGCTCCGTTTCCAAATATCGAGAAGTTCGAGATGAGCTTTGACTGTACGTTCAGTCTATGGCAGGGGATCGCCCGGCTGCAAGGTCGCTCCGGTGCATGGTCTCGGTCTCGACCAGGACGTCGAGCGCCAGAGCGCCCCACGGCGCACAGGTCAGCGGGTTCACGTCGAGGGCGGCGATCGCCCCGTCGAGCTCGACAGCGATCGACGAGACGGCCACGACCGCGTCGAGCACGGCACCCATGTCCACCGCCGCGCGCCCGCGATAGCCGTCGAGGAGAGGCCGCATCCTGAGCCTGTCGACCAACCTTGCCGCAGACGTGTGGTCGAGGGGCGGCAGCGCCACGGCCCTGTCCCTGGTGAGCTCGACCAAGGTGCCCCCGGCCCCGACGACGACGAGAGGTCCGAGGAGCGGGTCGCGCACGATGCCGAGGGCGAGCTCCACGCCCGACGGCGCCATCGCGGTCACCGTCGCATCGGGGCCGAGACGCCGTTCGAGGTCGGAGTAGGCAGCGGCGAGCTCCCGTTCGGAGCGAAGGTCGAGGACGACGCCGGCGACATCGGACTTGTGGGCCCGCGTCGCCGTCTTGAGCACCACCGGGTACCCGATGCGCGCCGCCGCTGCGATCGCCTCGTCCACGCTGGAGACGCGCGCCGAGGGAGGGGACGCGATGCCGTAGTCCGCGAGCAGTGAGAACCCGTCGAGCACGTCGAGCGGGCGTGTCGCGAGGCGCCCGCTCCATCGCTCCCTGCGCGCGAGGTCGGGCGGCGGCGCCTCGACTCGCGCTCGTCCCGAGCGGTCGCGCCACTCGAGGAGGTGGCGGAGGGCGAGCAGGCCGGAGCGGGTCCCCTCGAGAACGGGGATGCCCTCGGCACGCAGCCGTCGAGCGGCGTCGCGGTCGATGGCGCTCGGGACGTGCGAGAGCACGCACATCGGGACCGACGATGCGTGCCAGGCGGCCACGGCAGCGTCTCGGTAGGCGTCATTGCCGTCGTACTCGACGACGAGGTCGACCGCGAGCGCGACCGCGTCCACGCCTTCGTCGGCAGCCAGGGCGAGGAGCGATCCCGCGAAGAGGTCCTCGGTCTCGTGGCCGTTGCCCCACACGTCGAGCGGGTTGTCCGCCTCGAGCCCGGGATCGAGGAGCTCGGTGAGGCGACGTCGGGTGACGGGCGCGAGTGACGCGAAGGGTACGCCGAGCTCGGCCGCGGTGTCGGCGAGCAGCGCGCGTTCTGCCCCCGAGTCGAGCACCGCAGCGATCCCCGGGCGCCCTGCGTGCTCCTCCACACCCGCGATCGTCACCGTCGTGGCCGGGCGCGGGCGGGGGCGCCGCCCCGAGACGAACAGCTCGAGCGTGTCGCACAGCTCGTGCAGGTCGCGGACGCGCAGCACCCCGTAGGCGTCGCACAGCGCCTCCCAGGCTCCATCACTGCCCGCGAGCGCTCCCGAGTGCGCCTCCACCATGGCTCGCCCAGCCGCCGACGCGCCGACGGCGAGGAGGACGACGGGGATGTCGGAGCGCTGCGCGCGTGCGAGGGCATGCTGCAGCCGATCCGGGTCGCGCAGCGTCTCGAGCACGAGGGCCACGACGCCCGTACCGGGCAGATCGAGGGCGTGCTCCACGTACTCCGCCGTCGTGGTGACGAGCTCCTGGCCCGAGGACACGGCGAGCGACCACCCGAAGGGTCGGTCGGCTCGAAGCAGCGCGGAGAACGCGGAGCCGGAGTGCGTGACGAGGGCGATGGGACCCTCGGGCAGCGGGTAGGGCTCGAGAAATCCGATCGCGCGCACCTGGCGAGAGACGAAGCCCATGCATCCGCCGCCGCACAACGCCATGCCCGCGTCGGCCGCGATCCTGGCCAGCCTCGTCCGGAGGTTGGCGGTGCCTGCAGGAGCGGTCGGGTCGAAGGCGCTGGCATAGATGACCGCGGCCCGGTCTCCTCGCTCGGCGGCCTTGGCGAGCTGCTGCTCGAGGCTGGCGTCGCCGACCGCCAGCACCACGAGGTCCAAGGGCTTGGGAAGATCGTCGAGGGAACCGACCACGGGGTGGCTCCCGATGGACTCCCCCGCGTAGCGCGGGTTCACGAGGTGGAGCTCGGGCTTCCCGGGACTGCGGTCGAGCTCGACGAGCGCCCGCTCGCCGAGGCTGCCTGGGCGACGGCTCACCCCGACGAGTGCGACCGAACGCGCCTCGAGCATGCAGCGCAGCGCCGAGTCGCTGCGGTGAGGGGGCTCGCCGCGAGCGAGCTCGAGGTCAGGGAGATCGTCGGCAGGGGGATCGTCGTCAGAAGATGGCATGGGTCAGCTCTTCGCTTGGCCCGAGGAGACCGTCGCCTCGTGCTCCTCGGGCGTTTCGGTGTTGACTGATCGTTCAGTCCAAGTTCGCTGGTAGCATGCCACATGACGGCGCGCGGTGTGGAACGTGGGACACAGGACTGCGGCGTGCGACGGCAGAACACAGGAGTGGGACGGCAGGACGCAGGACTGCGACGTGCGAGGGGGAGCGAGTGAGTGTTCCGGACGAAGAGCCGCGCCGGGCCCAGATGCTGGAGGCGGCGCGCCAGGTCATCGCAGAACGCGGCTTTCCGGGCGCGCGGATCACGGACGTGGCCGATCGGGCCGGCGTGAGCCCTGCGCTCGTGATCTACTACTTCAAGTCCAAGGACAACCTCCTCGCCGAGGCGATGCGCCAGTCGGAGGACCTCTGGTATGCCGAGATGTCCAGGCGCGCCGCGAAGATCCCGACGGCGGCAGGTCGCCTCGAAGAGGTCGTCGCGATGACCTGCCACGTGTCGAGCGAGGTCGTGCTCGAAGGATCGTTGGAGCTGTGGCTCGACCTGTGGGCGCAGGCGCTACGCGATCCCGAGGTGCGCGCCGTGCGGGAGGAATCCGACGAGCACTTCCGCGAGACGATCCGCCAGATCGTCAGGGACGGCGTCACGGGAGGGGAGTTCTCCGGAGTCGACGAGGACGACTTCGCCGTCGCGTACACGGCACTTCTCGACGGGTTCGCCATCCAGGTCGCCCTCGGGGACCCGGTGGTGGGACCGGAGCGCGCGTTCGATGTCGCGATGCAGGTCGCATCGCAGCAGCTCGGGTTCGCGTGGGAGCCTCGCCGGGCTCGCAGGCGCACGAGCGGCAAGCAGCCCACCAGGGTGAGGGGCTAGCGGCAAGCAGCCCACCAGGGCAGGGGCCAGCCGGGCGCATGGCTCACAGAGCGGCCCCGACCTGGAGCCCCTCGAGCACCGCCTCTTCCACCGAGCGCGGCGCCAGGCAGTCCCCGATCCCCACGACCTCCGTGGACGCCGGGAGCCCGGCCGGGAGCCCGCCCGAGCCGGCGCCTGAGAGCTCGTCCAAGAGACCGTCGACCGCCACGTGACCCTCGGCCAGCACCAGGGCTGCGACCCCGTCGATGACGATCGGCTCGTTGGTCAGCACGTGCTGGAAGAACGCCGAGTCGTCGTCGGCCCCGAAGAGCCGGACCAGCGGCACCACCTGGACCTTGCTCCGCTGGAGCGCGGCGAGGTGCGCGTCGCGGACGTACTGCTGGAGCCCTTGCACGGCCGAGTAGCCGTTGACGCACAGGACGACCTCGTGGCCTCTCTGGGCGAGGTCCAACGCCACTCCCGCACCGACCCAGTCGGCCCTCCAGTCCGACACGACCACCCTGCCGCGCGGCACCTGCGCCCCTTGGATCACCTGCCACGCGTCGAGGATGCTCGGCGAGCCGAGCACCTCGATCTCGGGGCGGCGGGGAAGGGCCCCGGTGGCGACGACGACCGCGTCGGGACGCTCGGCGCTCACGAGGTCGATGTCGACGGCGACGTTCGTCACGATCGCCACACCCGCTCTCACCGCTTCGGCCTGCAGGTTGATGGCGGCGCCGCCGAACTCCTCGCGCCCAGGCAGGCGCTCGGCGAGCAGCACCTGACCGCCGACGCGGCCGGTCTTCTCGTACAAGGTGACCCGGTGCCCGCGCTCGGCCGCGACGGCTGCGGCCTTGAGACCGGCCGGACCGCCGCCCACCACCATGATCCTTCGAGGGCTCGGTGCCGGTAGGCGCCGCCCGTAGATGCGCTCACGCCCGGTCTCGGGATGCTGGATGCACGAGATCGGGTAGCCGGCGTGGAAGTGCCCGATGCATGCCTGGTTGCAGGCGATGCAGGCGCGGATGTCGTCGAGGCGCCCTTCGTCGGCGAGCCGCGGCATTGTCGGGTCGCAGATGAGGGCGCGGTTCATGATGACCGCGTCGGCGTACCCTGCGGCCAGCACCCGCTCGGCGTCCTGGGGCTGGTTGATGCGACCGGCCGCGATCACCGGGACCGACACCTTCTCCTTGATCCGCGCCACGTAGGGGACGGTGTACCCGACGGCCTCGCTCATCGGGGGGACGATGTGGTCGGAGCCCCGTAGCGACGCCGACGTGCCGAGGGTGACGCTCAGGTAGTCGACGAGGCCGGTGGCGTCGAGCGCCTCGCACGCGGCGAGGGAGTCCTCCGCAGGTAGGCCCTCCTCGTCGAGCTCGTCGGCAGAGATCCGCACCCCGACGACGAAGTCGTCGCCGATCTCGGCACTGACCGCGACGACCACCTCACGGAGGAAGCGCAGGCGGTTCTCGAAGCTCCCTCCGTAGCGGTCGCTCCGGCGGTTGACCCGGGGGTTCAAGAACTGCGAAGGGAGGTAGCCGTGGCTCGCCACGACCTCGACCCCGTCGAGCCCAGCGCGCTGCAGGCGCCGGGCGGCGCGCCCGTAGGAGGCGACGATCTCGGCGATCATCTCCTCGGACATCGCGCGGGGCATCACGTGGAACCGCTCGTTCGGCACCGCCGAGGGAGCCAGGGCGACCGGCGCCGAGCCGTCCTGGGACTCCATGACCTCGCGGCCGGGGTGGAAGAGCTGGCCGAAGAGCCTCGTCCCGTGCGGCCTGACCGCGTCGGCGACCTTCTCGTAGCCGGGGATGCACGAGTCGTCGGCAGCCATGAGGACGTGCGAGGTGTAGCGGGCGGTCTCGTGCACGCCGGCGGCCTGCATGACGATCAGGCCGACGCCTCCGCGAGCACGCGCCTCGTGGTAGGCGACGAGCTGGTCGTTCACGTGCCCCTCTTCGACCATGACGGTGTCGTGTCCCGGCGAGACGATGCGGTTCTTGATCGTCACGGTCCCGATACGGAGCGGCTCGAAGAGCCGAGGGAAGCGGTGGTCGGCCATCGTCGCGCTCAGGCAGCGTCCTCGGCACCGTCGCTGGTGCGAAGGAGCACTCGGGCGGCATGCAGGACGAGGTCGCGAAAACGGCTGGGCGACATGCCGGGGAGGCGGACCGCCGTCGCGACGTGCAGGCCGTCGACCACGGCATCGATCATGTCGACGACGTCCTCGGGCGAGAGGGAAGGGGCGAACGCGCCGAGGACGATCCCCTCGTTGACCGTCCCGACCAGGATGCGTCGCCAGCTGGAGTAGACGCTGAGGACCGGTGGACGGAGCCGGGGATGTCGGGACGCGCTGGCGCAGAACTCGAGCCACGTCGTGCTGTGGCCCCGCAGGTCGGGCTCCCCCGTGAGCTCGTCGACGAGCCCGACGATCTTCTCCCAGGGGCCGGCTCCGCGAGTGGCGTGCTCGTGCCATCGGCTGATGAGCTGATGGCACACCTGAGAGAACGCCTCTTCGAACATCTCGTCGCGGGTCGTGAAGTAGTTCTGGAGGAGGCCGATCGACACCCCTGCGGCCTCGGCGACGTCCCGGAAGCGCGCCCGTTCGAAGCCACGCTCTGCGAGCACGCCGGCCGCCACGGCCAGGATGCGGTCACGCTGCGCGAGGGTGCCCTCTCGGCGGGTGAGCCCCCCGGCGCCCTCCCTCCGCCCCGGCCCCCCGGCGCCCTCCCTCCGCCCCGGCCGCCGGGCGTCCTCCGCGCTCCCTGGCATCGCCGCGCTCCCCTCGCTGGGCATTGGGCAATAATACAGTATTCTGAACTTCCTGCACGGCGATCGGAGGGGTGCCGATGACCATGGATCTTTCAGAAGAGCAGGTCGCGCTGCGTGCCCGCGCCAGGGAACTCGTCGAAGTGATCGCACGCTACGAGCTCACGTGCGAGCGCCAGCGTGGCCTCGGTGCCGATGACCTGGCCGTCTTGAAGGCGGCCGTCCTGGACGCTCGTCTGAACGCGGTGAACATGCCAGCCCACCTCGGGGGGCAGGGTCTGAGCGTCCTCGATCAAGTCATCGTCGAAGAGCAGCTCGGCCGGCTCACGAATTCGCTGTGGGCCGTGGTGTGGCGGCCGGCCAACGCTCTCCTGGCGGCCTCGCCCGAGCAGCGGGAGGTGTACCTCGTCCCGGCGATCAACGGGCGTCGCCGGGGTGCGGTCGCGGTGAGCGAGGCGGGGGCCGGCTCGGACCCGAGCGCCATCGCCACCGTGGCGGTGCCAACGCCCGACGGCTATCGCGTGAAGGGCGAGAAGTGGTTCGTCACCTCGGCCGACGTGGCCGACTTCGTCATCGTGCTCGCCCGAGTGCAGCCGGAGGGGGCCTTCGCCCTCTTCTTCGTGGACAAGGACCTCCCCGGGGTGAGCATCAGAGAGGTGCCCGAGTTCATGCACACCTACGTCTTCGAGCACCCGACGATCGCGCTCGACGTGGAGGTTCCGCCGAACGCGCTCCTCGGGGCGGTGGGGGAAGGGTACGAGCTCACGCGGGCGTGGTTCGTGGAGGAGCGGGTGATGATCGCCGCCCGATGCGTTGGGGCGGCCACCCGGGCCCTCGAGAGGGCGACCACCTGGGCGCACGAGCGAGTCCAGTTCGGCCGCAGGATCGCCGACAACCAGATGGTCCAGGCGATGCTGGCCGATTCGGTGGTCGACGTCGCCCTCAGCCGCTCCCTCGTCTACGACGTCGCCCGCGAGATCGACTTGGCAGGCGACCGCAAGCTCGTGCACGCGAAGGCCGCCATGGTGAAGCTCGCCGCCTCCGAGGCGGCGGGCCGGGTGGTGGACCGTGCCGTGCAGATCTTCGGCGGTCGAGGCTACCGACGCGACTTCGCGGTCGAGCGCCTCTACCGAGACGTCCGGGTGGACCGCATATGGGAGGGGACCTCCGAGATGCAGCGCCTCATCATCGCCAATCATCTCGCCAAGCGAGGGCTCGAGGGGCTCCTCGCGCCGCCCTGGGGCTGATGAGCGTGGCGTCCTCGCTCCGCCGCCTCCTCGAGGCGCAGTCCGTGGCCGTCGTGGGGGCGAGCGCGCGCGCTGGCTCGGTCGGCGAGACGACGCTGCGCCAGCTGGTCGGAGGCGGCTTCCGAGGAGAGGTCTTCCCGGTCAACCCGCGTCACAGGTCGCTCGGAGGGCTTCCCTGCTACCCGGCGCTCGAGGAGCTCCCCGAGTCGGTCGACCTCGCCGTGCTCGCCCTGCCGAACGCGCTGCTCGAAGAGCAGCTGGCGCTGGCCGCGCGCCTCGGCGTCGGCTCGGCCGTCATCTTCGCCAGCGCCTTCGACGAGCCGGCGGAGGGTGAGCGCCCGCTCACCGAGCGGCTGGCAGGCATCGCGAGGGAGGCGGGCATGGCGCTGTGCGGCGCCAACTGCATGGGTTTCGTGCACCCGGCCGCATCCCTCGAGATCTGCGGCTTCAGCCTTCCCGCCGAGGTGGGACCCGGCCCGATCTGCTTCCTGTCGCACTCGGGGTCGAGCTTCTCGGCCCTGCTCCACAACGACCGCGGCCTCAGGTTCAACCTGGCGGTGTCCTCCGGGCAGGAGCTGGTGACGACCGCCGCCGACTACGTCTCGTACGGCGTCTCGATGGAGGGCACCGCCGTGGTCGGCCTGATCGTGGAGCAGCTGCGGGATGTCGCGCGGTTCTCGGAGGTCGCGCTCGAAGCCAACGCGCGCGACATCCCCATCGTCGCGCTCAAGGTCGGCGCCGATCCCCGAGCGGCCGAGCTCGTCTCGGCCCACTCGGGGGCGCTCGCCGGCGACGACGGCGCCTACGAGGCGTTCTTCGACGCCTACGGGATCCATCGCGTCCGTGACCTCTGCGAGCTCGCCGACACCCTCGAGCTCTTCGCCGCCGGTCGGCGAGCGGCACCCGGCGGGCTCGCTGCCGTGACCGACTCGGGGGGAGAGCGGGCGCTCCTGATCGACCTGGCGGGCGAGGTCGAGCTGGCGACGCCGAGCGCCGCGACGAAGGCCGAGCTCGCCTCCGTCCTCGATCCGGGGCTGCCGGTGGTCAACCCGCTCGACGCCTGGGGCACCGGTGCGGACTCGGACAACGTCTTCAAGAGGTCGCTGCGAGCGCTCCACGACGACCCGGGCACCGGGGCGCTCCTGTTCGCGGTCGACCTCACCGCCGCCAGCTCGAAGAGCTATGCCTCGATCGCGACGGCGACGTGGGAGGTGACCGACAAGCCCTTTGCCGTGCTGAGCCATTACCCCGACGGCATGGACCGGGCCGCGGCAGTCGGGCTTCGCAGCGCTGGGGTGCCGGTTCTCGAGGGGACGGTCTCGGGGTTGGCCGCCCTGCGGCACCTCTTGGAGCACCGCGACTTTCGCGCTCGGCCCGAGCTGGAGGCTCCGCCACGGGTCGCGGCCCAGGTGCGCCGGGCATGGCAGGAGCGACTGTCCGAAAGCGAGCCGCTGGGAGAGGTGGACGCGCTCTCGCTCCTCGCAGACTGGGGCATCCCTGTCGCCCGGACCCTGCCCGCCGCGAGCGAGGACGAGGCGCTCGCCGCCGCGAGAGCACTCGGTTGGCCCGTCGCCGTGAAGACCGCGGCTCCGGGGGTGGGCCACAAGACGGAGCACGGAGGCGTGGTGCTCGGGGTCGCGGGTGACGAGGCGCTCCGCCGCGCGTACCTCGACATCTCGAGCCGGCTCGGCCCTTTCGTCAACGTGCAGGAGATGGCCGGGCGAGGGATGGAGATGGCGCTCGGCGTGGTCGACGACGCCGACGTCGGCCCGCTCGTGGTCGTGGCAGCTGGCGGTACCCTCGTCGAGCTCCTGGCCGACCGACAGCTCGCGCTCGCCCCGCTCGATCGCTGGCGGGCGCGACGCCTCGTGGAGCGCCTCCGCTGCTATCCGCTGCTCAGGGGGTTCCGCGGCAGCGAGCCGGTGGACGAAGATGCCCTGGTGGCCGCGGTCGTGGCGCTCTCGTCCCTTGCCTGCGATCTCGGGGGCTTCATCGGCGCGCTCGACGTGAACCCGCTCGTCGTCGGCCCGAGCGGCGCTGTGGCGGTCGACGCGCTCGTCGTGCAGGCCTCGAGGAGCGCACGATGACGGCGCGCGCGGCCGAGCTCCTGCTCGTGAACGGGTCCGTGCACACCGTCGACCCGTCGCTGCCGACGGCGACGGTGGTCGCCGTGCGTGACGGGAGGATCGTGGCAGTGGGCGGCGACGACGTGGCACGCGACCTGCGCGGTCCGCGCACCGAGACGATCGACGTGCACGGCCGCACGGTCCTCCCCGGCTTCCAGGACGCCCACGCGCACCCGTCGGACGCGGGGCTCGGTCGTTCTCGCTGCGATCTGTCGCAGCTCGAGGACGCCGACGCGTACGTCTCGCGCGTCGCCGGCTACGCCGCCGAGCACGCCGGCGCGGAGTGGATCGTCGGCGGTGGCTGGGCGATGGCGGCATTCCCCGGCGGAGTCCCCTCGAAGGAGGCCCTGGACCGGGCGGTGCCCGACCGCCCGGTCTTCCTGCAGAGCCTCGACGGCCACTCGGCCTGGCTGAATTCGGCGGCCCTCGCACGGGCCGGCATCGACGAGCGGACCCCGGACCCCGCCGACGGCAGGATCGAGCGCGACGCACGTGGCGAGCCGCTCGGCGCACTCCAAGAGGGTGCGATGGAACTGGTCCAAAGGATCGTCCCCGCGCCGACGACCTCCGAGATCGCCGACGGCCTGCTCGAGGCACAGGGCTACCTCCACGGTCTCGGCATCACGGCGTGGCAGGAGGCGATCGTCGGCGACACCCCGAGCATCCACGACTGCTTCGACGCGTACCTGGCGCTCGACCGCGCGGGCAGCTTGACCGGCAGGGTCGTGGGCGCCCTCTGGTGGGCGCGTGACGCGGGCGACCGCCAGCTCGCGACACTGCTGACGCGCCGTGAGAGGGCCGCCTCGTCGTGCGGGCGGTTCCGTGCGAGCTCGGTCAAGTTCATGGTGGACGGGATCTGCGAGAACCTCACCGCCTCGATGCTGCGCCCCTACCTCGACCGCGAGGGCCACGAGACGCACACCTCGGGCAGGAGCTTCTTCGAGCCCGAGGAGCTCGCGCACTTCGTCACCCTCGTGGATGCCGAGGGGTTCCAGGCGCACTTCCACGTCATCGGTGACCGCGCCGTGCGGGAGGCGCTCGATGCCGTCGAAGCGGCAATGAGGGTGAGCGGGAGATCGGACGCCCGGCATTGCGCGGCGCACATCCAGGTCGTCCACCCCGACGACGTGGTCCGGTTCGCAGCGCTCGGCGTGATCGCCAACGGGCAGCCGCTGTGGGCGTGCAACGACCCCCAGATGGTGGAGCTCACGCTTCCCGTGCTCGGTCAGGAGCGCTCGGCCTGGCAGTACCCGTTCGCCAGCCTCGTCCGTTCGGGAGCGCGTCTGTGCTTCGGCAGCGATTGGCCCGTCTCGACCCCCGACGTGCTCGCCCAGGTCCACGTGGCCGTCAACCGCACGGCCCCACCCGGAGAAGCTGGCGACGCCGGTCGCGACGTCGTGTTCCTTCCCGATGAGCGCCTGGACCTCGGCACCGCGCTCGGCGCGTTCACCATGGGTTCGGCCTACGCGAACCATCTGGACCAGGAGACCGGCTCGGTCACCGTCGGAAAGCGCGCCGACCTGGTCGTCCTCGACCGGGACGTCTTCTCGGCGCCGAGCTCGGAGATCGGCCTGGCGAGGGTCGACGTGACCTTCGTCGACGGCGTGATCGTGCACGCGGCGCCATCGGCCCTGTGACGTGCAGCTGTTTCAGGATACGAGACAGTCGATCGCGGCAGCCGCTGCGGCGCAGATCGCCCGCAGCGTGGGAGGAGTCACCCTCCCGACGCGCCGCACCAACCTCGAGCGAGGGACGAGCTGGAGATTGTCGAGGTTCACCACGCAGGCTCTTCGCACACCGTCGGCCTCGGAGAGCTCGACCTCGGTGCTGAGGCCCCGGACGGTCGACGTGACCGGACCTGCGATCACCGACTGCAGCACGTGCCCCAGGGGATCGCGGGTCAGCACGACCACCGGTCGACGCTTGTCGAGCTCGGCGAGCCAGATCTCACCGCGTCGGACCGGCGGACCGCTCATCGGACCTCGCCCCAGTCGGCATCCCAGTCGGTGTCGTCGGCGAGGTCGCCCCAGTCGGGTGACGTACCACCGAGCGCCGTCTCCTCGGCGGTGGGTGGGGTCTTCGCGTATGCCTCTACGTCGGAGCGCAGCCGGTGCCGGCGGATGAGCTCCGACAGAGCGACGTCGATCGCGGCCGAAGCCGAAGGTACGCCGAGCATGGCGCGCGCCTCGGCGAGCTTCTCTCGATCAGCGGTAATGGTTATCTTCCCTCTTGCCATACAGACCATACTACCGACTGGTGGTACCGGGCCGAGCCACGCCGTCGCCCTGAGAGCCCACCCCAATCCGGTTCGGCTTGGTGGTTTGCCGCGTTCGACGACAGGCAGGATGATGAGCCGTGAGACAGCACGAGCGAAAGGTGGGAGACCGTGTCGGCGAGCTCTCTGATGGTCGAATGATGATTGAAACCGCTAGTTCGTTTGCGGCGATCTGATGCGCAGCGCAGTCGTCGACGAAGGGTCCCGCGTGCAGAGCTCCGGCGGCGCCGACCATGACCGGACCCGCGCGTTCCTGGCGAAGCTGCGATGAGCGAGCGTCGAGAGGAAGGGCGGTCGTGGGGTGTCGCGTCGCCGCACCCGGCGGCGACCGATGCGGCAGGCGCCGTCCTGGCGGCGGGCGGCACGGCAGTCGACGCGGCGATCGCCGCCGCCGGCGTGCTCGTCGTCGCGTATCCCCACAACTGCTCGGTGGGTGGCGACCTGATCGCGCTCGTGAGGGCTCCGGGCGAAGCCCCTCGGGCAGTGTTCGGCGTCGGGCGCTCGGCGCGGGCGACCGATCCAGCGGCGCTGCGTCGACAGGCCGGAGAGCGGGTGCCGGTGGAGGGCCCGTTCAGCATCAGCGTGCCGGGGGTCGTATCGGGATGGCAGGCGATGCACGAGCTGGCCGGAAGCCGTCCGTTCGGGGAGCTGTTCGAGCCGGCCGTCGAGCTCGCGAAGACCGGAGTGCAGGTGAGTCCCTCTGTGGCGAGGGCGCTCGCCGACCTGGAGAGCAGCGACCCCGGATTGAAGGAGATCTTCGGCCCTCCCGGAGCGAGGCTCGGCGTCGGGGACGTCTTCGTGCAGCCCCGGCTGGCCGAGACGCTCGCGCAGGTGGCGGAAGATCCGGAGTGCTACTACCGGGGGCACTTGGCCGAACGTTTCGCAGAGGCACTGCAGAAGGTGGGGAGCCCCATCACGCGGGAGGACTTCGCCGAGCACCAGGCCGTCGTCGGCGAGGCGGTCGTGGCCGATGGGGGGGACCTGGCGCCACGGCTGTTCGCCGCCGGGCCGCCGTCCCAGGGGATCTTCTTCTGCGCCCTGGTGGAGGTCGTCGGCCGGCTCCTCGCTCGGGGCTACGACCTGCTGGGTGCCGACGCGGCGG
>JAKAQM010000037.1 GCA_021822565.1 Actinomycetes bacterium | reverse complement strand
ATTGCCCTGTGTCCTCCGTTCTCGCTCGTCCTAACCGCAAGAATCGGAGGTGCAGGGCACCAAGTGGTGGATACCTATGGGCGGGTCACCTGTCTGGCACCGCCCCACGCCTCAACGCGAAGAGCCGGATGAGCCCGATGAACGTTCCGCTGAGCCCGGCCACCTGGTTGATGCCGAGAGCCATCCCGCGCTGGTCCTCGGGAAAGGCGTCGGTCAGGATGGCTGAGGAATTGGCGATGAGCACGGCCGCGCCGACTCCCTGGAAGATCCGCATGACGACGAGCCACAAGGCCCCGGCGGTGCCCGACATCCAGGTGATCGTGAGCAGCAGCGAGAAGAGGGTGTAGACGGCGAAGCCGAGGTTGTAGATACGGACACGGCCGTACATGTCCCCGAGCCGGCCGAGGCTCACGACGAGCACGCTCGTCACGACCATGAAGCTCAGGATCATCCACAGCAGGTAGAAGCTGTTCGACGGCAGGAGCGGGTCGATGTGGATGCCCCGGAAGATGTCGGGCAGCGCGATCAGCATGATCGAGATGTCGATCATCGCCATCAAGGAACCGAGGGTGGTATTCGACAGGGCCACCCACTTGTAGCCGTCGTCCGCGATGCTCGGACCGCCGCGCTGGCCGTCTGTGCTGGGTCCCGGTCCGTCGACAGGAGCGCCTCGACCGCCCCGGGCTGAGTCGACCGAGGAGGACGCTGCGGGGCCGGCGCTGCGTCTCACCGGGCTTCCGTCACGGCGGTGCCCAGGACCTGAAGATCACCGCGCCAGCGCGCCGAGCGCCAGCGCGCCGGCTCCCGCTCCCACGTCGACATGATCGCAACCCCTCTCGATGAGCCGAGCACGCACGGAGGCCGCGGGCACTCGTGTGACCGCGGACAGACCGGCGATGAGCGAGCCCGCAGCCACTGGGAGCGAAGCCGACGGACGCCGACGGGAGCGAACTTACCGTCCTTCGCGGTACGACGAAGCCGGTCCGGCTCTTGCGAGCGAAGCTGCTACGAGCTCCGACGCGAAACGAGGTGCCGACCGCGACCACCACGTCCGGTCACCAGGTAGACGAGGCCGGCCGAGATCGCCAGCTCGAAGACGATACTGAAGAGCCCGAGCCCGAGCAGCCCGCCGATGAGCGCGCCGACGACCGCACCGGTGACGCCGACGCCCAGGGTGGACAGCAGGCCGATCCGGTTGCGCCCGGGAACGATCAACCGGCCGAGACCGCCGATGATGAGCCCGACGATGGCCAGGCTGATGATGGAACCGATGATCCCCACCGCTTCTTCTCCGTTCTGCTCCTACGTGTCGTTTCGCCCTCGCGGGCCCTGGGACGAGGATCCCAGGCCAAGGCCGACCAAGGTCGCGAAGCTCTGTGAACGGGTCAGGGAGCTTCTGCTCGCTGCTTCGTGGCCTTCTCACCACGCCACGCTACTCGCAGGCTCGGCCATACATGCCCAGTGTTTCTAGAAATATTATGCTGCAATCGTGGCCGAGGACTGGCGCTTCCTCACGAACCATGGACGGGCGCTGCTGTGCATCGCAGAGGACCCGGGGGCACGTCTGCGAGACATCGCCACCACCCTGGGCATCACCGAACGGGCTGCCTACGGGATCGTCGTCGACCTGGCCGAAGCCGGCTACGTGGTCAAGGACAGGGATGGTCGCCGAAATCGCTACCGAGTTCAGGCGCACCTGCCGCTGCGAGGAGCGCTCAGCCGCGAGCTGCCGGTCGGTGACGTGCTCGATCTGCTGGTCGGCGCGGGCACCCGCGCCGAAGGTGCCGAACGGGCTGCTCCGAGCTGAGATCTCCGAGTGGCGGATTGCGGCCTCCGGCCTGCCAGGTGTCGCCCGCGAGCAGATCGCGAGGGTGCTCGGAGCGGCACGACGCAGGTGGTCCCAGTTTTGCCGCCGACCTGTTCGCGCTGGATCTGGTCCTCGTTGAGCATCTGGCCTCATTTGGAAGGACACCGCTCATGCGAAGCACGGCGGTGCTGGTGCCCACGTCGGTGATGGTGCCAAGATCGCCGCTGGCGCCAAGGGCACGGCGGGTCGCCGAACAGGGTACCCATGCCCTCTGACCGGCTCGTGGGGATCCTGGGCCTCCTCGCCGGTGGCAACAGCTCGAGTGACGTGGTGGGGAACCCCGAGAGGACGGCGACGCGCCTTCTGCCGTGACCGCGCTGCGGCGGGTGCTCGAGGTCCCGCGCGCGTCCTCGGGCTGTCCGGGATGGTGCCGGCGGAGCAGGCCAAACTCGTAGGACCCCCGACGCGAAGGGCGTAGAGGACGCGAAAGACGTAGAGGAGACGACATGACCGCAGAAGACCCGAAAGCCGACCACCCGCAGAAGGCGGGCGAACGCGCGCCGTTCATCATCGGAAGCAGCGTGTCCTGCAGCGACGGCGCCTGTGGAGAACTGCGACGCGTGGTGGTCGATCCCGTCGCCAGAGTGCTCACCCACCTCGTCGTCGAAGCCAAGCACCGCCAAGGATTGGGCCGCCTCGTTCCGATCGACCTCGTGAGCTCTTCGAGCACCGAGATCCACTTGCGCTGCACGATGGCGCAGTTCGATGCCCTTGACCACGCCGAAGAGACCCGGTTCCTCCCCGGAGCAAGCGGGCAATGGGGCTACGCACAGGATCAGATGCTCTCCCAGCCCTACTACGGCCTCGCGACGGGCGGGCCGGGCGGCGAGGCGGGCGGGGCGGGCGGGCTGGGGATGGGTGGTCCCCAGCCGATCACCTCCGACCGCGTCCCTCCTGGCGAGGTGGAGGTACGCCGTGGCGAGCATGTCCACGCGACCGACGGCCCCATCGGCAGGGTCAAGGGACTGGTCATCGACCCGAGAGACGATCGAGTCACCCACGTTCTCCTCGACGAAGGGCACCTGTGGGGCAAGAAGCAGATCGCCATCCCGATGAGCGCCGTGACCGGCGTCGAGGGTGGGGTCCAGCTCGACCTCGCCAAGGACGAGGTGCGTGACCTGCCGGCAGTCGAACTGGCCGACCAAGAGTGAGCTCACGCCACCTCGATCTCGCGGCACGGGCACCTTGTGGGAGGTCGCGACACACCCATACCGGCCGAGAGGGATCCCCTCTGCCCTTGCCGCCGCGACCACCGAGCTCGCCTGGACGCGGCGCGATGACGGTCCCGTGACTCAGTCCCCCTGGGCACGGTGGCCCTGAGGCGTCCACTCCGCCTCACCAGTCACGCTCCCGGGTCCCACGGAGATGGCGTCCGTGGAATCCCCGTACCCAGTTTCCCTGTTTTCCTGGTTCCCCGCGGCGGCGCAGCCATTCACACTCTGAACCTGTGCCCCATGTGCTCCGATCTCCTGTCCGCCGTCGTGATCGCAGCCTCGCTGGGATCCGTCGCGGTCACCGCCGATCACCGCGACGGCGCCCCACTGCCCAGGCGACTGCACCAGCCGAGCGCACGCAGCTCGCCAGAAGGCACGCTGGGCGTCAGGGCAGGACGGCTGCGGGCAGAGCCGCCGTCGGCGGTGCGCTGGCCGTCCTGGCCGGCACCGGACTGGCGGCATGCGGAGGCGCCTCCACCAACGCGGTCCGCAGCGGGACGACCCCCTACTCCCGTTCGGCCTTCCGCGCGCGACCGGAGACGCCGGACATGCCACCTGCGACGCTCCCGGACGGTCGGCCGTGGGTATCGAGCGCTGCTGGATCCGATGGCAGTCACGCCAGCGCCCCTTCGGTCGTCGTCCGCGTGTCCATCGACGGCGAGAAGACCCCCGGGGGCACAGAGCCGGCGTACGTGGGCCCGAGCGGCACGGTCGGGGCTCCGATCCTCTTCTCGGTCAAGGCGCAGACCGAGGTCGAGGTGGTGGTCGTGAACCACGACACAGGTCCCCACACCTTCGACGCGCCGACGCTCGGCCTCGATGTCGCCATCCCCGCCGATGCGACCACGACCTTTCGCTTCCACACGCCTGGACCTGGCACCTACCAGTGGTACTGCGACGTCCCGTGCGGGCCGTGGGTGATGAGCCACGTCGGGTACATGAAGGGCGAAGTGATGGTGGTGAGCTAGATGATCCGAGACAACTGGCGTTCGAAGGGACCCATGTTCGTCGTGCTGGTCCTGGCAGGCATCGTGGTCGGCTTGTTCGCGTCGGTCTTCGCCGTCGCCGGGATCGCCTTGGGCCTGCGCGATGCGGTCAAGCCGTCCAACAACGTCGCGCACGTCGCGACGAGGGGCACGGTCGTCGAGTCGATGACCATCGAGACCGGCGCAATGGACGGGCATCCCGGCTGGCCCCGCTACACCAACCCGTTCTGGACGGTCCACGTGGGTCAGACCGTGGTGCTGCGGATCACGAGCTACGACACAGGCACGGCGCCACTCAGCGGCGTGCAGACCATGTTCGACGCCGTGAACGGAACGGCCTCGGGAACCGAGAGCGTGGACGGGAAGAACATCCGCTCGGTGCCCAACACACAGATCGCCCACACCTTCACCGTCGTCGGCCTGGGGCTGAACCTCCCCATCCCCGCTGCGCCGGCGGGGGGATCGGTCACCGTGACCGCCCGCTTCGTCGCACAGCGCAGCGGCGCCTTCGTCTGGCAGTGCTACGCACCGTGTGGCTCAGGGCCCAATTCGATGGGAGGAGCCATGTCGGTGATGGGCTGGATGGAAGGACGGGTCGATGTCGTCGCCTGAGCATTCCACGCTCACTCGCCGCTCCTCGGACCGCTCCGCGCCGCCGCACCGGACGGGCGACGACCACGCACGACGAGACAGCGACAGAAGCGACAGAAGAGGGAGCGCATGAACGCAGACGAGCACGAGCACGACGAGGCGCCCCGGGCTCCGGTCCCGCCGGCACACGAGCAGCCCGTCACCGTCAGCACCGCCAGACATCTGTCCCGGCGCCGGTTCCTCGGCGCCGCGGCGAGCGGCGTGGGCCTGGCAGCCGTCGGCTCGGTGAGCGGCGCCCTGATCTCCCGGTCCGCCCACTCGGCAGCGGCGCCGGCGCGTGCAGCGACGGGCGCCGTCACCGGCTCGTCGGCGACCCACCAGTGGGCCATGGTCATCGACCTGCGGTACTGCAACGGCTGCAAGGCATGCACCACCGCATGCGAGCGCTACCACTACCTGCACGAAGACCAAACCTGGATCCACGTCTTCACCATGCAATCCGCATCCGGCGAGCAGTACTTCATGCCGCGGCCCTGCATGATGTGCGAAGACCCGGCGTGCGTGCCGGTGTGCCCGGTCTCGGCGAATTTCCGCACCGAAGAGGGGCTCGTCCTCGTGACACAGCAACGTTGCGTCGGGACGCGGATCTGCATGAACGCCTGCCCGTACCAGGCCCGGTACTTCAACTGGAGCGCACCGGTGCCGGCGCCTCGCCAACCCTTTCCCCAGGAACCCGCCTGGCCGGTGCCTCAGGTCGAAGGCACCGTCGGAAAGTGCGTGTTCTGCGCGGCGATGCTGCCGTCGGGGCGGATCCCCGAGTGCGCCAGCTACTGCCCCATGGGGGTCATCTACATGGGCGACCTCGAGAGCGACGTCGCGGTCAACGGCATCGGCAACACCGTGACCCTCTCCAAGTTCCTCACCGAGAACACAGCGATCCGGTTCAAGACAACATTCGGGACCCATCCTCGGGTCTGGTACATCACCGGCCACGGCCAGACACTGGACACGGACAAGGAGGTCGCGTGAGCTCGCGCGTCGAATCCCTTCGACCAGCTGAGGGGGTGTGGCATTCGGCAGTTCTCGAGCCGGCCGAGGAAACGACCGGCACCGAGGAGCCTCCGCCTGCGATCGAGATGGTCCGGTTCGCGGCCATGCGCCCGGTCCTGTTCCGCCCGAAGTGGTTCTGGCCCGCGGTCGGCGCGCTGAGCGTCGTCGTCGCTCTCGGGTTCGCCGCATGGGTCGTGCAGCTTCGGACAGGTCTCGGAGCCGCTGGCTACAACGACCAGGCGTTCTGGGCGATCTACGAGGCAAACCTCGTCACGTTCATCGGCGTGAGCTACGGCGGGGCTGTCGTCTCGGCCATCCTTCGGATCACCAAGACCACTTGGCGCGCACCGCTCACCCGGATCGCCGAGGCGACCGCTCTCGTGACCCTGCCGATCGGGATGCTCTTCATCATCCCGCACCTGGGGAGCTCGTGGAAGCTCTGGGAGCTCATCTGGCCCCCGTACTGGAACCTGTCGTCGCCGATCCTGTGGGACTTCTTCGCCGTGTCCACGTACTTGCTCGCGACGTGCGTCTTCTTCTACCTTCCTCTCGTCGCCGACCTCGCGATCGGAGCGGAGCGTCTGGCCCGGCTCCAGACCTCCCCCAGAAGAAAGCTTCTTTACCGGGCCTACAGGCTCCTCGCCGGCAGCTACGACGGCAGCCTTTCCCAGCGCCGGCTCCTTGCCGGCGCGATCGGCCTCGTGGCGATCATGGTCATCCCCATGGCCGTCTCCGTGCACTCCGTGCTCAGCTTCGCCTTTGCCTCCTCGTCCCGACCCGGCTACCTCGAGACGATCTTCCCGGTGTACTTCGTCGTGGCCGCGCTCTACTCGGGTGTGGCGCTGGTCGTCGTGGTGGTGGCCGCGGCCCGTCGGCTCTTCCATCTGGAAGCCTTCATCGAGCGTCGCCACCTCGTCCGTCTCGGCTTCATCATGGTGGCCCTGGGGGCGGCATACCTCTACCTCACCTTCACCGAGTACTTGATCGACAGCTACTCGAACACCACGGGCAACGCTGCGTGGGTCTACCAGACGGTCCTCGGGCGCTATTGGATGCCGTTCTGGTTCTACTTCGTCGCGGGTGGCGTGGTACCGATCCTCGTCTTCATGTTCCGGCGTACCCGTAACGCCACTGGTGTCGTGACGGCAGCGGCGCTCGTCCTCGCGGCGATGTGGGTCAAGCGCCTGGTCATCGTCATCCCCCCCGCGACCGAACCGTTGGTCCGCTCGCCGTTCGGCCCCACAGGTGCGCTCGGGCTCGGCTGGGGGACGTACCACTTCACGTGGGTGTCGATCTCGATCACGGTGGCAATGGCCGCGGCGATCCCGCTGCTCCTGCTCATCGTCTTTCGTTTCGTGCCGATCCTGCCCGTCGCCGAGATGGAGGAGCTCGCCGCCGCGGCCGAACGCGGGACGACGACGACCGCCACCGTGGCTGCAGGTCCTGTCGTTCGTCCCCGCGCCGGGAACGAGGCCCTGGCCGGCGCACGTGACCATGCCGAGACGCAAGGGGATGACGATGATGAGTGAGATCCGGCACGGTCAGCGGCCGCGGTCCAGGTGGGCCGCGCGCCTCGCCGCCGCGACGGTGGTCGTCGCCGTTGTGCTGGGAATCCCGGCAGCCACGGCAGCCACGGCGGCCACGGCGGCCGCGGCGGCCGCGGCGGCCGCGGCGACCACGGCGACCACGACGGCCGCGCAGTCCGCGCAGTCGCCCGTCGCGGCCCAGGACCGCGCTGCAAGCACGGTCGGGCTCAGCCCGTCGAGCCTTTCCGAGCCCCTCGGGCTCGTGCGAACCGGCACCGGCGTCCGCGTCCGCGGCGCGACCACGACGTCTGCAAGTGCGTCGAGGCAATCGCGCGGGCGGCTCTTCGCCCAGGTCGGCGAGGCGCGCCGGACCGACGGGCGGCTCGGTCAGTGGGTGGTCGGCGTCCTGCTCTCGATCCTGGTCGTCCTCTGGGTGGTCCTCGTCGCGGTCGTGGTACGAGCGCACATGCGCTTCGCCCAGAGCGCCGCCGGGGGTCCGTCGGGGGAAGGACGCGTGAAGTGAAGGCCCCCGCAGGGCGGCGAACGCAGGCATCTCCGTCCGGCGCGGCGGGCAGCCTGAGCACCCGACACGTCCAGGCGCTCCAGTCGGCACTCGGGGCGATCTGGCTGCTCGACGGGGCGCTGCAGCTCCAGCCCTACATGTTCACCAAGGGCTTCGTGACCGGCGTGCTCGTACCGAGCGCAGCGGGGAACATCGGCTTCGTCTCGCATCCGGCACTATCCATCGCGCACGCGATGGTGCCAGACGTCGCAACGTGGAACGCGCTCTTCGCGACGATCCAGCTGCTCCTCGGCATCGGCATCATCGCCGGCGCGCTGACGCGGCGAGCACCCCTCCTCCGCCTGGTGCTCGCTGGCTCCTTCGCATGGGCAGCAGCGGTCTGGTGGTTGGGCGAGGGGCTCGGCGGCGTGCTCACCGGCGCTTCGCCGCTCTCGGGTGCCCCCGGTGCCGTCGCGCTCTATGTCGTGATCGGTCTTCTCGTGTGGCCCGGAGACGAGATGTCAGCTCCCCTGCTCGCCAGCCGCTTCGCACGGGGCGCGTGGGCAGCCTTGTGGGCGCTCTCCGCATTCCTCTTGCTCGAACCCGCGAACCAACGTCGAGATGCGGTGTCCTCCGTGATCTCGTCGGCTTCGGCAGGCGAGCCCGGTGCGCTGCACAGCGTGCTCATGCACGCCTCCGACGCGCTGAAGGGCACCGGGCCGTGGCTCGACTCGCTGCTCGCTCTCGTGATGCTCGCAATCGGCACCGCCGTCGCGCTGCGCGTCCTGCCACGTGCTGCCCTAGTGATCTCCATCGTCGTCGGGGTCGGGATCTGGGTCTTCGGTGAGGCGTTCGGCGGGATCCTGACCGGACAGGGGACCGACCCGAACAGTGGTCCGTTGTGGGTGCTGCTCGCCCTGTGCATGTGGGTCGGACTCCGCCATGCGAGAACCGCACCGCCCCCGGCGGAAGAGGCTGACGCCGGGATCGAACGCCTGGGGACCATGCCGCGCACGACCGCACGGTGGCCCGTCAACGCATAGCGGGCCGGTCCGGTTCAGGGGTCCCGGCGCGCGCCGAATGGGGGCGTGCCCCGCAGGCCTACTTGGACTGCGCGCCGAGCACGCTCTTGGCGATCACCACGCGCTGGATCTGGTTGGTCCCCTCGTAGATCTGGGTGATGCCCTTGGAGGGCCTATATGCCCAGGTCAGCGCACTTTTCCACAGGTCAGGACCCAGAAATCGGCGGTGAGCACCCACCACCGAACCACGCCACCCACGGTCACCCTCCACGATTACCGCGAAGAGTGGTTGCCGCTCGGGAGCAACCACGGACTGTCAGGGGCATGTGGGACCGCACCTACTCCCCGGCGCCGGCACCGCCCCTCGGTCGCCTCTGGGACGACGACGACGTCGCCGCCTTCACCGGGTTCCGCTCGATCGACGAGCTGATCGCTCGCAATCCGGCCTTCCCGGCGCCACTCGACCTCGGCATGCAGGGTCGCCGCTGGCATCCCCAGGACGTCTACGACTGGGTGGAGAGCCTGCGGACGGGCCCGCGCGCCACGAGGGGGGCCGAGACGCGCGCGAGGGGCGCCCGCCTGCTGCCCGCCGACCTCGAGATCCCCGAGCTCGACCTCTCGGTGATCCCCGAGCTCACTATCCGATCGAAGGGAGCCTGAGATGGCCCGCACCCCCAACCCGTGGGGCGACCCCGTTCGCGTCCGCCGCAAGGGAGACGTCTTCAAGATCGTGTACTACCCCACTGGGCTCGTCGGCGACCCCGCCACCCGCAAGACCTACCCGGGATCCTGGAACACGCCCGAGGAGGCCGAGGAAAAGGCGGCGGTCCTGCGCCACCACCTCGAGGAGCACCGGGCTCGCTACGCCGGCGGTCGCAAGACAGAGCTGACCCTCCTCGGCGCGCTCGACGCCTACGTGGGCGAGCTCGAACGACAGGTCCACACCGGGGTCGTCCCCTACGGCACGATGAAGACGCGGCGATCCCACCTCAGCCTCTACCTGCGGCCAACGGCCGAGCAGGAACCCCAGCCTGCGGTTCGCGACCTCCCCGGCGAGATGGCCCGCCAGCTGGTCAACGGCATCGCCGACTCTCGAAGAAAGGACGGCTCGCTCAAGAAGGAAAACACGGTCTCCAAGGCACCGAGCTCTCTGCGGGCCTTCGGCCGCTGGCTCGTCGACCACCGCTACCTCGCCGTCGATCCCTTCGCCTTCCTCGACGAGCACTCCGAACAACGCCAGAAGGAGAAGAAGCTCGCCACCCGCAAGCGGGCGGTTGAGCGGGCTCAGCTGGAGGTGCCCGAATTCGACGGCGACACAGAGGTCGGCATCGGTCTCGAAGACGTGCCCATCCTCTCCGTCGTGAGCGCCCTGGGCGACGCGATCTACCGTCGCGAGCTCGGCGAAGGGCGCGGTGGCCGCGGGGGCTACCCACCGCTGCCGGTAGAGGTCGCTCGGCAAGCGGCTCGCCAGCCCGAGTTCTGCACGGCCACGGGTCTGCGAATGTGCGAAACGCTGGCCGTCCACACGAGTCGGATTCGGCTCGACGAGTGCGCGATTCGCATCGATCGGCAGCTCGACCAGTCGCGACACTGGGTCTTGGTCAGGCACCGCCCGTGATTCCCCCGAAGCACAACCGGGAACGAACAGCACTCGTCTGGCCGGCGTTCCTCGAGGTGCTCGAAGAGCTGATGGCGTGGGCGGACGCGAACACCGCCGGCTGGCTCTTCGCTCCCACGCGCTGCCAGAAGAACTGGGTGCGCGGCCGCATGGACCAGTGGTCGCGCGCGATCGAGCTGCTCGAGGACGAACACCGCGCAGCCGTCACCAGAGGCGTCCCCAAGCCGACACTCCCCCCGCGCTGGACCTGGGCGCCGCACTACACTCGCCACGCGTACGGGAGCTACAGCCTGGCGCCCGAGCTCAGCGGCGGCCATGGTTGGAGCGTTGCCGTCGTGAGCCGTTCGATGGGCCACCGCGACGAGCACACGACGACGAACATCTACCGGCATGTCACCGACGGCGAGCGCGGGCGGGCACGTTCGGCGCGCATCGAGTGGCCAGGCCTTCGGCGCTGAACCGGGTGGTCCCCAGCTGGCTCGCGAAAGGCTTCGCCCGCTGGCGATGAGTGCTACTCCCTGATCGGCAGCCGGAGAAAGGGGCGGAACTCGGACATTGCGGTGGCGCGGTAGGGGCAACTGCCAGTCGCCCCTTACACCTCACGACATGCTCAATGTTCTCGTGTCACAGCGACCCACCGGGAGAGCGACTCCGTTCAGGTTCGAGCCGCTGGCGCGCAAGAACCCATGCGATACTGAGGACGTGACGGAGTGGCATCCGCCTGAGATCGAGTGGGCGTGGTCCGACTGGGCGAGGATGGGTCACTTGGAAGACGCTGCCGTCTCTCCTAAGGGGTCCTGGTAGACGAGGCGCGGCGCGAAAGTGTTTCCCCCACGCGGTGCGCAAAAGCCCAGTTCAGGCGATCTCGGCGCGGTTCCAGTTCGAGGTGTCGACGGAGAGTGCGTCGAGGATCTCCCGCTGGCGGGGGTTGGGTCGGTCAACGAGCTCGATCCGGTGTCTGGCGTCGAGGCGGTGGAGCCGGATGGTGGCCAGTTCGGCGAGAGCCCTGCGTGGGGTCATGACCTGACCGTCGACGTCGGGGTCGTGCACGCCGGCACGTGCAAGGTCCTCGCCCGTCACGCTTCGATCACGGCCGCGATGACGCACAGCGCGATGTGGGCGCGCACTCGGTGCTCGGTGCGGTGATGGACGGGCCGCAGCCCCAGAAAGTCCTTCATCACCAGGTAACGCCGTTCCACGTTGGCGAGCATCTTGTAGTGGCGCACCACGTCGGCGGTCGACGCGGCGTCCGTGTCGAGGGAGGTCGTGATCACGTAGCGGCCGGCGAGCAAGCGCTCTTCGTAGTCGAGGGCGGCTGCTGTGAAGTCCCAGGCGAAGTAGCCCTCCCTGATCGTCGTGGTGAAGCATCGGCCGACGCCCGAGTCGCGCAGGATCCGGTCCGCTGCCACCCCGATCTTGGCCGGGTCGGTGAGCCGCTTGGTTCGTACGCGTTCTTCGAGGGCAACCAGCTTGTCCTCGGTGCGCAACAACAGCTCTCCTCGGCGACGGTCGTCGCGCGCCTTTCGCTCGTCTGAGCGCACCACCACATAGCGCGTTCTTTCGAAATTGGTCGCCTCGGCCGACCCGCCGGCTCGTCCACCCTCACCGCTCGCGCCGCACCGCCTCTGGGCGCCCCGGTGAGCGGCGGCCGCTTCGACAGCGCCGATGGCTCGTACGCCTACCTCTACGGGGCCCTCACCGAGGTGGGCGCCTTCGCTGAGGCCTTCGCTCGGGATCTGGACTTCACCGCTGCCGGTGCCCGACCGCTCCCATGGATCCCACGAGTCGGACCACCCGACGTGCCGAGAGTGGGCAGCCTCGGTGCGAAGGTGCGTTCCCGACGCCGATGGGCTCAACTGGCAATCGAAGCGAGCCCCAACGAGCGCGTCTTCATGCTCTGGGGTGGCCCGGCGACGGCGCCGGGTCATGGCGCCTACGACCTCGCGGCTCACCGAGCACGCGCACGAGGCGCGCCTCGCCCGGCGATCGCTCCGTCGGCGCCCACACCCTCCCTGTCCAGCCACGCGGTGCGCGCTCCTCCTGTCTCGTGCTCAGACGGTGCCGGCTGAGCCAGCAGTGGTGAACGGTCCCCTGTCGGTGATGGTGCCGGCCATGTAGCTGCCGTTGGCCTGCTTGGCTCCCTGCACGACGACCACGTCCCCGGGTTGGATGCTCGCCACGCTGGCGGTGGAGGGAACAGTGACGGTGGACGACGGCCCCGTCACGATCTTCACCAAGGCACTGCCCGGCCTCTCGGTCACGTACAGCGTGCCGCCCGAGATGGAGGTGACCGTGCCGACGACGGCTCCTCCTCCTGCTGCGCCGGCATGACGACGCCCTCCGGCCCGCCGGCTGTGCGAGGAAGCGGCGGCGGCGTGAAGCCTGACGGAAGAGTTGTGACCGCCATGCTTCTCGTAGAGCACGCCGAACACGAAGCCCACGCCCAGGACTGCCACCAGCGCAAGGGCTCCAGTCAACCGGCGTGAACGTTTGGCGAGCTCCCGATCCGCCCGACGCGCCTGTTCTATGGCTTCCTCTCCGTCGTCCCAGTCGGCATCGAAGGCGTCGACACCTTGTACGGCTCCGGTCCGACCCGCGGCGGCTGGCATCTCCGCTGCATCGGCGGAGAGCGGCGCTTTGGCCCTGGCCGGGACGGTCGTTCCCGTGTCTGCGCGCTGCTCGTCGTACTCCCGGTCCATCGGCTCTTCCTCTCCACTTCCCTTTCGGGTTGGGTTCATCAGTCTCTGCGCAATGCCACTGCGGGCGGAAGCGCCGCAGCGCGGCTCGCTGGGTACAAGCCGAAGAACAGCCCGACGGCCGCCGAGACTCCGAAGGCCAAAGCGACCGAGTACCACGCCACCACCGGCTGTATGCCCTCGATCTTGAATGCGCTGCCCAACAAGCCGACCGCCACGCCGGCGAGCCCGCCGAGCATCGACAGCAGCACCGCTTCCGCCAGGAACTGGGTCAGGATGTCGGCCCGGCGGGCTCCGACGGTCTTGCGGATGCCGATCTCTCGGGTGCGCTCGGTCACCGACACCAGCATGATGTTCATCACGCCGATGCCCCCGACAAGGAGGGAGATCGCCGCGACAGCCCCGAGCAGAGCCGTGAAGACCTGGCGCGCCGCGCTGGAGGTCTGGAGCAGCGTCGCCTGGTTGACCACTTCGAACCCCGGAGAAGCCGTGGACGTGTGGTTGACCGACTCCACCGTGGCGGCGGCCTCCGCCTGTGCTGCTGTGGCCTGGCTGGCCGAGGCCGCCTCCAGGTCGACGGAGGAGAACGGACCGTAACCGCTGATCTGGTCCTGGACCGAGGTGTAGGGGGCCATTACGACGTTGTCGAGGCTCTGCAGCCCGTTCGACCCCTTCGGAGCCAGCACACCGATGACCTCGAAGTTCGCTGCACCGCACCGGACCTGGTCCCCGATCGGGTCGGCCCCGCCGAACAGCCCCTGCACCACTGTCTGCCCAACCACGATCACCCGGGCGTGCGACTGCACCTGCTGGCGAGTGAAGAACGATCCCCCGGCGAGCGAGTACCCGTGCATCGATCGGTAGGCGGGCGTCGTGCCGACGAAGTCCAACGGCGCGTAGGTGCTATTCCCGTACGCCATCGTGACCGATGCACTGATCACCGGGGCAACTGAGATCACGTCCGGGTTGGTCGTCCGGTTCTCGAGGGCTCGGACGTCGGACTGCGTGAGGGAGGTGGCGGGGGTGGGACTTCCGGTGCTGGCAAAGGTTGCACGAGGAGCGACGACCAAGAGGTTCGTGCCGAGCTCCTGGATCTTCGCCTCCACTGCGGCCGAGGATCCGTTCCCCACCGCCACCAAGAGGATGACCGAGGCGACCCCGATCAGCATCCCGAGCATGGTGAGCGACGACCGCAGCCTGTTGGCCGCGATGCTGCCGAGCGCGACCCGCAGGACGTCGAACCTGCTCATGCCGTCTGCCCGACGCCCGCACGCGACGCTTCGGCCGGCGCATCCTGAAGGTGATCAGCGACGATACGCCCGTCGCGCATCTCCACCACCCGACTTGCGATTGCAGCGACGTCGTGCTCGTGGGTGATCACGACGATCGTCCTGCCCTGCCCGTGGAGGCGGCGCAGCATCTCCAGCACGGACATCGAGGCCACGGTGTCGAGGTTGCCCGTCGGCTCGTCGGCCAGCACGATCGCGGGGTCGTTCACCACCGCGCGGGCCACGGCCACCCGCTGCTGCTCTCCGCCGGAAAGCTCTGAAGGAAGATGGCGCGCCCGCCGCGCCAGGCCGACGATCTCGAGGGCTTCGAGTGCCCGACGCTCCCGCTCGTCCCGCCGCACCCCTGAGTACACGAGCGGGAGCTCGACGTTGCGAAGCGCGCTCGATCCCGGGAGGAGGTTGAACGCCTGGAAGACGAGCCCGATCCGCCGGTTGCGGATCTCCGCCAGCTCGTTCTCGGTCCGATGCCGGACATCGACGCCATCGAGCCGGTAGCTCCCCCGGTCCACGGCATCCAGCAGGGCGAGGACGTTCATGAGGGTGCTCTTTCCCGAGCCCGATGCCCCCACGATGGCGACCAGCTCGCCGCGGCGTACCGTGAGCGACACCCCCCGCAGCGCGTGGACCGCGCTGTGGGCGGATCCGTAGGTCTTCACCACCTTGCGGAGTTGGATGACCGGGTCGCTCGTGAACCGGTTCGTCATCCTCGACGACCGAGCTTTCCTGCCCCGCCGCCGTGGCCACCGAGGCCGCCTCCCAGGGTCCGCGCTGCCTTCCGTGTGATGGCTCCGATGACAGGTGGCGCGATGGACACGGAGGGAAGGACGACCGTCTCGCCCACCGCGAGGTCCCCGTAGACGGCGGTGGTCGATGTACCAGCCAGGCCGATGACGACCGTCACCGGGGAGTCGACGCCTTCAGCCGAGCGAACCGTGACCGTGCCCACCCTCCCGGTCCCGTGCACCGCGCTGGACGGCACGGCGAGCACGTCGTTCACAGACGCAGTGACGATCGCCACTGTTGCCGACATGCCGGGTCTCACCGCGCTGGTCGGATGCGACAGCGTGAGAGTCACCGGGAACGTCACGACGCCGCCCGTTGTCGAACCGACCTGTGCCACCCTGGCCACGGTGGCTGCGAGCTCGTGCCCGGGAAACGCGTTCAGTGAGACGGTGGCCGACTGGCCCTGGCGGATCACCCCGATATTCGCCTGAGCCACGGCACATGTGACGTCGAGCTGGGAGAGATCCGCCAGCGTCATGAAGCCTCCCGACGAAGCTCCCGCGGAAGATCCACTCGCCACGGCGCTCCTGGCCCCGCCACCGCCTGCGATGCTCCCGGACGCGATGGCTGCCCCGCCCGACGACTTCGTGGCCGCTGAATTGCCCCCCGAACCGACCGTCTCGCCGACCTGCCCCTCAATGGCGGTGATCGTGCCATTTGCCGGCGCCACCAGCGTGGTGTCGCTCAGCTCCTGCTGGGCGGCGTCGACCATCTGCTCGTCGGCGACCACCACGGCCTCGTCGGCGGCGATGGTCGCAGGGTTCCCCAGCGTGGTGTTGCCCCCCCCTGTGGATGGTGACCCGGCGGATCCCTGGGCTGGAGACGTACCACCTTGCTCGTCCTGCGTGAGCCGATCCCGGGCCGAAGTCAAGTTGTCCTGGGCGACGGTCAGTGCCGACTGAGCAGCTGTCGCGCCAATCGCCGCCAACACCTCTCCCTGGACGACCTGCTGACCCACCGAGACATCGATGGCGGAGACAGTCCCCGCAGTGGGGAACCCCAACGAGTACGTCGCCGCCGCGACCACGGTCCCCGAGGTGCTCTCAGTGGCCTGGACCGTCCCCCTCGTCACGGTTCCGGTGATCGGCGGTGAGGATGCGGACGCCGACGAGCTGCTGGCGATCACGGAGATCACGCCGCTGGCCACGATCACCGCGCCGAGGAGCACGTCGAGCATCGTCCTTCCGGTGATCCACCTGGACCGCCTTGTCATTCCCCTTCCTTTGCTTCCTCACGCCGGACGCTCACCCTCGTATGAGTCGCCGGCCAAGCACATGATGAACCGCCCATGTGGTCATCTCGCTCGGCGCATGCCCGATGGTTCGAATGCACCCCTCAGGTCCGAGTGGCACTGCTTGTTCGCAGAGGCTGCGGCCGGATCCGCACTCCGTAAGCGGCGGATCGTGGTGATCGTCGAGCCGGCCACGATCTGGACGCCATGGCTCGCCATGCACTGCTCGTACGTGCTGAGCGCCGCCTGCTGCGAGGCAGTCGGCGCCTTGTGGCCGGACCGATGCCGTCCGAACCTCCCATGGGGCCGGGCTGCCTTGGGAAGCAGGGCTCGACAGATGGAGCTCGATTCCTTGCGCGTGGTGACGCCCGATGCCTTCGCAGGGGAGCCCGCAGCGCCCGACGCCGGATGCGTGGGCGACGTGACCCCGTGGGCCGAGAGGCATGCCCGGAACGCCTCGCGCACCTTCTTCCGCGAAGCTCTCTGGGCATGCCGGTGCGAACCGGACGCGTGCGTTGCCGCCCTGTGCGGAGCTGGCGACGTCGCGCCGGCGACGGCGAGCCCTGCCGCTCCCGACCCGACCGCAACCACCGTCGCGGCCACGATCGCGGCCACGATCAGCAGCGCCCTCATGTGGCGTCTACGAGGGGAGCAGGAGGTGCCCGGTCTGCTCGTTGGGCCTGAGGTTGTCATGGGCCCGAGTCAACCAGGCCCTTCTGAGCGCTCCCTCTCAGATGGCTGTGGGTTTCCTATCGTTTCTTGTCGCACCCTCCCGGCCCTCGGGCGCGGTCGGGGTGACGGCTGGCGCTTCGCCGGCCCCCGGGAAGTGCCGGTCGACCGGCAGCCGCACCCAGAAGACGGTGCCCCCATCGGGTGCGGATCGCACTCCCACCTCGCCGCCGTGATCCCGGACGATGGCTGCCACGATGGCCAGTCCAAGGCCGGCACCACCGGCGGCACGGGCACGAGAGGAGTCCGCTCGGAAGAAAGCGTCGAAGATGCGCTCGGTGTGCTCTGGGCGTATTCCCACCCCGTGATCGGTCACTTCGAGCAGCACGGCATCTTCGGAAGGCGCGAGGCGGACCTCGACCGGCACCCCCCCTGTGGAGTACTGGACGGCGTTCGCAAGCAAGTTGTCCACCACCTGACGGAGGCGCTGCGCGTCTCCCCGGACCGCTGCTTCGACGGGTGCGTCGAAGAGCACGTCCCGGTCGGGTGATGCCACGCGCGCTGCGGCAACAGCCGTAGCGATCACCGGCACCAGGTCCATCGGAGCGAGCACCAGGGGGCGCTCACGGTCGAGGCGCGCCAGCAGCAGGAGGTCGTCGACGAGGACCCGCATCCGCTCCGCCTCCTCCCTGATGCGATGCATGGCGATGGCCAGGTCCTCGGGGTTGTCGCGCGCACCGAGATCGAAGATCTCTGCGTACCCCTGGATCGAGGTGAGCGGCGTCCGTAGCTCGTGGGAAGCGTCGGCGAGGAACCGGCGCAGTCGCCCTTCAGATGCGGCGCGGGCCGCGAACGCGTCCTCGATCTCCGTGAGCATCGTGTTCAGTGCCTCACCCAGGCGACCGATCTCGGTGCGTCCTCCGGCCGGCGTCACTCGCCGGCCAAGATCGCCTCCCGCGATTGCCCCGGCTGCGACTGCCATGTCGTCCAGCGGTCGCAGACCCTGCCGGACCATCCACAAGGCGAGGAGCCCAAGACCGATCAGCACCGCGGCACTGACCAGCACCATGACAAGTGCCAGCCTCCCGAGGGTCCCGCTCACCTCGGTGAGCGGGACCGCCACTGCCACTGCGAAGCCCTGGGAATGGAGGGGCCGGACGAGGACCCGGTACGTCACCGCATCGGGCCCGCCAGAGCGGGCGGAGAAGAGCGCCGCACCGGACCCCGTGTCCAGCGGCAAGGGGTGGGGGAGGAGCGGCGGCGGCGGCGCCTTGCCTCCGTACGAGAAGAAGACCGGTGATCCCACCAACCGGCCGTCAGCCCCCACCAGCTCCCCGACCGTGCCCGACGGGACCAGCCCTCCGTGGGTACCCTTCCGATCCGCGCCAGCCACGGAGTGGAGTGGACGCAGTCCCCCCTGCGGGACCGACGTGGGAGACCCCGACGTCGAAGACCCCGATGTCGCACTCTCCGGCGAGCCGACCCCGGTCCGCGCCGGCACTCTCCGGATCAGGCCATCGCGCGTGAGCACGACCCGCTCGACCTGGCGAGACGCCGCTCGGAGCTGGGGATCGACCTGAGCCAACAGGTAGGAGCGAAGCTGGGAGTACACGGCGACGTCGGACACCACCAGGCCGATGGCCATGACACCCACGAGCACCAGGAGCAGGCGGATCCGAAGGGTCACAAAGGATCGGGCCTGTCTCCCGGCACCGGGGGTCGGCGAAGGCGGTAGCCCACGCCACGGACCGTGTGGATGAGGCGCGGACCGTGCACCTCCAGCTTTCGCCGTAACGTGCTGACGAAGATCTCCACCACGTTCCCATCGCCGTCGTAGTCGGCCTGCCACACCCTGTCCAGGATCTGGTACTTCGAGACGACCCGATCGCTGTTCAACATGAGGTAGTGCAACAGCCTGAACTCGGTGGGCGTGAGCTCGACGACGTTGCCCGCCCGCGTGACCTCGTGCTGATCCTCGTCGAGGACCAGGTCCTCGTAGCGAACGACGCCGAGCTCCTCGCCGGGCTCGTGGGCTCGGCGCAGGATGGCACGCACTCGCACGATCAGCTCCTCGACCCTGAAGGGCTTGGTGACGTAGTCGTCTCCGCCGAGGGTGAAACCTCGGAGCTTGTCCTCGAGCTCGTCGCGCGCCGTCAGAAAGAGGACCGGAATGCGGGGAACGTCCGCCGAGAGCCGGCGCATGATCTCGAAGCCGTCCAGGTCGGGAAGCATCACGTCGAGCACCATGAGGTGCGGACGTTCCCTCGCGACGGAGCGCAGCGCCTCCGCCCCCGTGTGCACGGCCTCGGCCGACAGCCCTTCGTACCGGAGCGCCATCGACACCAGGTCGGTGATGCCCGGTTCGTCGTCGACCACCAGAACTCTCATCGGAACTGTCGACCCTGCCATCTTCACCACCTCCCAGGGTGAAACCCTTCTACCATCGTGGTGGACGGCCAGCTCGTCATGTTCCGGCCACCGCCGCTCACACCTGCGACGCGACCTTCACCGCCTTCAGCCTGTAGCTGTGCGCGAGGCGTTCAGCATGTGCGGCGAGCCACCACTCGCCTCCTCCGATCTGCTCCACCTTCCCGGCGTGCGCCACGGGACGATGCCGTGCTCTTCGAGCCCCGTGAGCCCCATGCCGTTGCGCAGGGGCGCCGTCACGATCTCACCCAGACCGTGCTCCCGTACGGGTGCGGCGCTCCAGGAGTGCCAGTCGCAACGTCAGTGACCAGGGGATCACCGCCCACGTGGATGTCCGCGCTGCGCGCGTCGAGGAAGGTCGGGCCGTCCTCGCGGACCACCAGACGATCGCATTCTCCTACACCATGTTCGTGCCACCGTTGCACGACCAGGAGGTCGTGCGCGCCGCGGCACAGCTCGCCGACGCCAAAGGCCACGACCACGTGAAGGTCCGCGACCCCTTCCAGGCCGAGGTCTACGACGACATCTACGCCGTGGGCGCCGCCGCTGCGGTCCCAGCGCCCTGGCAGACGTCCACCCCACTCGGCATCCCGAAGGCGGGCTCTCCGACGGGGCGGATGGCGCATGTCGCGGCGAAGAACTTCGCCACCCAGATCCGCGGCGAGCGGCCGCGGGCCCACGAGGAGCTCGGCGACATGCCGGCGGTCTGCATGATGGACGCCGGCAACAACGGCGTGATCGCCCTGGGCGACACGATGCTCCCACCCCGCACGCGCCGGGTGCTCACCCCGGACCACAGGCCCACGCGACGAAGCTCCCTTCGAGAACTCCTTCTTGTGGAAGGCCCACCACGGCTACGTCGACCTCCCCTGATGTGCTGGCACGGGGAGGAAGGCCACAGCCCGGCCGAGGCCGACGGCACTGGGCACGCGCCGCAGCCTTGGGCGGTGAGCCACGAGAAACCTCGGCCAGCTCCGACGGTCTCCAACGCCGTTCGACGGCGTAGTGTGGGTGTCGGGTTCGGGACGATCGGGTATCGCCCATGTCGGCACGCGTGGCGACATGAGCTCTGCGGGTGCGCGCGGGGGAGGTGGGATGTCCGAGATGCGCAGGGAAAGCGCGAGCAGCGCCGAGGAGGCCCTCATGTGCGTCCCGCGTGCGGTGGGTGGTGCCTTCCAGCTCCTCTTGGCGGCGAACCCGCTGCCGATGTGGGTCTACGACCTGGAGACCCTTCGCTTCGTGGAGGTGAACGAGGCGGCGATCACCCACTACGGGTACTCGAGAGCCGAATTCCTCCACATGTCCATCCCGGACATCCATCCCGCAGAGGACCGCGCCCGGCTCCACCGGACGCTGGCCGAGCGAAAGGAGGTGCTCCAGCGCTCGGGAACGTGGCGCCACCGCCGCGCCGACGGGTCGCTGCTCGACGTGGAGGTGACCTCGCACCTGCTCGACTGGGGGGGACGCCCCGCCTCGCTCGTGGTCGCCCACGACGTCACCGAGACCCGGCGGCTCCAGAGTGAGCTGGCGCGCCGCGCCCTCTACGACGAGGCGACCGGGCTCGCCAACGCGGCGCTGCTCATGGACCGCACCGCCGCGGCGATGGTGCGGGCAGGTGACCACGACTACGTGGGGGTCGTGGTCGTGGGCCTCTCCAGTCTCGACGCGGTGGCCTCCACGGCGGGGGACGCGGCCGGAGACGCCCTGGTGGCCGAGGCCGCCCGGCGCCTGCGGTCCTGCTGCGGGACGCACGGGACGCTCGCCCGGCTCGGCGGCGGGCGCTTCGCGGTGCTGAGCGAGACCGACGACCGCCACGCGGTCCTCCGCCTGGCCGGCTCGATCGTCGCCGCGCTCGAAGAGCCGATGACGCTCGCGGGGATAGGGGAGCTGCGCGCCTCCCCGTCGGTGGGCGTGGCGGTCGCCGAGCCGGGCCAGGACGCGGCGGAGGTGCTGCGTGACGCGACCTCGGCGATGCGCCACGCCGCCGAGCGAGGCGGGGAGGACTTCGTCGTCGCCAATGCCGAGCTGCGCCGGGCGGCGCTCGAGGCCTTCGAGACCGAGCAGGCGCTCGCCACGGCGCTGCGCGACGACCAGCTGCGCCTCGTCTACCAGCCCGTCGTCGACCTCGCCAGCGCGGAGGTGGTCGCGTGCGAAGCGCTGGTGCGCTGGGAGCGCCCCGGCGTCGGCCTCGTCGGCCCGGAGCACTTCGTCCCCCTCGCCGAGCGCAACGGCTCCATCGTCGAGCTCGGCGCCTGGGTGATCGACCACGCGATCGCAGAGGCGGCCACCTGGCCGGGGCGCACCGACCTGCGGCCGAGGGTGGCGATCAACCTCACCGCGCGACAGCTCCACGACGACCACCTCGTCGAGCACGTCGCCGACGCCTGTGCCGCCTCGGGGCTCTTCCCGGCGGCGCTGTGCGTCGAGCTCACCGAGTCCGCCTTCGTCGCCACCGACGACTACGGCGCCTACCGCGTGCTCGAGACCCTGCGCGACATGGGGGTCGAGGTGGCGATCGACGACTTCGGCACCGGGTACTCGGCGCTCTCGTACCTCAAGCACCTCCCCGTGGACGTGATCAAGATCGATCAGGGGTTCGTGGCCGGGCTCGGGACGGACGCAGCCGACGCGCTCCTCGTCGAGGCGATCATCACGGTCGCCCACGGGCTCGGCGTGCGCGTCGTCGCAGAAGGGGTGGAGACCACGACCCAG
>JAKAQM010000036.1 GCA_021822565.1 Actinomycetes bacterium | reverse complement strand
AGGACGTCGCGAGACGATCGAGATGGCGAACCGCAGGTGGAGACCACCGCAGCCCGTACTCATCCACGGGACCAGCGGGCCCGTGCCTCCTCCTTGGTGAGCTCGATCGTCTGGCCGGCCCGTCGAGCAGCTGCAGCCTCCCGAAGGTCGGCCATGGCGTCGGCATCCGACAGTATTTCGAGCGTGTCCTCGAGCGCCTCGAGGTCTTCGACCGCCAGCACGACCACGCTTGGTCGCCCATGCTTGGTGATCACGACGCGACGGTGCTCGGTTTCGATCCCTTCGACGACCTCGGACAGACGCGCTTTGGCATCCGCCAAGGAGACCTGCTCCGTTGCTGGAGTGACCATAAGTAGGACTATAGCGTTCCGGAGAACACGGCGGGGAGACGTCGTCGCACGTCGTCGAAGTTCGAACACGAGTGCCCTGCTCGTCGTCGACGCTGCCACGATCGAGGATCGGCGGAGCGACTACGGCCTGCAGGACGGCATGCGGGCGCCGGACGGCATATCGATCGTGCCCGCTGGACGGTTGACGCGATCACGGTCATGGGCCGGTCGATCTCCACCCGAGGCTCGCGCTCGTTCCAGGAGGTCCCCGGCGCCCCGACGTCGTCGGAGGTCGTCGATCAGGATCCGGATAGGTGTCCACCAGGGTGCCCACGAGCGTTCGTGCCGCAGAGGCGAGCCAGTCCGCTGCGCGGCGGCATCCAGTTTGCCGATCGCGTACAGGAAGCGTGCTCACGCTGACGTCCCATCGGCCTGGCGACCTGCAAGGGCACTTCGCAAGCCGCTGCCAGCCTCGAGCCCGGCCTGAAAGAGATAGGCGACGGCGACGCTCCGCCACGGACGCCAGCGCTCGGCGAGCTCGATCACCTCGGCCTCTGACGGCAATCGGTCCATCTCGTAGACGTGCTGGATCGCGTTGCGCAGCGCGAGGTCGCCAGGTAGTACCACATCCTTGCGATCGAAGGCGATGATCAAGAAGCCGTGAACGGTCCACGGGCCGATGCCCGGGACCGCGGTCAGTCGTTCTTCGACCTCACGGTCGGACAAGCTCCGCAGCTCCTGCTCGCGCAACCGGCCGTCGGCGAATCGTTGCGCGACATCTCGCATGGTGGCGACCTTGCGGCGTGAAAGGCCTACGGCTGCCAGGTCGCTCGGGTCGACAGCGAGGAGCTGCGCGGGGGTCGGGAGCGCCCCGCCGAACAGCGCCGCGAGACGGTCGAGGATCCGTCTGGTCGCACGCACGGAGAGCTGCTGGCCGACCACCTGGAAGACGAGGACGCCGAAGGCGTCCATGGGAGGTGGATCGTTCAGCCAAGCCCTGGGGTCGAAGCCGGGGTGAGCCTCGATCAGACGGGCCAGGACCGGGTCGGCCCTGCTCAGATCGCCGAGCGCATCGTCAGGAGGCACGGACTGGTGGATCATCACCGATGCAACGACGTGACGGTGGATCAGGCCCAGGCGTCAGCCGCGTGCGGGGTGAGGGACACCGGCTCGTGGAACGTCGCCGGCTCTGCAGGTGACGCCGGCTCTGCAGGTGACGCCGGCTCTCCAGGCGGTCCGACCCGGCCGGAGGTCGGGGATCGCAGCAGTGCGACGGCGATGACGAACGCGATGGCGACTCCCGCGGCGCCCCAGCGGAACGCCATCTGGTACCCGTGTACGCTCGCGGCGACCCCGAGTGCATGGAGGCGGGGCGTGGTCAGGCTCGTTCCTGCCGCGCGAAGCCCGGTGACCGCGTGCTGGAGCTGGTCGCGGGTCGCGGTTGCCGCCACGGTGACGAGCGTGGCCAGCCCGAGCGAACCTCCGAGCTGCTGGCTCGTGTTGAGCAGCGCTGACGCGAGGCCGGACTGGTGCCCCTCCACGGAGGCCACGGCGTTCAGCGTGAGCGGGACGAAGGACAGGCCCATGCCCAGCCCGACGAGCACGAGCGGTCCGAAGACCTGGGCGTAGCTGGAAGTCTCGTTCACCCCGGAGACCCAGAGGAGGCCCGCGGCGACGAGGACGGGGCCGACGACGAGGAACCGCCGCACTCCGTAACGCCGAACGAGTCGTGAGACGACAACGCTGGTCGTGGCGACGCTGATGGGGATCGGAAGATAGGCGACGCCGGCGAGGATGGGGCTGTAGTGGAGGATGTCCTGGAGGAACTGGGTCAGGAAGAAGATGAGCGACAGCATCGCGGCGCCCAGCAGCAGCATGACACCGAACCCGGCCGCCCGATTGCGATTGCGCAGGAAGCCGAGGGGGATGAGGGGCTCCTTGGAGGAGCGCTCGATCGCGACGAAGACGGCGAGGAGCAATGCGGCGGCGGCGAACGCGAGGTCCGTCCGCGGGCTCGACCATCCGTTGGTCGGGGCGCTGACGAGGCCATAGACGAGCAGGGCCATCCCAGCCGAGATGCTCAGCGCGCCCGGAACGTCGAGGCGATGGCTGCGGCCGCTCGGGGCCCGCCCAGCGTGCAGCGACATCGGCGTGAGGACGAGGACCGCGATGGCGATCGGGACGTTCACGAACAAGACCCAGCGCCACGAGGCCACGTCGACGAGGATGCCGCCGAGCAGCAGGCCAAGAGCTCCACCCGCAGCGGACATCCCCGCATAGACGCCCATCGCTCTGTTGCGTGGCGCACCCTCCTCGAAAGTGGTCACGATGAGCGAGAGCGCCGTGGGGGACGCGATGGCGGCACCGATGCCCTGGATGGCGCGCGCGGCGATGAGCCACGCCTGGTCGGTGGCCAGGCCACCGGCCAGCGACGCTCCGGCGAAGGCTGCGATCCCTACGGCGAACATCCGACGCCTGCCGAACAGGTCTCCGAGCCGCCCACCGAGGAGCAGTAGACCGCCGAAGACCAGGACGTACGCGTCCACCACCCAGGTGAGGTTGGTCGCCGAGAAGTGCAGCTCGCGCTGCATCGACGGCAGGGCGATGTTGACGATGGTGAGATCGAGCATCACCATCAGCTGAGCGGTGGCGATCACCACGAGGGCGAGCCGGTGGTGAGGTTGCGGGCCATGGCCGGTCGGCTCGGAGCTTCTGGCTGCAGCGCCCGGGGCGACTGCGCCTTCTTGCGACGAGGTCATCGCCCGCCTCCAGAAGCCGTGGGGGCGCTCGCCCACGCGACGGCGTCCACCGCCAGCTGGCCGTCGCCGAGGGGGCGCTCGTGGCGGAGAACCTCTACCGCGAGCGGAGCGAGCAGCTCGCGGAGGAGCTCTTCGGTGTAGAGACGCTCTGGGAACGGCGGGCCGACTCGTCCGAGGGAGTCGAGGTGGTGGCCCGTGACGAAGAGATGACCGCCGGGGGCAACGGCGGCGACGGCGCGGGCGAAGAAGAGCCCGCGCTCTTCAGGGGCGAAATGCAGATTGGCGACCACGACGAGGTCGAAGCTCGCTTGCGACGGCACGTAGCTCAGCAGGTCCGCTTGCACCAGCTCGAGGACGAGCCCTTCTCGGGTGGCACGCTCTTTGGCTTGCGCCAGCCCCACGCCAGAGGCGTCGACCCCGGTGACCTGCCATCCCTGCCTGGCGAGCCAGACCGCGTTGCGACCCGGTCCGCAGCCCAGGTCGATCGCTCGACCCGGCTCGAGAGTGCTCACGAGGTCCACGAGGGGTCCGTCTGGATCCGTCGGCCAGTCCGTCCCCGCATAGCGCTCGTCCCACGCGGCTCCCGGTGAGCCGGCGCCGCCGTGCTGGCCGTGCTGGCCGTGGCCGCCGTGGCCGTGCTCGGCATCGGTGGGTGGTGGGCCTGAGTGTGTGGACGTCGTGGACGTCTGGTCGTCCCGGGTGGGCGGACGTCCCGTGCTCCGAGGGGCTGAGCAGCTCGGATCGGTGGTCATCGTGGTTCCTTTCGTGCGGAGCGCGGAATGGTGGTCGTCCGCCGGGAAGAGGCCCGCGTCGGCCTCCAGCGCGGCGAGGACGCCCTCGAGGTCGGACAGTCGGGCGGGGCCGAGCGTCGAGGCGAGGTGCTCCTCCTGCGCTCGGACCAGGGCGTCGATTCGAGCGGCGAGCAGCGGGCCCTCAGGGGTGAGGTGGAGCGCTCGGGGCCTGCGATCGGTGCCGCGGTGAGCGCTTTGGACCAGCCCCCGGCGTTCCAGCACGTCGACGCACCGCTTGACCTTCATGGGATCGGCCCCGAGCGTTCGCGCGAGAGCTCGTAGCGACGTGCCCGGACGCCCGGCAACCCCCCGGAGGACAGCCGCCTGCGGCGGGGTGACCCCCAGCCCCTCCAGCTCGATGGCCCACTCGGCCCGCAGCATCCGAACGAGGCGGCCCAGGCGAAATCCGAGGCCCTCCTCGAGCTGCAGCGGAGGCGAGCGACGGGGGCTGGGGCTCTCGACGCGATCGGGGCCTCGATCGGCGGCGCTGGGGGCGTCCCAAGCGGGGTGGGTGGGTTCTGGCTCCGGCGACGGTGTGGTCACGGGCTCCGGCCTCCGCGAGACTCGAGCTGTTGCCCGGCGCATGCTGATCGATCTGGGCGATCTTCTGCTTCCGGACGTTCGAGGCGACATCAAGCGGATCAACTGTATCAAGTGCTACAGTATTCCCGCTTACGGCAGGTGCTTTGCCGGCGAGTGCCCACGAGGCGACCGCTGGCGGTGCGGCGTGCATGCGGCCGTTGATCGAGCTGACATTGGGCGGATGTCGGGACCTGATTACAATGCGGTGACACAGACTGGATCCTTGGGTCCGCAGGATGTCCTGGCGGAGGCTGTGGACGGCGCCGGCTGGTCCGATGGCCCAAGGTCCTGCGTCAGGCGCAGGCGGTCTTGGCAGTCCCGCAGTCGCAACGCCAGCAGCGTGCTTTGGGCGGAGCAGTTCCGCCCCGACTACAGGTGAGGTTGGACGACGTCGTGCGAGAGGGCGTGAGCGGTGAACGGGCCGAGGTTGTCGCGGCGACGGGCGGGGTGAGCTCGCTCCGGGCCCGCCTCGCCGACGAGCGCTCCAGAGCGCGTGCTCGCGCCGCTCGTGCAGGTGCAGCTGCTGATCGCTTGGCAGTGCGGCTCGAGATGTGCAAAGTGCGGCTTCTGCCGGCGTCGATGCTCGCTGATCGCGTGCAACCGGGTGCCGACGAGCCCGAGGGGTGGCGGTTCCTGCGGCGGCCCGCGCTACTGGGCTTCGTGGCGTTGTGCGCGATCGCCATGGGTGCTTCGCTTCCGAGCTCGCCGTTCAAGCTCGACATGTCCGGCACGTGGTTCTTCGGCGAGCCTCCACCGGGCGGTTCGTCGGAGAGCTTCATGCTGCTCGGGCTCGTGGCGGTCTATGGCGGCCTGGTCCTGTTGATCCGGGTCTGGTACGGCCTCATGAAGGCGCTCGCCCACCGTCCTGGTGTGCCCGTGCGCTATCTCGGATGGATCCTCGTCCTGTGGATCGTGCCGATGCTCGTGGTGGCGCCGATCTTCAGTCGTGACGTGTACTCCTATGCGGCACAGGGCGAGATGGTGAGCCGCCACATCAACCCGTACGACTACGGCCCGTACACCCTGGGAGCCGGTCCGTACGTGAACCCCGTGGACCCGCTGTGGCTGAACACGCCCGCTCCGTACGGACCGCTGTTCCTCCTGGTGGACGGGTTCTTCGCAAACATCAGCCTCCATCACATGCTCGTGACGGTGGTCCTCCTGCGCCTCTCGGCCGTCGCCGGTGTCGCGCTCATCGCCGCGTGCGTCCCGGCCCTCGCCCGCTCCTTCGGGAAGGACCACGGACCGGTCTACGTCATGGCAGTGCTGAACCCGCTCACCATCCTCATGCTGGTCGGTGCAGCCCACAACGATGCGCTCATGCTCGGTCTTCTCGTCGCCGGCGTGACCGCCGCCCGGTACCGCCATCCGGTCTGGGGCGTCGTCCTGTGCGCCCTCGCGGCAGCGATCAAGGTCCCTGCGGCGATAGGGGTCGTCTACATCGGCTGGGAGTGGACAGGTCCGGGGCTTTCGTGGCGCCAACGGCTGCGGCCGCTGGCAAAGGCGGGCGCGATCGCCTCGGCGATCGTGCTGGGCCTGTCGGTGGTGAGCGGGCTCGGCATCGGCTGGATCGCCAATCTCGACACCCCCGGCACCGTGCGGAGCTGGCTGGCGCCCGCCACGGGCATCGGGATGCTCCTCTCGGGCATGCTCCACGGGGCTGGGCTCACCGGGGTACCCATGGCGACCGTCCTGTCGGGCACCCGGGTCCTCGGGTTGTCGGCCGCGGCCGGATTGTCCGTCTACCTGCTCTTCCGCAGCGAACAGGTCGGTGCGGTGCGCGCCATGGGGATTAGCATGCTGCTGTTCGTCGTGCTCGGCCCGGTCGTCCAGCCGTGGTACCTCACCTGGGGCGTGGTGCTTCTCGCACCGGTTGCCGCGGGAAAGCTGCGGACGGTCCTCGTCGCGCTCTCGGCGCTCTCCCCGTTCATCGGCCTGCCCGGCGGCCGGACACTTCTCGACGAGCTGATCCACTACAACCCGATCGCGGTTGCCGCCGCGTTGCTCGCCCTCCTCGGTGTGCTGGTCGTGCCCATCGGCAGGTGGTCGAGCTCGTGGATGGACCCCCGGATCCAAGAAGAGCTCGTCCGCGCCCGGGCGTAGCTCGGCGATCCACCGCGCTCCTGCGCGGGCCTCGTCAGAGCATCCGCTGCAGCTCGACGACGTCCAGCCAGTGCCCGTGCTTGCGGCCCACCTCGCGCTCGACTCCGACGAGCTCGAAGCCGCACGCTCGGTGGAGACGGATGGAGGGCTCGTTTCCTGAGGAGATCCTCGCGATGACGGCATGGAACCCGTGCCCGGCCGCCATGCGAAGCACCTCTTCGAGGAGCAGTCGGCCGACGCCCCTGCCACGGTGGTCCCGATGGACGTAGACGGAATCCTCGACGGTCGTGGCGTAGGCTGCGCGGTCGCGAAACGGCGAAACGACCGAGAAGCCGAGGACCTCGCCGTCCCAGGCCACGACCGCCGGGTGCGCGCCGCGGTGACGTTCGATCCACGCCTGCTGGTCCTCGAGGGAGCGAGCGACGAGGTCGAACGTGTTCGTCCCTGTGGTGACCTCGAGGTTGTAGATCGCCCGGATGGCTTCGGCGTCGTCGCGCTGCACCAGGCGTAGCCGCACGGCGGGGATGGTATCGAGCGCGCGGGAGGCGCCGTGTGCACGGCGTGGCTATCATGAGGGCCTGTAGCGGCGTGTGGCCGCGCCCCCTTAGCTCAGTCGGCAGAGCACAGCCATGGTAAGGCTGGTGTCGTCGGTTCGATTCCGACAGGGGGCTCCCCGGCGGCGTAGCTCAGTTGGTCAGAGCACACGGCTCATAATCGTGTTGTCGCGGGTTCGAGTCCCGCCGCCGCTACGGACCGAGACGGCCGGGTCGAGCACGGAAGATACGAGAGAGGCACCCCATGGCCAAGAACGAGAAGCGCGTCCAGGTGACCCTCGCTTGCGAGGTGTGCAAGCGGCGTAACTACATCACCACGAAGAACAAGCTGAACGACCGCGAGCGGATCGAGATGCGGAAGTACTGCCGCTGGGACCGCCGTCACACCCTGCACAAGGAGACCCGCTGAGTCGTTCCAGCCAGAGGGTGGTAACCTCGCGCCCTGCCCCCGAGCTCCGGCAGCTGCCGGCCCCGGTGCTCGAAGTCCCGGACGGGGACTGCGGTGACAGAGGGCAGTAGCTCAACTGGTAGAGCACCGGTCTCCAAAACCGGCGGTTGGGGGTTCGAGTCCCTCCTGCCCTGCTGGCAGCACCACCAGGAGGATCGGACTCCCGAGAGAAGATCGACAGCCGGAGCGAAGCAGTGAACCGCGAGACCAAGCGCATGATGGAACGGCGAGACCGGGCAGCGGCCGACGGCGCGGACCTGGAGACCGGCGCGTTCGAGATCGGCGACGTCGAGGTGGGCCAGCGCGCGGCGAAGCCGGTACGTACCGATCGGACGACTCCGGTCCAGTTCGCACGGGAGGTTCGAGACGAGCTGCGCCAGGTCGCGTGGCCGACCCGCGTCGAGATGGTGAACTATTCGATGGTCGTGTTCTTCACGCTCGTCGTGATGATCGCGTTGATCTTCGTGCTGAACTACGCCTTCGGCAAGGGTGTGTTCTTCATGTTCCAGAAATGAGCACCTCTACGTGACACTCGATACCGAACTTCAAGAAGATCCTGGCGCGGACGTCGCGCAGAGCGCTGCGCGCGGTCTGGAAGCCGCCGCTGCGGACAGCGCGGCCGACATCGCACCGGAGGGGTTGGATGCCGTCGAGGCGGCGGGCTTGGGTGTCGCCGAGCCGGCGGACGACGAAGGGGACGACACCGAGGACGACGAAGGGGACGAGGAAGAGGCCGTCTACGTTCCGAGCCCCTACGATCGTCCCGGGCACTGGTACGTCGTGCACACGTACTCGGGGTACGAGAACAAGGTCACCTCCAACTTGAAGAACGTGATCGTGTCTCGCGGGATGGAGGACCGGGTCTACGAGGTCGTCGTCCCGGTGGAAGACGTGGTCGAGGTCAAGAACGGCAAGCGGGTCACCGTCCAGAAGAAGGTGTTCCCGGGGTACCTGCTCGTCCGCTGCGACCTGGACGACGACGTCTGGGGCGCAATCCGCAACACGCCGGGGGTCACCGGCTTCGTCGGACCGGGCACGAAGCCGACGCCGCTCTCGCGCCGGGAGGTGGAGAGCATCCTCCAGGTGAAGCCCGAGGGTGTCCAGGCGCCAGCGAAGCACCGCCGCACGAAGCTCGAGTACGAGATCAACGAGACGGTCCGAGTGAAGGAGGGACCGTTCGCCGACTTCTCCGGTCAGATCGCCGAGATCAACGAGGACCAACTGAAGCTGAAGGTGCTCGTGAACATCTTCGGTCGGGAGACCCCGGTCGAGCTCGAGTTCAGCCAGGTCGCAAAGCTCTAACCCTCGAAGGAGAATTTCGAATGCCCCCCCGCAAGCGCGTGCTCGCCGTGGTCAGGATCCAGCTTCAAGCTGGCCAGGCGACCCCTGCCCCTCCCGTCGGCACCGCCCTGGGCCCGCACGGGGTCCAGACGATGGAATTCTGCAAGCAGTACAACGCGGCCACCGAATCCCAGCGTGGCACCGTCATCCCCGTCGAGATCACCATCTACGAGGACCGAACCTTCACGTTCGTGCTGAAGACGCCCCCCGCCCCGGTGCTCCTGCGCCAAGCTGCCGGGCTCGAGAAGGGATCGGCGACCGCAGGCCGTTCGCAGATCGGCACCATCACCGACGACCAGCTCGCAGAGATCGCCCGGGTGAAGCTCGTCGACCTGAACACCGGCGACCTCGAGGCGGCGAAGAAGCAGATCGTCGGCACTGCCCGGTCGATGGGCATCGCAGTCGCCGGCTGAGCTGCGCCCGAGACGGAGGACATCGATGAGCCAGCATGGCAAGCGTTACCGCTCGTTCAACGGGCGTTACGACCGTGACGCCCTCTACGGCGTCGGGGACGCGATCGACCTTGTGAAGTCGATGGCGTCCGCCAAGTTCGACGAGACCGTCGAGCTGGCCGTGCGCCTCGGCGTCGACCCGCGCAAGGCGGACCAGATCGTGCGCGGGACGCTCAGCCTGCCTGCGGGCACCGGAAAGTCGGTCCGGGTCGCCGCGTTCGCCGCTGGTGAGCAGGCGGCGGAGGCCAGGGCTGCCGGAGCGGACATCGTCGGCGCCGACGATCTCGTGGCCCGCGTGCGCGACGAGGGGTTCTTGGACTTCGACGTCGCGATCTCCACCCCGGACCTCATGGGGCAGGTCGGGACGCTCGGGAGGATCCTTGGGCCTCGGGGCCTCATGCCGAACCCGAAGACCGGCACGGTGACGACCGACGTCGGCAGGGCGGTCACCGAGTTCAAGGGCGGTCGGGTCGAGTACCGCACCGACAAGGTTGGCAACATCCACCTCCCAGTCGGGAAGGTGTCCTTCGGCAAGGCTGACCTGGCAGCGAACGTGCATGCCGTCATCGAGGAGCTCGTCCGCGCGAAGCCGTCGGCCGCCAAGGGTCGTTACCTGCTCTCGGTGACCCTCTCGTCGACGATGGGCCCCGGGGTGCACATCGACCCGGCGCGAGCACGCGAGGTCGAAGAGGAGCTGGCGGCCACCGCCTGATAGCCTGTCCACGACCGCCCGCAGACCGCGGGTGATGACCATTTCCGATCGCCGTAGACCTCCGGTGCGCGCATGGGCGCCGAAGGGACCCACCAGGGTCCGCCTGACGAGGCGACGCTCTCCGGGCACCAGCCTGGTCCGTCGCACACCGGGGGCACCTCGGCACCCTTGACGTGAGCGGTGGAGGAACGATGGAGAGCCCGAGGCCCGAGAAGGTCGCCGTCGTCGACGAGGTGCGGACGCGACTCGACGAAGCGCATGCTGCGGTGGTCACCGAGTACCGCGGGCTGACCGTTGGGGACCTCGCCGAGCTGCGCAAGAGCCTGACGGCGGCCGGGGGGGAGTACAAGGTCTTCAAGAACACGCTCGTTCGACGGGCGGTGGACGGAGGGCCGCACGCGCTGCTCGGGGAGCTGCTCGTCGGGCCCACGGCGATCGCGTTCGTCCAGGGTGACGTCGGCGCGGTGGCCAAGGCGTTGCGCGACTTCTCGCGGACGAACAGCCACCTCGTCGTGAAGGGCGGGGTGTTCGACGGCGCGATGCTCTCCCCGGCACAGCTGGGGGCGCTTGCTGACCTCCCACCTCGTGAGGTGCTCCTTGCCCGGGTCGCCGGCGCGCTCCAAGCCCCGCTCGCACAGTTCGCTTCGCTCCTCCAGGCGCTCCCGCGCAACCTCGCCTACGGGCTCAAGGCGCTCGTGGACGAGCGCGGGGGGCTGGCCGAGCCTGTGGCCCCTGAGGCCGAGGCGGCGGCCGAGCCCGTGGCCCCTGAGGCCGAGGCGGCGGCCGAGCCCGTGGCCCCTGAGGCCGAGGCCCCTGAGCCCGAGGCGGCGGCCTCCGAGGGCGACGACTAGCCCGCTCGGGTCATTTCCACACGTTGCAGAGCTCGGGAGAAGAGCTCGACGAAGAAAGGAACACACAGAAGATGGCAGGGTCCCTGACCAAGGAGCAGATCCTCGATGGCATCGCCGAGCTTTCGGTGATCGAGCTGAGCGAGCTGCTGAAGGACTTCGAGGAGAAGTTCGGTGTGACGGCCGCGGCGCCCATGGCGTTGGCCGCCGTGCCTGCGGCCGCTGGAGGTGGAGCCGAGGCCGGCGGTACAGAAGAGGAGAAGACGGAGTTCGACGTCATCTTGACCGCGGCTGGCGAGAAGAAGATCCAGGTGATCAAGGAGGTGCGTTCGCTCACGAGCCTCGGCTTGAAGGAGGCGAAGGACCTCGTCGACAGCGCGCCGAAGCCCGTCTTGGAGCGGGTGAACAAGGACGACGCCGAGAAGGCGCGCGCGGCGCTCGAGGGTGCCGGCGCGAGCGTCGAGGTCAAGTAGTCGTCGCCGAGGACCCGGCTGGCGGTGCTCACGTCGACCGCCACCCGGGCCGTCCGCCTGCCGGGCCCTCGAGACGTCCGCCTGCCGGCTGCTCCGAGCCGGCGCAGGGTTCCCCAGGCGACGCCGAGAGCCCGGCCGGTGCGGGGCCGGCGCCGCCGACCCTTGACGACGGGAATGCCGCCCTTTAGCCTTTCGCTGGCTACCTCGTCGGTGCACCGACGCCGGGGGGTTGTGCTCCGCCGTGCCTTCGGGTATGCTGCAGGGTTGCCGTGCCGCCCTGTTTCGTGACCGCAACTTGTTCAGCGTGGTGACGCGCGTCATGGCACCGCTCGGGGCCCTTCAGGGGTCCTCTGCACCCGTCGTCTGCCCCATCTGCCTCTGCCACTTCACCGCACCCCGAGCAACTGGGAGGAGTTGACCGTTGCCTTCACGGTCCCGTAGCCCCGAACGTGTGTCCTTCGCCAACATCGACGAGGCGCTGCCCCTGCCCGACCTCATCGCCATCCAGCGAGACTCCTTCAAGTGGTTCCTGGACAGGGGTCTCGCCGAGGCCTTCGGCGACATCAGCCCGATCGAGGACTTCACCGGCCAGCTGAGCCTCGAGCTCGAGTTCGACCCGTCCGACGCCGACCTGCGCCCTCCGCCGAAGTTCTCGGTCGAGGAGTGCAAGGAGAAGGACATGACCTACGCCGCGCCCGTGTTCGTGCGTGCGCGGTTCTTGAACGCTGGCACGGGTGAGATCAAGGAGCAGACCGTCTTCATGGGCGACTTCCCGATGATGACGGACCGCGGCACCTTCATCGTCAACGGGACCGAGCGCGTCGTGGTGAGCCAGCTGGTCCGCTCCCCGGGGGTCATCTTCCAGCCGGGCCGGGACCTGAAGACGATCTTCACCGGGACGATCCATCCCTACCGCGGCGAGTGGATCGAGCTCGACATCGAGGCGAAGCCCTCCAAGGATGTCACCGCGGGAGCTCGGGTGGCGCGCAAGCGGCGGCTCTCCCTGTTCGTGCTGCTGCGCGCGCTCGGCTTCGGAGACGAGGCGTTTCTCGAGCGGTTCGTCCGGCACTTCGACTTCCTCGAGGGGCAGTGGGAGAAGGAGAAGGACCTCGCACCTACTCGTGAGGACGCGCTCCTCGAGATCTACAAGCGTGCCCGGCCGGGCGAGCCGCTCTCGGTCGAGGCCGCGCGCCAGTACTTCGAGAACGCCTTCTTCAACCCGAAGCGCTATGACCTCACCCGCGTGGGCCGCTACAAGCTGAACCGGAAGCTCGGGCCGGAGATCGAGCGCATCGCCGAGCTCTTCGGGCTCGACCTCGAGCGTCCTGCGCCAGGACAGAGCGTCCTCAGCCCGTCGGAGATCCTTGCTTCGGCGACCTACATGCTCCACCTCGCCTTGCACATGTCGGATGGGGACTCGACCTACCGGATCGACGACCAGGACCACTTCGCCAACCGGCGGATCCGGTCGGTCGGCGAGCTCATCCAGAACCAGGTCCGCGTGGGCCTGTCGCGCATGGAGCGGGTGGTGCGAGAGCGCATGACGACCCAGGACGTCGAGGCCATCACCCCTCAGACCCTCATCAACATCCGTCCCGTCGTCGCCGCCGTGAAGGAGTTCTTCGGCACGTCGCAGCTGAGCCAGTTCATGGACCAGAACAACCCGCTGTCCGGGCTGGCGCACAAGCGGCGCCTCTCGGCGCTCGGGCCCGGCGGCCTCTCCCGCGAGCGAGCCGGCTTCGAGGTGCGTGACGTCCACACGTCCCACTACGGTCGGATGTGCCCGATCGAGACGCCCGAGGGCCCGAACATCGGGCTGATCGGAGCCCTCGCGACCTACGCACGGGTGAACGAGTACGGCTTCATCGAGACCCCGTACCGCAAGGTCGAGGACGGTCGCGTCACCAACGAGATCGTGTACCTCGCGGCCGACGAGGAGGAGGAGCACGTCATCGCCCAGGCGAACGCGCCGATCGGACCCGACGGCCGTTTCACCAGCGACCGCGTGCTCGTCCGCCGTGGGCCTCAGGGCACCGGGGTCCGGATCGGCGCGATGAGCACGACCTACGGCACGACGAGCGAGATCGACTACGTGACGCCCGACGAGGTCGACCTCATGGACGTCTCGCCGAAGCAGATCGTCTCCGTGTCCACTGCGCTGATCCCCTTCGTCGAGCACGACGACGCCAACCGGGCGCTCATGGGTGCCAACATGCAGAAGCAGGCGGTGCCGCTGATCGTCCCCGAGGCGCCATACATCGGTACCGGCGTCGAGGGCCGCGCGGCGAGGGACGCGGGTGATGTCATCGTGGCAGAGGGCCAGGGCACCGTCACGGAGGTCTCCGGCGACCAGATCGTCGTCGAGTACCGCTCGGGGCAGAAGGACCGCCTCGGCCACTCGCTCGGCCGGAAGGTGTACCGGCTCGCGAAGTTCCGCCGGTCGAACCAGAACACGTCCATCAACCAGAAGCCGCTGGTGGACGAAGGCGACGCGGTGACCACCGGCGACCTGCTCGCCGACGGACCCTCCACGCACAATGGCGAGCTTGCGCTGGGCAAGAACCTGCTCGTCGCGTTCATGCCCTGGGAGGGGTACAACTACGAGGACGCGATCATCCTCTCCCAGCGCCTGGTGCGAGACGACGTGCTCACGTCGATCCACATCGAGGAGCACGAGATCGATGCCCGTGACACGAAGCTCGGCGCCGAGGAGATCACCCGGGACATCCCGAACCTCTCCGAGGAGATCCTCGCCGACCTGGACGAGCGAGGCATCATCCGCATCGGCGCCGAGGTCGGCCCTGGCGACGTCCTCGTCGGCAAGGTCACGCCCAAGGGCGAGACCGAGCAGACGCCCGAGGAGCGCCTGCTGCGGGCGATCTTCGGGGAGAAGGCACGTGAGGTGCGTGACACGAGCCTGAAGGTCCCTCACGGCGAGGAGGGCAAGGTCATCGACGTGCGGGTGTTCTCCCGCGAGGACTCTCACGAGCTCCCGCCGGGCGTGAACCAGCTCGTGCGCGTCTACGTCGCCCAGAAGCGGAAGATCTCCGAGGGAGACAAGCTGGCCGGCCGCCACGGCAATAAAGGCGTGATCTCGAAGATCCTTCCGATCGAGGACATGCCGTTCCTCGCCGACGGGACCCCGGTCGACATCATCTTGAACCCTCTCGGGGTGCCGAGCCGCATGAATGTCGGACAGGTGCTCGAGTCGCATCTCGGATACGCCGCGCGCCATGGCTGGGAGGGCGTCGCGATGGAGGAGGGAGCCGGCACGTGCGCCCGGCCGGGCTCGGGCCGCAAGACGCGGCCACGGACGATCCCGGCGGCCTGGGTGTCGACGCCCGTGTTCGACGGAGCGCACTGGGACGAGGAGGAGGACGCGGGCAAGCACCACACGATCCGCCAGCTCTTCGAGCGTTTGAACGCCGACTCGGCCACCGGTGAGGTGCAGATCCAGCCGACCGGGAAGGCCGTGCTCTACAACGGCCGGACCGGCGAGCCGTACGACAACCCGATCTCGGTCGGCTACGTCTACATCCTGAAGCTGGCCCACCTCGTCGACGACAAGATCCATGCCCGCTCGACCGGCCCGTACTCGATGATCACCCAGCAGCCCCTCGGTGGGAAGGCCCAGTTCGGCGGCCAGCGCTTCGGGGAGATGGAGGTGTGGGCGCTGGAAGCCTTCGGCGCGGCGTACGCCCTCCAGGAGCTCCTCACCATCAAGTCGGACGACGTCCTCGGGCGCGTCAAGGTCTACGAGGCGATCGTGAAGGGCGAGAACATTCCCGAGCCGGGCATCCCTGAGAGCTTCAAGGTGCTCATCAAGGAGATGCAGTCCCTCTGCCTCGATGTGGAGGTGCTGGCGAAGGACGGCTCTGGGATCGAGATGCACGAGCTCGACGAGGACGTGTTCCGCACGGCCGAGGAGCTCGGGATCGACATCAGCAGACCCGAACGAGGGTCGGACGAAGAGGACGAGCGGCGCGCGGCTGAGAGGAGCTTCTCGTAATGGCGCTGGATGTGAACACCTTCGACCAGTTGCGGATCGGTCTCGCGACCGGCGATTCCATCCGCGCGTGGTCCAACGGCGAGGTGAAGAAGCCCGAGACCATCAACTACCGGACCCTTCGCCCGGAGAAGGATGGGCTCTTCTGCGAGAAGATCTTCGGTCCCACCAAGGACTGGGAGTGCTACTGCGGCAAGTACAAGCGCGTGCGCTTCAAGGGGATCATCTGCGAGCGATGCGGGGTCGAGGTCACCAGGTCCAAGGTGCGCCGCGAGCGCATGGGGCACATCGAGCTCGCCGCTCCCGTCGTCCACATCTGGTACCTGCGAGGCACCCGCAGCTGGCTCGCGTACCTCCTCATGGGCACCGAGGCCCGTGAGGAGCTGAAGGCCAAGCAGCTCGAGAAGGTCATCTACTTCGCCGCGAACCTGGTCACCTGGGTCGACGAGGAGAAGCGCCACGAGGACCTCCCGAACCTCGAAGCCGAGCTCGCCGAGGAGGTGTCTGAGATCGAGCGCCGCCGCGACCTCGAGATCGACCGCCGCTTCAAGGCCCTCGAAGAGGAGCTGAAGGAGCTCGAGACGCAGGGGGCACGCGATGCCGAGGTGAAGGCACGCCAGCGATCCGCGGAGAGGGAGATCGGTGCGCTGCGAGAGCGCGCCGACGACGAGATCGAGCTCGCCAAGCGGGCCCTCGACGAGCTGCGTAGTCTGCACGCCCGAAAGATCATCGAGGACGAGCTCCTCTGGCGCGAGCTCCAGCTGCGCTACTCCGACTACTTCGAGGGCGGGATGGGCGCCGAGGCGATCCAACGCCTCATCGACCGCATCGACTTCGACGCCGAGGAGGTCAAGCTGCGGGAGATGATCGACGCGGCGGACGGTCGCCGTCCGCTCTCGGCGCAGCGGCGCCAGAAGGTCATCAAGCGCCTGAAGATCGTGACCGCCTTCAACCGGCGGGACGAGCAGGGCCGCCGGGTGAACGACCCGCGCGCGATGATCCTCGAGGCCGTGCCGGTCATCCCGCCGGACCTCCGTCCGATGGTCCAGCTGGACGGCGGCCGCTTCGCGACCTCCGACCTGAACGACCTCTACCGCAGGGTCATCAACCGCAACAACCGCCTGAAGCGCCTCCTCGACCTCGGCGCGCCCGAGATCATCATCAACAACGAGAAGCGCATGCTCCAAGAGGCGGTCGACGCGCTGTTCGACAACGGCCGGCGCGGCCGTCCCGTGACCGGGCCGGGCAATCGACCGCTCAAGTCGCTCTCGGACATGCTGAAGGGCAAGCAGGGGAGGTTCCGTCAGAACCTCCTCGGCAAGCGGGTGGACTACTCGGGCCGTTCGGTCATCGTCATCGGCCCGACCTTGCAGCTCCACCAGTGCGGCCTCCCCAAGCTCATGGCGCTCGAGCTCTTCAAGCCCTTCGTCATGAAGCGCCTCGTGGACGCGGAGCTCGCGCAGAACATCAAGTCCGCCAAGCGGATGGTCGAACGGCGCCGACCGCAGGTCTGGGACGTGCTCGAGGGCGTGATCCGTGAGCACCCGGTCCTGCTCAACCGTGCGCCGACCCTCCACCGCCTGGGTATCCAGGCGTTCGAGCCGGTGCTCGTCGAAGGGAAGGCCATCCAGATCCATCCCCTTGTCTGCACCGCGTTCAACGCGGACTTCGACGGCGACCAGATGGCCGTCCATCTGCCGCTCTCGGCGGAGGCCCAGGCCGAAGCGCGGGTCCTCATGCTGTCGGCGAACAACATCCTCTCGCCGGCGACGGGGCGCCCGATCACCGTACCGACCCAGGACATGGTCTTCGGTGCGTACTACCTCACCCTGGTCGTCGACGGTGCGTTGGGGGAGGGCCGGGCGTTCCGGCACAGCTACGAGGTGCAGGCGGCCCTCGACGAGGGCAGCGTCGCGCTGCACGCCAAGATCCAGCTGCGGCCTCGTCCGGGGGAGCCGCTCGCCGCTCGGCTGGTCGGAGCCGCCGCGCCGCGCGGGAACGGCACTGCCTCCGGCCCGATCGAGCCGGAGGCCGGCGCTGACGCGACCGGCGACGGGTCGGAGCGTCTGTCCATCGAGACGACCCCTGGTCGCGTCCTGTTCAACGAGGCGCTCCCCGAGGGCTTCCCGTACTTGAACGACGTCGTCGGCAAGCGCAACACGCCGATCGGAGTGATCGTCGAGGAGCTCTCTGCCGGCTACCCGAAGCACGTCGTGGCCGAGAGCCTCGACCGGATCAAGTCGCTCGGGTTCCGTTACGCCGCGCGCTCCGGCCTCACGATCTCGATCGACGACGTGCGGACGCCGCCGGACAAGCAAGCGATCCTCGACCGCTACGAGACGGAGGCGGAGAAGGCCGAGACCCAGTTCAAGCGGGGCATCATCACCGACGACGAGCGGCGCCAGAAGGAGATCGAGATCTGGACGTCGGCGAACTCCGAGGTTGGCCGCGCGATGGAGAAGACGCTCTCGGGTCTCGCCTTCAACCCGCTCGACATGATGGTGGACTCCGGGGCCCGAGGGAACGCCCAGCAGATCCGCCAGATCGCGGGCATGAAGGGCCTTGTCTCCAACCCGCGTGGCGAGATGATCCCCAGGCCGATCAAGTCGTCCTTCCGTGAGGGCCTGTCCGTGCTCGAGTACTTCATCTCGACGCACGGCGCCCGTAAAGGGCTCGCCGACACGGCCCTTCGCACCGCGGACTCCGGCTACCTCACGCGCCGCCTCGTGGACGTTGCCCAGGAGCTGATCGTCCGCGAGGAGGACTGCGGCACGACGAGGGGGGTGTGGATCGAGAACGTCGAGCCGGACAGCCCCGGCAGGCGTACCTATCTCGAGACCCGCGCCTACGGACGGTTGCTCACCGAGGACGTCCACCTGTCCGACGGCTCGACGATCACGACGGGGACCGTCCTCACCGACGACGTCGTGGCCAGGCTTCGGGACGACCCGAGCGTGACCCGCGTGCGCACCCGATCGGTGCTCACGTGCGAGGCTGCGCACGGGGTGTGCGCGGCCTGCTATGGGCAGTCGCTCGCCACCGGAAGGATGATCGAGCTCGGTGAAGCGGTCGGCGTCATCGCGGCGCAGTCCATCGGCGAGCCGGGCACCCAGCTGACCATGCGGACCTTCCACACCGGAGGGATCGTCGGCGAGGACATCACCCACGGCCTTCCTCGCGTGGTCGAGCTCTTCGAGGCCCGCACGCCCAAGGGAGCCGCGGTCCTCGCCCGCCACTCGGGCGTCGTCCGCATCGAGGACGAGGAGTCGGGTCGCAGGGTCACCGTGGTCGCCGACGACGGGACCGAGGAGTCGACCGTGGTGCCAGCCCGGGCCCATCTCGAGGTCGCCGAGGGGCAGGAGGTCGCCGCGGGCGATGCGCTCGTCGAAGGGCCCAAGGACCCGAAGGAGCTCCTCGAGGTGCGCGGCATCCGCGAGACCCAGCAGTACCTCGTCGAAGAGGTGCAGAAGGTCTACCGGGACCAGGGCGTGTCGATCCACGACAAGCACATCGAGCTGATCGTCCGCCAGATGCTCCGGCGCGTGCTCGTCGCCGAGCCCGGCGACGCGCCGTTCTTGCCCGGAGAGCGCGTCGACAACCAGCTCTACGCCGAGGTCAACCGCCGCCTCGTGGCGGAGGGAAAGCGTCCCGCCGAGGGCCGGCCCGAGCTGATGGGCATCACGAAGGCCTCGCTCGCCACGGACAGCTGGCTCTCGGCCGCCTCCTTTCAGGAGACGACGAGGGTGCTCACCGAGGCAGCGATCGAGGGTCGCAGCGACCAGTTGTTCGGCTTGAAGGAGAACATCATCATCGGCAAGTTGATCCCTGCAGGCACGGGCATGGACCACTACCGGCACATCCAACTGGAGCTTCCCGGGGCAGAGGCCCTGCCGTTCTGGGCCGCGGGTGCCGGGGGCGACTCCGGCACCGAGGACTTGGCCGCGTGGTTGCGGGACATGGGCACCGACGGCGCTGCCGGCGCTGCCGGTGCCGACCCCGGTCACCGTCCGGAAGCGGAGGCCGACTGGCTCGCCACCAGCCCGGAAGCGGAGACCGACGCAGGTGGCGCCACCGGCAGCGCCGGAGCCTGAGGCCGGTAGGCTGAGCATCGCCACCTGCCGGATCCGCCTTGCCGGGGCCGGGGCGCTGCCATAGCATTGTCAAGCTGTACGGCGGAAGGAGCCCCGAGGCGCCAGCCCGTGCGGACACCACCCATATTCGGACCAGAGGACACGCGTGCCGACCATCGCCCAGCTCGTCCGTAAAGGACGTGAGGCCAAGCAGTCGAAGACCAAGACGCCCGCCCTGCGGGGCGCGCCCCAGCGACGTGGGGTTTGCACGCGCGTCTACACGACCACCCCGAAGAAGCCGAACTCCGCCCTCCGCAAGGTGGCCCGAGTCCGCCTGACCAGCGGAGTCGAGGTCACCGCGTACATTCCGGGCGTCGGGCACAACCTTCAGGAGCACTCGATCGTGCTGGTGCGGGGTGGGCGTGTGAAGGACCTGCCGGGCGTTCGCTACAAGGTCATCCGGGGCGCGCTCGACACCTCGGGTGTGCGCGAGCGCAGCCAGGCGCGGAGCCGCTATGGCACGAAGAAGGAGTCCTGAGATGCCGCGCAACGGACCGGCCCCCCGACGGGACCTCCAGCCCGACCCCGTCTACCGGTCGGTGCTCGTGACCCAGGTCGTCAACAAGGTCCTCGCCCGCGGCAAGCGAACGCTTGCCGAGCGGATCGTCTACGGAGCGCTCGCGCTCGTGAAGGAGCGGTCTGGCGCGGAGCCCGTGACCGTGCTCAAGCGCGCGGTCGAGAACACCCGGCCAGAGCTGGAGGTCCGCAGCCGCCGGGTTGGCGGAGCGACCTACCAGGTCCCCGTCGAGGTGCGGCCGCGGCGTGCGACGACGCTTGCGATCCGTTGGCTCGTGGGCTTCTCGCGCCAGCGCCGAGAGAAGACCATGGCCGAGCGCCTGGCGAACGAGATCCTCGACGCGTCGAACGGCGTCGGTGCGGCGGTCAAGCGTCGCGAGGACCTGCACAAGATGGCCGAGTCGAACAAGGCCTTTGCCCACTACCGCTGGTAGTCGGCTCACCCCGCGTGGAATGTTGAGCACCCATGGCTGATCCTGCCCCCCAGCGCGAATTTGCCCTCGCCAAGACCCGCAACATCGGGATCATGGCGCACATCGACGCGGGCAAGACCACGACCACCGAGCGCATCCTGTACTACACCGGCCGCAGCTACAAGATGGGTGAGGTGCACGAAGGCGCCGCGACCATGGACTGGATGGTCCAGGAGCAAGAGCGCGGCATCACCATCACCTCTGCGGCGACGACGTGCAGGTGGCGCGACACCTGGATCAACATCATCGACACCCCGGGCCACGTCGATTTCACGGTGGAGGTGGAGCGCTCGCTACGCGTGCTCGACGGCGCGGTGGCGATCTTCGACGCGGTCGCGGGAGTGGAGCCCCAGACCGAGACCGTATGGCGCCAGGCCAACAAGTACCACGTCCCACGGATCTGCTTCGTGAACAAGATGGACCGCGTGGGCGCGGACTTCCTCCGCACCGTCCAGATGATCCGGGACCGCCTCGACGCCGTCCCGGCGGTCGTGCAGCTCCCGATCGGGAGCGAAGGGGGGTTCCGCGGCGTCGTGGACCTTCTCGCCGGCCGCGCGCTCGTCTGGGAAGAGGGGACGGGCGAGAAGTGGGAGGAGACCGACGTTCCCGCCGGGCTCTCTGAGCAGGCGGAGGACGCGCGGCACCAGCTCGTGGACGTGCTCTCCAACTACTCCGACACCATCATGGAGAAGTTCCTCAGCGACGAGGAGATCACGGCGGACGATCTGCGCGCTGCGCTGCGCACGGCCACCCTCGCGAACGAGGTCGTCCCGGTGCTGTGCGGGTCAGCGTTCAAGAACAAGGGCGTCCAGCCCATGCTCGACGCCGTCGTCGATTACCTGCCCAGCCCGCTCGACCTGCCTCCGACCGTCGGCACGAAGCCGGGAGCGCAGGAGGAGACCGAAGAGCGTCCCGCGGACGACGGCGCGCCGTTCGCCGCGCTCGCGTTCAAGATCATGACCGACCCCTATGTCGGCAAGCTCACGTACCTCCGCGTCTACTCGGGGTCGCTGCGCAAGGGTGCGACGGTCGTGAACACGACCAAGGGTCGCAAGGAGCGCATCGGACGCCTGCTGCAGATGCACGCCAACCACCGTGAGGACAAGGAGGCGATCTTCACCGGCGACATCGTGGCCGCGGTCGGCCTGAAGCAGACGACGACGGGTGACACCCTTTCGGACCCGGACCACCCGATCGTGCTCGAGGCGCTGGAGTTCCCCGAGCCGGTGATCCACGTCGCAGTGGAGCCGAAGACCAAGGCGGACCAGGACAAGCTCTCGAAGGCCCTCTTCGCCCTGAGCGAGGAGGACCCGACCTTCCGCGTCCGCACCGACGAGGAGACGGCCCAGACCGTGATCTCGGGGATGGGCGAGCTCCACCTCGAGGTCCTCGTCGATCGGATGCTGCGGGAATTCAACGTCGACGCCAACGTCGGCAAGCCCCAGGTCGCCTACCGCGAGACCATCCGCAAGGCGGTGGACAAGGTCGAGGAACGCTACGTTCGCCAGACCGGCGGGCGCGGCCAGTACGGTCACGTCGTCATCAACGTCGAGCCAACGGGACCCGGCGGTGGCTACGAGTTCATCGACAAGATCACCGGTGGTGTGATCCCGAAGGAGTACATCCCGGCTGTGGACGCCGGCATCCAGGAGGCGCTCACCTCCGGGGTCCTTGCCGGCTACCCGACCGTGGACGTGCGGGTGACCCTCGTCTTCGGGTCGTACCACGAGGTCGACTCCTCGGAGATGGCCTTCAAGATCGCCGGGTCGATGGCCG
>JAKAQM010000171.1 GCA_021822565.1 Actinomycetes bacterium | reverse complement strand
CTCGTCGAAGAGCAGCACGCCGCCCACGCCGTCGGCCTCGGAGAAGACGCGTTCGAGGTTCTTCTCGGTCTCGCCGACGTACTTGTCCACCACGCTCGCCAGATCGATGACGTAGAGGTCGATCCCGAGATCGCCGGCGAGCACCTCTGCAGACGTGGTCTTGCCGGTGCCGGACACCCCGCAGAACAGCGCGACGACTCCTCTGCCTCGCCGCCCCCCAGGCCGCATGCCCCATTGGCCGAGCACCAGGTCGCGATGGCGGGCCCTTGCGGCGATCTCGCGCAGGTGCGCACCCACCGCGTCGGGGACGACGAGGTCGTCCCAGCTCACCGTGGGCTCGATCCGCTGCGCGAGCCGCTCGAGCCCCGGGTTGTTGAACTCGCGAGCACCAGCTCGAAGCGCCTTCGCGTCGATCAGCGACCCCTCCAGCTCGGCCCTGGAGCGCGCGACCGCCGCTGCACGCCGCACCTGCTCTGGAGAGAGCCGGAACTGCGACGTCGTCGAGACCGGGTCGAGGCCGGCGCCGAGGCGAGGGCCGGAGCGCGGGCTTTGCAACGCCTGGCTCCATTGGTGGGCCAGCTCCTCGGCCGTCGCCGGAGGAACGGACAACGTCATCGGCGAATGGCGGCTCCACGAGTCGTCCCACGCGCCCCTCCCGTGAAGGATGACGCTGCCGCGCACTCGCGTCAGCGCCTCGATCACCGCAGCCACCGAGCCGCCCAGCGCGTCGAGAGGCCCGGCGACCAGGCCTGCTTCTTGCAGCGCGGCCTCCCTGGCAGCGGCGACGGCCATCTCGACTGCGGCCGAGCCCTGGGAAGCCGAGCCCCGGGAAGCCCAGCCCTGTGCGACCGAGCCCCGGGAAGCCCAGCCCTGTGCGACCGAGCCCTGTGCGATGCGTTCGAGGTGGCACACCATCGCCCGAGCCCCGGCTGACGCCCACGCCGTCGTCCCGAACCATCTACCCGACGAACCAGGGCTCTCGCGCAGGTACACGATCCCTTCATGGCCGGCAAGCCACCGGCCAAGCGCGTCGGCGGCCCCGGTCGGTGCATTCGGTCCGGCGGGTCCCGTCCACAGCTCCGCGAACGACGCGACCACCGGGTCCAGCTCGTCGTCTCCCAGGCACCACGACACGACACGATCGGGGACACGGAGCTCGCGGCCGGGCCACGGGCGGTCGCCGCCTTCGAGCGTGAGCAGGCCGCTGCGGACCAGTGGCGAGCCCGAGCCGAGGATCCGGTGCGCGCGCACCGAGCCGAGCGGGACGTCCGCGAGCTCGAGCGCCAGCCCGACGGTCGCCCGGCGGCGGGTGACGTCGTCGTTCAAGTAGCCGTACAGCTGCTCGTACCGCCGGTCGAGCTCGGGCGCCAGGGCCACCACGAGCACGCCGAGCGACACCGCGTCGATCCCGAAGCGGCGCTGGAGGACCCGCAGCCGTACCCGCTCGCCGGCAGCCTCGGCTGCGTCGGCTACCGCCTCCACCTCGGAGCGCATCCAGCCGGACCCGTCCTCGTCGCCTCCCTCCGAGGCGTCGGCATCGGCGTCGCAGAGACCCGAGAGACCCGAGAAGGTCGAGCCGACCTCGAGGAGGCGCTGCACCTTCGCATCGGAGACGTAGAGGCCGGGCCATGGATCGCTCGACGGATCACTCATGGAGCGGCGCCGGGCCGCGGTCCACTGCACGCGGCGTTCGACCACGGCAAGGTGGCCGGCCAGGTGCAGGTTCGAGGCCGGCACACGGGCTTCCTCGATGCCGGCCGTTGTGGGCTGCGCGCTGGTGCCTGCGCCCTTGTCGCCACCTGCGAGCGTGCGGGCCACTAGAGCTTGGCCCCTTTCAGCGACTTGGTGAGCGGGCGACCCACCGTCTCGGCAACGCACACGACCGTACGGTCGCCGTCGGCCCAACTCCGGACCGAGGGCAGCAGGTAGGTGAAGTACAGCTTGGACTGCTGGTAGGGAATGCCGTCGAAGCTCGCGAAGTGGTCGAGGCAGGCCGCGTTCGCAAAGGCGTCGAGCTTGGTCGGAGCCGGGTACGTCGATCCTGCGTGATCCTGGGCGAGCGCGTACACCTGCTGGGTGTGGGGCGTGGAGCAGGAGACGACCTCGATGGAGTTCAGCTCCGCTTGGACCTTCTTCGGGGGAACCAGGCATTGGCCGACCTGGAGCTTGAACACCGATTCCAGGTGCGAGCCATCCGAGGTGCCGATGAGCGAGCAGGCCCCGCCGGTCAGGCCGGCAAGCACCACGACGACACCCGCCGCGGCCGAGCGCAGCGCACGGCGTGCGCTCACAGAAGCTCGCCGGCGGGGTCGCCCAGTGGGTCGCCGACGCCGACACCTCCGCCACGCCAGCGCAGCGTCCGGTGCTTGGGGGCCCACCACCGGTGCGCGCTCCCCTCAGGCCGCTCGTCTGCCGGCGTTGGTTCTGGCATCGTCGGCGCGGCCGGCATCGTCGCCGCGGCCGGCATCGTCGGCGCGGCCGGCATCGTCGCCGCGGCCGACGGGGCCCATCCCTCCCCCACGGAGCGCCCGGGAGGCCCGATACGAGCGGCCCCCCCACGAACCGCGCGGCCCGCACGGCCCGCACGGGCCGCACGAGCCGGGCTATCCGCGCGACCCGCACGAGCCGTGGAAAGCGCACGGGCAGCCGTCGCTGCCGGTTCCAGCGCAGCAAGCCGGCTCGAGACCTCGTCGATCTTGCGCTCGAGCCGCGCGACGGCAGCGGCGACGGTGGCCACCGTGCCGGCGAGCTCGTGCAACGTGGCGGACACCTCGACGAGCGACGCTCCGTCTGGCGGTGTGGCTTCCAGGAGCCGAGGGATCAGCGCTTCAGCACGCTCGACTTCAGCGCGCTCGACTTCAGCGCGCTCGACAGGAACCCTGCCAGCGGGGGCGAGCTCGCCCGCAGGCGTCCCTGTACGCAGCTCGCCCTGGTGGCCGCTCGATGCCTGGCTCGTGGACCACCACGCCAGCACCTGCGCCCATCGAGCCGTCGCGCCCTCCACCGCTGCACGCTCTCCGCCCGACAGCGCGTGACGCCCGGGCCTCGAGAGCACGCTCTGGGCGCCGAACGGCTGGAAGCGCACCTGCGTGCCCGCACGCACGAGCGCCACCCAGCACAGCCCGTCCGCCGTGGAAGCGACGAGCTCGGCGGCAAGGTGGTCTGGGTCCCCGCAGCCCCTGAGTGCCGCCACCGCGCCGACGGGATCCGCGAAGTCCCGGAGGGAGTCGGGAACGAGGTCCCCGATGCGGTAGCAGGCGACGGTCCAAGAGCCCGACGCGCTGGCGGGGTCGGGTCGTAAGAGATGGCGCAGGACGCCGTGTTCTCCCGCCTCGGCCATGTCGATGAGCGCCCGCGCCGCATCGACCTCACGAGCCGTGGCAGGGACCTCGGCGAGCGAGTCGAGCGACCAGGTCCCCCCCTTTCTTGGTCCAGACCACCAAAGGCGGGTGCAGGCGAGCTGGAACCGGGCCACCGCATCCCGTCCCCGGGCCCCCTCTGCACGTCTGGATCCTTCGACTCGCTGCGACGTCTCGGCAGCCCGGGCTGTCTCGGCTCGAGAACCGCCGGTCGCACGCCGATCGGCGTCGCGCTCTCCGGCGCCCGTGCGCACACCCGCGCCGGCGTCGCCGTCGCACACGGTTCGCGTATCCGGGCCAGCACCCTCTCGCTCGAGGGAACGTCGACTCTCCGATCCAGCGTCGCGCCCCGCTTCTCGCACCCACTCCTCCCCGGTCCTCTGACCCCCTCGGGGCGCCGCAACTTTATCAGCGCCCGTCTCACTCCCCATGGCTCCCGGCACGAGATCCGGAACGAGATCCGGCTCGGAACGCGCGCGTAACCCGCGCGGAACCCAACCAGGAGCGAGGAACATTGTCCTGCCGGACGTCACCGCGGTTGCTACAGTCTTGCGGACGAGGAAGGGCCCGACGGCCTCGCGGAGGGAATCGGTGATCCACCACGTCGACAAGGCGCTCGAGTCGTTCTTGCGCCAATACGTGCCGCTGGCCGATGCCGCCATCGACATCTCGTTCCAGCCCCCCGACGGGAGCTGGACGGCGTCGGTCGCCCGCCCGACGGTCGACGTCTTCCTCTGGGACGTGGGTCGTCCCGAGCGCTCACAGAGCACGGGCCTCGACCAGCGCCTCTCCGACGGCGGACGGCGCCAGCAGCGTCCGCAGCCGAAGCTGGTGGCGCTCCGCTACTTCGTCACGGTGTGGGCGAGAGAGCAGCGCGACGAGCACGAGCTGCTCGGCGCCATCCTCCACAGCGTGCTGCGTCACGAGGCGCTGCCTTCCGACGTGCTCCCCGCCGCACTCGAGGAGAGCTCCTGCCGGCTCTCGCTGGGTGGTGACCAGCACCGGCTCCCGCCGTCGTTGTGGAGCGGAAGCCCGCCGAAGGCAGGGATCTACGTCGAGGCCGAACTGGCAGTCGACGCGATCGGCTGGACGGAACGCGGCGCCCCCGTCGAAGAGCTGCGCGTCGAGGTCATCGACCGCACTGTCGACCGCACTGGGGCGAGAACCGGGCGGCCGGACGTGGACCCGGGACGAGCGACGTCAGCACCCGATGAGCGGCCTCCGCTGCGCCGGTTCCGCTCGGGTGGCGCTCTCGTGATGGAGGGACGCCCCGCGCCATCCGCCGCGGCCGCGCCATCCGCCGCGGCCGCGCCTGCCGCGCCTGCCGCGCCCCGTGCGCCCCGTGCGGGCGAACAGGGGGAACAGGGGGAACAGGGGGAACAGGGGGAAGGCGGCGCACGATGAGGGTGCAGCTCGAGGCACCCTCCGAGG
>JAKAQM010000170.1 GCA_021822565.1 Actinomycetes bacterium | reverse complement strand
CGATCGATCGCGCGAAACTGCCGACGATCAGCTCGAACTCCCGAGCTGAGCACACCGAGGGTCACACTCGGATTCCCACCACGTGGCGGGGCTCTATCGAGCTCTGCCGGCGTCTGCTCGGGTCACCGTGGGGCTGGGGCCACAGCTCCTGCTGTGCGGAGGCGGTCGACCTGCTCGCCAGAGTGTGTGGCACCGGCACCCTCCCCGACGCGTTCCTCGCCATGCTGGTCTGCACCTGCGACCGGTGGGGCCGGGTCACGGCCAAGTTGATCGCTGCCGTCGAAGGATCCGGGATCCTCACCGGTGCCGACCTCGACGAGCTGGCCGAATCGTTCCTCGGCGAGGAAGTGCTGATCGAGTACCCCTTCCTCTGGGCCTACCCTCGAGGGCTGGACCTCGGCTCTTCCGACCAGGCGGTACCTGGCTTCGTCGTCGACGAGGACACGATGGCCCAGACCCGTCGTCGCCCCGAGCCGCCGCTGCGCCGCTGGGCAGCCGCCCGAGCGCTTCGGAGCGACCCCGGGAGGCTCGACGACCTGCTGGCCTCCACTGGCTCCCTCCCGCCCCGCCACCGCGATGCGGCGCTCCAGGGCCTGCTCGACGCTGCGGATGCTCTGGAGGAGGGCGACTGCCGGCGGCTGGCACGGCGTGGGCTGCGCTGCAGCGTCGGTAGCGTCCGCCGGTCCGCACTCGATCGGCTCTGCGAGCTCGACAGGCTGGACGCGGCGCTCCGGCGTGCGCGCGCCGACGCCAATCGGGCCGTGCGGGCCTGGCGGCCCACCACTCCTGCCGCGACCGGTCCAGGTCCGCCCGCCGGACGCGTCGAGCGCGTCGCCACGCCGGATTCCCGTGGAGCCGACAGAGCCTCGGGGTCACGGCCATGACCGAGGCACCTGGAGCCCCGATGCCGAGCGACGACCTGTCGAGCCTGCGGGTGCCAAAGGCGCTGCGGGCCGACGCCGCTGAGATCGCGGCTCTGATCGACGAGGTGTGCGCCGAGCACCTCGACGACGAGTACGGCGCGCTGTGCACCCGCCTGCTCGCCAAGCTGGCTCGCAAGCGACCGTCTCCACTTCTGCGCGGCGAGCGGCGCATCTGGGCCGCGGCCGTCCTCTACACCGTGGGCAGCATCAACTTCCTGTTCGACCCGAGCCAGGAGCCGCACCTGCAGGCCGACGAGCTCGCCGCGGCCACCGGGGTGGCGAAGTCCACCATGGCCAACAAGGCCGCCCTGATCCGCCGACTGTTGCAGCTCGGGCCGCTCGAGCCCGAGCTGTGCCGCCGAGAGCTGCTCGCCCGCCACCCCTTCGCGCGGCTGGTCGAGATCGACGGGCTCATCGTCGATGTGCGCGCCCTGCCCCAGCCGCTCCAGGACGACGCACGACGTCGGGGTCTCGTGCCGCCCTGGCCGGGCCCGGCTTCGCCGCGCTGAGCTCGGGCGCGCCGCACACCGCCCGCCGAGCAGCGAGTGAGCCCCATTCCTGGCCGACGCGGGGGAAGTACCCGGCACCGTTGGCATGACGACGACAACGATCGCGACCCCGGGTCAACGAGGCGTTCGGCCTTGATGGCGCCGTCGGCGCGTTCACCGTCGGCAGTGCACCTCGAGTCGGCGGAGACGAAGCGCAACTCCCGATCATCGTGGAGCCGACCCCGACGAAGGCGGCGGTCCGGTCTTCCCCCAACGGGCCTTTGCCCGCTCCAGGAACGGCGGCTCCGTGCTCGGTCCAGCCCCTTTGACGACGTCTTCGAAGCCCGGCATGAAGCCCGTCTTGCAGTGATGAACCTCGCGCACCACGCGCACCACGCGCTCCCAATCCGCGCCCAGACCCGCCTTCTCGTAGCACCGCTTGGCCCGTTCGAAGTTCCCAAGTGCGGCACCGTAGTACCTGCTCTTCTTCGCGTTTACAACGCGCATTCCCATCGCTCTCCAGAGCCGAGCGGCTTCTCCAACGTGGGCCTTCTCAAGCCTTCGTGCGGCGGGTTCCAACGCGTAGTGGCTCACGGCCTCGAGCTCCTCGTCGGTGCTCCGCTTCACCAGCTCTGAAAGGCGCGCGGTCTCCTTGGTCTCGACGAAGAGGCCGATCAAGGAAAAGAGGTCTGCTCCTGCGGCCGCCTCCATCGCCTTGGCGTGCCAGGACGCACGGTCTTGCTTGGGGGCGAACTTCATCAGGTCGTCGTAGGTGTACTTGCTCGGATGCTCGCAGAGCTCGGCCCAGGCCAACGCGAGGGCTTCCTGCTCACGACCGAGCTTGCGCAGTAGCTCGCGTCTCAGGTTCTGGAGCTCGTAGTCGGCGGACGATCCCCGAGGGTCCTTCGCCGCGATCTCAAGTCCTCGCTCGACCCACGAAAGGGCCTCTTCGGGTTTGCGCTTCGCGATGAGCATTCTGGCGACGGCATGGCAGTCCTTCGCGCTCAGACCCGTCTGCTCCGCAAGCGCGACGTAGGCCACAACGTCCTTCTGCCCGACGTGCAGCGCACGCAGCACTTCGGCCCAGCGCCGCTGCTTGTAGGTGGTGCTGCGTCTATCCGGCCCGTCCGCCGGCTCGTCCGGAGTGGCCAACCGCTCGCGGACTTGGGCAACCAGGGCAGCCAACCCCGCCTTGTCGAGCACCGACGCCACCTTGGTCTCCAGGCCGTAGCAGAAGCCGTAGGGGTCGTCGTCCATCCATCCAAGGAGCCGAGACGCCGTGTCCTCTGGGGCCGCACCGGCTGCCTGGCGGGCCTTCACCCACCCGCAGAACAGATCCTCGACGAACATGCCGAGCGCGCCGCTCGAATCGTCGAGCTCCTCCACCTTCTCGTAGCAGCCGGCAAGAAACGCCTCGTAGAGAACGACCGCCCGACCGGGTGCGCTCTCGAGGAGCGGTGCGATATCGCGCTCGACCTCCTCGAGGTCGCTCACGAAGGAGGAGCACGAGCGGTCGCCGACGAAACGACCCGGATCGAGCGCCGCCTCGATCTCCCGTTCGAGCGGGTCACGCGACCCGCGGGCCACCTTCTTGGTCACCGTCGGCCCCGCGAAGCACCCCGGGCGTTCGTTGCCTTCGGTCGCGCCTCGTCGCCCGGCTCCGCACGGAAGCCAGAATCGTCGCCCAGGTGGAAGTAGATGTGACCGCGCAGCGAGCCATCGTCTTCCCGCACCGCCCAGGCACGGCCGCTTGCACGATCACCATCGTCGTGACCTTCCCATGAGAACTCGACACCGGGGCGCCCGTCGCGAGAAGCCTCCCGCCAGTCGACATCACCCTCGACAGCGATGAAGCCAAGGCTGCCCCTGTGGTCTCGGTCGAGCTCGATGAAGCCAGGCCCGACCAGGTCGACGTCTTCTTGCTCCCAGAGCTCCATCTCGACGATCTGCCATCTGCCCACGAGGCTCATCGTTGTTCCCCTCGCTCGTTGCCTGGACCGTCGATGAGGCCGGCGCGCTCAAGGCGTCGGAGGAGGCCCTGCTTCTTTGAGTGCTGCTGGCAGAGCTCGACAAGGCGCCGATCGAACGCCTCCGGGCGCCGCCCGCGCTTGCTGACCGCCCGCAAGTCCCTGAGAAGCTCGACGGCTTCGTCGTACCGAGCAGGCTGGCGCGTGCCGATGGCGGCGTACACCTGCTCCCAGGCTTGGTCCTGGCGCGGCGCCAGAGCAGCAAGGTGCCGCTCGCGAGCAGCTGCTTGGGCGTGCTCTCGCCGGGCCTGCTCCTGCGCCCGGCGCTGAGCAGCAAGGCGCGCTCGCTGCTCGCGGTGTCGCCGCGCCGCGGCCTGCAGCTCGGCCACCGTGCGGCTTCCCTTCTCATCCGCGGAGCCATCGCATTCGCCGCGGAAGCGCCGCGCCAGCTCCATGCCGAGGTGCGAGTCGCCGCTGGCAAGACGAGCGAGCAACGCATCCTTCTCTTCTGCGGGCAGGCGGGTTACCCAGCCGGTCAGCTCGGCGGCGGAGGGCTCGATCCGGTCCAGCGGCTTGCTCGCCTCGGCTGCCACCGACACCAGGTCCTCGTCGATGCGCAGGAACTCGACCAAGCTCTGCAGCGCCGCGCTCAAGGTCGCGAGACCTGGCGGGACGGCCGGCTCCAGCTCGTTGTCCTCCGACTCGCCTGCGTCCACGGAGAGTAGCCATGCCAGGTACAAGAGCCTCCGGTCTCCACCGGCCAGCTCGGAGCGCACCGGGAGGATCGAGCTGAGGGAGTCCTCGGTGCCTTCCTCCCAGTACTCATCCTCCTTCTCGCTCGTCAGCTCGACGATCACCTGGTCTCCCGCCGACCACGCGCACGCCGAGTCGGTCGCGGCGTAACGAGATGCCACCTCGATATCGACCAGCGACGTCGGTAGCCGGAACATGAGCTGGCGGGTCCCCCAGTTGGCGAGGTACAAGAACGCGTCGAAGTACCTGGACATCAACTGCCGAGGATCGCCCTTGAAGTCGCCCCAGTGGTAGGTGTTGACGAGGCGCGTCGAAGTGATCCGGGCCCGGGTGGACAGCGCCCGCAGCTCCTGTTGCTGGCGAGCGTCGAGTGGCCGGTCGATGGCGAGGAACTCGTAGTACTGGTACTCGCTCACCGCACGGCGACCTCCTCCTTCGAGCGGCCCGTGACGACCATAGACGCCTTCAGCGCGGTCCCGGGAACTTCGGTGGTCGACGTGGACAACGGCCCCCGAGGATAGAGCCCCGCCACGTGGTGGGAATCCGAGCGTGATCCTCGGTGTGGTCAGCTTGTGATCTCGAGCTGACCGTCGGCAGTCTCGCGCGATCGGTTGAGTGCCGCCATGGATTCCTCGGAGAGGTAGCGGCGGGCGACCGCCCACTCGTCGTGCTGGTCGGCGAGCACGGCTCCGATGAGGC
>JAKAQM010000035.1 GCA_021822565.1 Actinomycetes bacterium | reverse complement strand
TCTCCAAGGTGAAGAACACGGCCAGGATGGCCTTGTTCACGAACAGGCTCCACAGGAGCATGTAGGTGTTGAAGATGAAGAAGGCGAGCAGGATCCAGCCGAGGTCGTTTGTGGCCATGTGCCCGGTCGCGTGGGGCGCGGCCAAGAGGACCCACAGACCCAGACCGATCCAGAACCCGCCGTACGTGGAGAACGCCGTGCAGCCGAAGACGTTGCGGTTCTTGAACTCCCACATGCCGGCGAGCAGCTGGCACGCCCCGCCGTAGGCGAAGGCGTAGCCCAGCCAGTCGAGCCCGGTGCCCTTTGTCCAGCCCGCGTTGTGCGCGGACAGCAAGAAGGTCGTGAGAGCGAAGGCGGCCAGCCCGAGCGGCGCAGGGTCGGCGGCGGTCGGGGCGCCGACGATCTCCATCTGCTGCACGGGCTTGGCCGCTTCGAAGGTGGTTGCCATGTCGTGCCCCTCCTTCCGCCCGGTCTCCCGGACGGGCTCGTTGCGAACCAGCACCACACGCAGGGCGCGCCCGTCCGGCCCCCTCCGGGGACCGTGCGGCGGTCACGGCCCTGCCAGGAACGATGATGATGAGATCGATTCCGCCGGACAAGGCTCTGGGAGGCGTGATCGCCGAGCGGTAGGGGCGCGTCGCCGAACGGCAGGTGCCCGTCGCCCAACGGCTGGTGCCGTGCGCCGAGCGGGCGGCTGACCGCCGGTGGGGCGCACCGGCGGATGCGCCTTTTCGGACGCGCCTGTGGAAGACTCCACGCGTGGGCGCCGTGAGAGCGGCGCCGCAGCACGCGGGGGTCTGCCGTTGGACGTCGCGATCTGGGGTGCGCTGGCGGGAGTGCTGGTCGTCGCGGCCGTGGTCGCCGGCTTGGCGCTGCGAACGGGCGGGCGGCTGGGCACGCCGAGCCAGCGGACCACGTATGGGACGCTGCACACCGCGAGCCAGGCGGCACCGCCACTGCGTGCCGGGCTCACCAGGCAGAGCGCGCACGACGCCGTGCCCCACCTGCGACGTCTGCTCGGTGGCGGGGTGATCCTCGCGGACCGCAGCGGCGTGCTCGCCGTGTGCGGCGTGGACACCGACCACCGCGCGCTCTTGGAGCCTCCGCTCGAGATCGCGGTCTCCTCGGGGAAGGCGCAGGCGCTCTCCACGCGCCAGCTGACCTGCGGCGACTCGCTCTGCGCACTGCAAGGCGGCGTGGTGGTGCCGCTGCGGGTGGACCGCGAGGTCGTGGGGGCGCTGGGGACGATCGCAACGGTCACCTCGTCCGCGCTGGCGCGCCTCGCGACCGAGGTGGCGCTGTTCGTGTCCACCCAGCTCGAGCTCGCCGAGCTCGAACGGGAGCGCTCGAGGGCCGACCAGGCGCAGCTGCGGTTCCTGCGGGCCCAGATCGCCCCGCACTTCGTGTACAACGCGCTCAGCACCATCGGCTCGTTCATCAGGACCGATCCCGAACGTGCCCGGGAGCTGCTGCTGGGCTTCGCTGATTTCACCCGCTACAGCTTCCGGAGCCACGGACAGTGGGTGACGATGGCCGAGGAGCTCCGCCTGGTCGACGCCTACCTCGACCTGGAGCGCGCCAGGTTCGGGGAGCGGCTCTTCGTGACGGTGCGGGTGGCCCCCGAGGTCTTGAGCGTGATGCTGCCCTCGCTCGTGATCCAGCCGCTCGTGGAGAACGCGGTGCGCCACGGGCTCGAGTCCAGCGAGCGCCCAGGCTCCCTCTCGATCGTGGTCTCGGACGAAGGAGCCGAGGCGGCGGTGCGCATCGAGGACGACGGCATCGGCGCCGACCCGGTCCGGCTCCTCGGGATCCTCTCGGGGACGGACCCGAGCGACTCGGTGGGCCTGCACAACGTCGACGAGCGGCTGCGTGCCGTGTTCGGCGAGGAGCACGGGCTTCGGATCCGCACGGCGGTCGGCGGCGGCACCACCGTGACGCTTCGCATCCCCAAGCGACATCCGGTGGCGTCGAGATGACGGGCCTCTCGATCCTCGCCGTCGACGACGAGGCCCCGTCCCTCGACGAGCTCTGCTACCTGCTGCGCACGTCGCCGCTGGTCGGCCGCGCGGTCGTCTCCACGAGCGCGACCGACGCGCTGCGGCACCTGCGCGACGAGCAATTCGACGCCGTGCTGCTCGACATACGGATGCCCGGCCTCGACGGGATGGAGCTCGCGCGCGTGCTCGGGCGCTTCGCCGCTCCCCCGGTGGTGATCTTCGTGACCGCCCACGAGGACCACGCGCTCGAGGCCTTCGAGGTGGGAGCGGCCGGCTACCTGCTCAAGCCGGTCGACGAGGCGCGCCTCGACCGGGTGCTCCGGCGCGCGGTCCTCCAGGCTCCCCGGGAGCCACCATCCCATCCCGGCGACGTCGCAGCCGTGCCGCCGGCAGCGCCGGAGGGGTCGAGGCTCGGCGAGGTGGTCGCGGTCGACGCCGGTGCGAGGACGCGTTTCGTCGCCCGCTCGGACATCGCATGGGTGGAGTCGGCGGGCGACTACGTCCGCCTGCACCTGCGCGACGGGGCGAGCCACCTCCTGCGCATCCCCATGGCGGTGCTCGAGGAGGAGTGGAGCGGGTACGGCTTCGCCCGCATCCACCGCGGCTACCTCGTCTCGCTGCGCGACGTCGCCGAGCTGCGGAGCGACGGTGCCCACACGAGCGTGCGGGTGCTCGGCGAGCTGCTGCCGGTGAGCCGGCGCAGCGTCCACGAGCTTCGCGAGCGGCTCGTGCGCGACGTGCGTCCCGCCGCCCGCTGACCTCCTGCGCCCCCGCTCCTCGACGACGCCTCCGCCCCCCTTCGGGGTCCCCTCCTCCGCTCGGCGAGCGGCTCAGGACCCCGGCGGCGTCACCTGCGACCAGTTCGGGACCGACGGCTCGATGGCGCCCGCAGGACCCTGGCCGAAGACGCGCAGGAGGTTCCCGGTGATCCGGCCGACGTCGCGAGCAGGGCAGGGGCCCGGTGACGGATCGCAGAGTGTGAGCCGGGAGATCCAGCTGACCGCCCCGCTCTCGAAGATGCCCGCCTTGCTGGCAGGTGTCGTGTAGTAGGTCATGTCCGAGTAGGTGTTGCCGTTCCACTGGCCCTGGTTCGTGTACGCGCTGGTGAGCGGCACGGGCGAGTGCCCGAGCACCTGGAGGTCCGCAGGCGCTGTGGACGGGTTCACGTGCTCGATGTCGGAGCGGATCACGTCGGGGATCTGTGTCCCGTTGCGAAGGCCGGTCCCCTTGAAGATCCACGACGACGAGTCGTAGACGACGAAGGGGAGCGGCGAGGCGTTTGTGAAGACGTAGCCGCTGTACTCCCCGCCGATGAAGCGTGTGGGGGGCCAGTTGGTCGGCGGTGTCGCGAAGGTGTTGCCGGTCACTGTGCGTGTGTGCCCCGTGCCGTCGAGGGGGTCCTCTGTGGCGGCGCGGTAGTCGACCTCCTCGCGGTCCGGACCGATCGGCGACGCCTGGAGGCGCGCGTGGCGGACCAGAGGCGCTGCGCCCATGAAGGCGACGTTCACCCCGTGCGCGACCGCGTTCTGCACGGCCTCGCGCTCGGTGGTCGTCCACAGCTCGTCGTGCGCGAGGGAGAGGTACACCTTGTGGTGCAGGACGATCGAGGGGTGCTGGGACACCGTGATGTCGGTGACGTAGGCGACGTCGAGGCCGTGCTGCTCCATGAAGCGGACCAGCGGGTACTCGTCTCCGATGAAGTCGGACGAGCCGAGGCCTGTCTGCATGGGCCGGTCGAAGGACACGATACGGGCCCGGTTGCACGGAGGGTAGGAGCCGGTCTGCCCGAGGGTGCAGGAGCCCTGGCCCTGGTAGAAGGTGTAGCCCCCGTAGGTGTTCCATCCCTCCTCGGTGAGGCTGCGCGCCACGACGAGGTAGGTCGCGGTGCTCGCCGGGTCCCATACGGTGAGGAGCACGTAGCTCTGCTGGCCCCCGCTCCCGACGAGCTTCAAGAGGTAGTCGCCCTGGAAGAACGCCTTGGTGATGTGCATGGTGAGCGAGCGCTGCCAGTTGTCGCAGCTCACCATGTTGACCCCGGGGGTCACCGGGCACGGCGGCTGGACCTCACCGGGCACGGCCTTGGACTCCCAGACCTCCCGCGCGCCCTTGCCCTGGTAGTAGCCCATCCGGTAGGCGATCACGCGGAAGGTGGGCGCTGTGGTCGAGACGTAGAGGCCCACGGTCTGGCCGGCGGCCGCGTACGTGGTGCTCGCCCACCCCTGGATCGATCCGGTGGGGGGCTCGTGCGTGATGGTCCAGGACGTCGTGCCCGGCAGCCGGTTCTGGGCGACGATCGCCGGGGACACCACGCCGTAGGGCCCGAGGTAGGGCTTCGCGCCCGCCGAGCCTTCCTGCTGGGCGTGACGCCGGGAAGGGGCCGACCTGGACGGGGTCGAGGTCACGGCCGAAGCGCTGCGGCCGTTGGCGTTGCCACCGCCGCCGCTCGTCACGCGGTCGACGCCCAAGCCGATCCCGACCAGCGCGAGGACGAGCACCAGGGCTGCGATGGCGCGGCGCCGGACGCGACGACGCCTGCGCCTGCGACGCTCCCCGACCGGCCCCACCCCACGATGATGGCACCTGGCGCGCCCGGCGCAGCGGGCGGCGGCGGGCGCTGGCCTGCCCGGGCTCCCGCGCCCGGTGCGGCGCGGCGATGGCAGGATGGGAGAAGCGATGACGGACGATCCCGCTGGAAGGGTTGGCGGCCGGCACTGGGCCATCCTCGCGGTGCTGACCATGGTCGCGTTCGTGACCAACATCGACGCGACCATCGTCGTGGTCGCGCTGCCGAAGCTGACGACCGGCCTGCACACGTCGGTGACGGTGGGGCTGTGGACGCTCACCGCCTACATCATCACGAGCACGGTGCTGCTCCTCCCGGCGGGCCGGCTGTCGGACATGATCGGCGGCAAGCCGGTCCTGCTCGCAGGCCTCGGCATCTTCACCGTCGCCACGGTCCTCTGCGGCGTGGCACCGTCGGGCGCCGACCTCGTCGCCGCCCGCTTCCTCCAAGGTGCGGGTGGCGCGCTCGCCCTCGCGACGGCCACCCCGCTCATCGTGGACACCTTTCCGAGCGAGCGGCTCGGCATGGCGATCGGCGTCAATTCGACCGCGTGGGTGATGGGGTCGATCGTCGGCCCGGTCGCGGGCGGCGCCCTCGTGACCAGCTTCGGGTGGCGCTCGGTGTTCTTCGTCACGGTCCCCTTCGGCGTGATCGGCATCGTGTCGGGTGCCCTTGTGCTTCCGCGACCGAGACGATCGGGGAAGCGTGCCGGCATCGACTGGGTCGGCATGTGTCCTCCTTCACCGCCGCCCTGGTCCTGCTCCTCGTGGCGCTCAGCGAGGGGCAGGCGTGCGGATGGGTGTCGGCGCGCATCGTGACGCTGCTCGTGCTCGCCGGGGTGCTGGTGGCGGTCTTCGCGGCGTGGGAGCTCCGCGCGCGCCTGCCCGCCTTCGACCTCCGGCTGCTGCGGCGGCACCAGTTCCGCTGGGGTCTCACGGTCTGCGGCTTCTACAGCATCGGGTTCTTCGCCACCACCTTCCTCCTCACCTTCTACCTCCAGGGTGCGCTGCACCTGAGCGCACTGGACGCAGGGCTGGCGATGGTGCCGCTCTCGGCGCCTCAGCTGCTGCTCGCACCGGTCGGCGGTTCCCTCGCCGACCGTTTCGGGCCGGCTCGGTTGATCACCGCCGGCGCGGTCATGCTCATGGGGGGATCGGCGCTGCTCGGCCGCGTGGGGCCGCGGCTCGACCTGATCGGGCTGGTGGTGCCCCTGTGCATCCTCTCGGTCGCCAACAGCCTCCTGTGGCCTTCGCTGCTCAAGGCCGTCATGTCCGATCTCCCCGCCGAGCGCAACGGCGTCGGAGCGGGCCTCTTCTACACGGTGCGCAACGTGGGCATGGCGCTGTCGCTCACCCTGGCGCTCGTGATCGCAGAGGCAAGCCTCCCCAAGGCGACCGCGTCGCGCATCTTCGTGGGCACCGCCGGTGCGCTCTCGCCGGGTGCGGGGCACGCGCTGGTGTCGTCGACCGACGCCGGGTTCACCGTCTTCGTGGCCTTCTACGGGCTCGCGCTGATGGGATCCGCCGCATTGCTCCGCCGCGCCCGCTCGCGGGGGTTCCGCACGCCCGCGGTGGTCGAGGGTGTGGACGAGCTGGCGCTCCGCGCGCTCGTGGAGGCGGACGAGACGTAGGCCCGTCTACACTCCCAGGCGGGGAAGGGGGTGTAGGCAGTGCAGCGACGGCTCACACGAGCGCTGGCGATCGCGGCAGGTGCATTCGGGGCAGTCGCGGTCGCGGCCGCCCTCACGGCCGCCGCCTGGGGATCGGGCTCCTCCACGGGCTCTTTCCAGCCCTTCGGATGCCGGATGCTCGGGTTCACCTGCGCGCCGCAGCACGCGGGTCCCTCGCCCCAGTCGGCGGTTCCCTACGCGCTCGGAGGACCCACAGCGGCGCCTCGCCCGTCCGACCACGCGGCACCGTCGCCCTCTGGGGCCGTGTCGCCAGGGCCCGTGTCGCCAGGGCCCGTGTCGCCAGGAGCGCCATCGCCGGGGGCGGTGTCGCTCGACGACGTGGCGGCTCACGTGGGTGGTGAGCCCGCTGACTCCGCGGTGCCCGCTGCGCCCGCTGACTCGTCGACGCCTGCGGCGCCCGCGGCGCCCGCTGACTCGTCGACGCCTGCGGCGCCGGGCCCCCCGTGGAGCCACCGCTCGAGCCCGCCTGGCCCGTCGAAGCAGCCGGGAGCCGCGACGGAGCCGGATCGGCCGGCGTACGGCCTCGCACGGCGCTCCCCGCCGGCTACGCCGCGGCCGCCTTCATCGCCGCCGCCCTCATCGCTGGGGCCCTCATCGCTGGGGCCCTCATCGCTGGGGCCTCCATCGCCACCGCCCTCGGTCCGGGGGCCCCTGCCACGGCGCGGCCCTCCGCCTCCGCCCTACCCGCCAGCCGCCCGGTAGCGCGCCCCGCGCTTCACCCCTTCTTGCACCAGGGTCCCTGCGTCGACCAGCCGACGGATCGCCTGGGGCCAGCGCTCTTCGGGAATCTGTGCAGCAGCAAGGATGTCGGCTTTCGAGAGCGGTCTGCCCACGCGCCGCACGACGTCGAGGATCGCCTCCGCGCAGTCTGTGCCCGAGGGCCGCTTCGTGGGTCCTGGCTGCGGGAACCCCTCGGGTCGCGGCGCAGCCCACGGCGTGCCCTGCGCCGACGGCGGGGAGCCGTGGTCCCGGGGAGCCAGCCGGCGGACGGCGAGCTGGCCCGGCTCGATCGCTCCTTGGGCGGCGGCGACCACGCCGGCATGGTGCGTGAAGAGGACCACCTGGGTGCGCGACCCGAGCGACGCGAGCGTGCGCAGGGCGACCGCGGTCCGTTGGTCGTCGAAGTTCACCAGCACGTCGTCGAAGACGACCGGGAGCGGCTCGTCGAGATGGGAGAGCTGGTACTCGATGCCGGCGAGGCGGAGGGCGAAGTACAGCTGGTCCCTCGCGCCGTCGCTCAGCTGGTCGACGGCGCACACCTCTGCGCTGCGGCGCTGTGCGAGGACCACCTGCTGGTCGCCAATGGTGTCGGTCAGCAACTGCGTGAAGGCACCAGCGGTCACCTCGGAGAAGATGGTCCCGGCGCGCTCGAGGATCGGGCCTCGGTGCCGCTCGCCGTAGGCGGCGACCACCTGGCGGAGCACGGCCGCGGCGACCGCCGTGCGCGCGTACTCGGCAGCAGCCGATGCCGCGAGGGCGAGGTGGCCCTGGGCTCGTTGCTCCGCGTCCGCTGCGGTTCCGGCGTCGGTGACCGCCTCGAGGTCCTTTCGCGCCTCGCCGAGCAACTGGTTGGCCGCCTCGAGGTCCGCCTCGAGCCCCCCGATCTCGTCGCGCAGGGTCGCGACGCGCGCGGCGAGCCGGTCTCCGTCTGCGCCGTCTCCGGCGACTTCGGCCAGGATGGCGTCGAGCGTGCGCCCGCCGCCTTGCTCGAGCAAGGTCCCCTCCCGATCGGCGATCTGCCGGCGCAGGCCGTCCGCCCGGTTCGCCCGATCCGCCACGACCCGCACGTCGGCATCCGGGCCGCAGCGAGCCTCGTCGCGCAACGTCTGCAGCCTCTCGGTGGAGGCGCCCAGCTCTGCGTCGATGGCCTCCAGCTCCTCGGCGACCTCGTCGAGCTGGCTCTGCAGCACCCTGCGCGACGTCTCGGCCTCGCGGGCGGCGCGCAGTCGGTCTCGCAGTGACGCCGCGGCCGTGAGCGGGTCCGCCGCGCCGTCGAGGTCCAGACCGGACGCGGCGGCCTCCACCAGGGAGCCGAACGCCGCCATGTCCCGCTCGATCCCGCGAATGCGGCCTTCGAGGTCCTCGACGTCACCGCGAGCCTTGGCCAGGTCACGCAGCGCACGCACGGTCGCGAGCGCCGCCGGCGCCGACGTCCCGGCATCGAGACGGAGCGGCACGAGCGCGGCGGACCACGAGCGCTCCCAGACGGCGAGGCCTTCCCGGGCGTCGTCGAGGGCGCGGAGGCGCGGCACGCGGCTCGCTCGTGCCCGTTCGAGGTCCTTCTGTGCCCCTTCACGGGCGTTCGCCCGCTCACCGGCCGCACGGACGATCTCCTGGGCCCGTGCGACGAGCATCGCCAGCGGGGTGCCAGGCTGTGGCCGTGTAGGGGTGCCAGGCTGCGGCCGTGTGGGGGTGCCAGGCTGCGGCCGTGTGGGGGCGCCGAGGCGCTGCAGCGCCCCGTCCACGATCTGGGCGGCTTCGGCGATCTCCTGGGAGACGGTGTCGGCCCGTTGCTCGGCGGTCTTGATCTGGGCGATCGAGCTCAGGAGCCGGCCGTGGTCTTCTGGCCACGTGACCATCTCCGTCGGACGGCGTGCCTCGACGCCGATCCGTGCCCAGCGCTCGGCCCAGCGGCGCCGGTCCTCTTGCACCTGGTCGTCCAGCTCCACGAGCCGGCGCTCGACGTCCTCTGCGGCCAGGGCCGCCTCCTCGTGCTGGACCCTGAGCTGCCCCAGCCTCGAGAGGTCCTCGGCGTGCGCGTACCGCTCGTCGGCCGCCGCGTCGGCGTCGACGACCGCCGTCTCGTAGCCCCCGGCGAGGTGCAGGAGCAGATCGTCGGGTCCTCCGAGCCCAGCGTCTCGGGCATCGGATGCCGGCCGCCGGCTCCCCTGGGCCGTCCACGCGGCCGCCTCCGGCGCCCATGTCGCGCCGGTCTGGGCCAGGAGCGCCCCGCGCACCAGCGTCCATCCGGCTTCCCGGTACCGGCGCGCGGCCTCGAGCCGCTCGGGCTCGGGCACCCCCGGGGTTCGCGCGAGATCCTCGAGCTCACGGGCAAGGTCCTCTCGCTTGAGCCTGTGGCGCTCTCGCTCCTCCTCCAGGCCCTTTCGCCGCTCGACCAGGACCTGCTCGTCGCGGATCGCCGCGGTGACCTCGGCCGACGAGGGTGCGGGCACTCCCTCGACCTCCTCGAGCGTGCGGCCTCCGAGCCCTAGGCGGCTCGCCAGGGCTGCCGCGTCGCTTCGCAGGCGGCCGATCTGCTCGCGCGTGGCCGGGAGCTCCGCAGCCTTGACCACGACGGGAGCAGCCAGCGTGAGCGCGTGGACGAGCTCGCCGACGTCGGCGGGGGCGGCGAGGGCTTCCAGCCGGCGCGCTCCCTCGTCGATCTCGGCGTCCAGGTTGGCCAGCTCTCCGGCGGCCGTGGTCAGCGCCTGTGCGAGAGCGGCATGCGCGGCGGCCAGGTCCTCCACATGGGCGAGCTCACCGTCGGAGACCGCCCAGTCGCCGGCTTCCTGCCCGGGAGCGATGCCGAGACGGCGGTGGCAGTCCTCGAGCCCCTGGCGCGCGACGCGCAGCCTGCCCTGGAGCTTCGGGAGGTCCTCGGCGTTGTTCTTGTAGCGGTCGAGGCCCTCGACGACGAGCTCGATCTGCGCTGACCGCGCCAGGACCGCGCGGTCGACGCCGATGCCCGAGATCTGGGCTTCGAGGCCCGAGCGCCGCGTGGCGACCCTGCGCCGCCGTTCGTCCAATTCCTCGAGCGCCGCCTGCGACGCGGCTGCCCTCTCCGCCCAGCCGGCGGTGGGGAGCACCCCTTCTGCTTCCACCTCTCGAAGGCTGCGCATGAGCTCGACGCGCTGCGCGACCAGGGGCAGCGCGGTGCTGATCCGCTCGCGCCTGGCGAGCTCGGCGCGGCGCTCTTCGAGCTGTGAGCGGAGGCGCTCCACCCGGGCCTGTGCGTCCTCGACCGCCTGGCGGCGCCGATCGACGTCGCGCGAGCGGACGCGGAGCTCTCTGGTCTGGCGCATGGCCTCGCGGTACGCCGCGAGCGATTCGACGACCGGCTGGCGACGCCCGTTCTCCTTGTAGAGCTCGCCGGCCCGTGCGTCGAGACGCCGCAGCACCTCGCTGAGCGACCGCGCGCCGAGGGCCGCTCCGAACACCAGCCGGCCGATCTCGCCGCCCGTGTCGAGCAGGGCTTCGGAGCCCAGGCGAAGCTCGTCGTGGTCCACGCAGAAGAGGCGCTCGTAGAGCTCTTTCGTGGTGCCGCCGAGGAACGCGGCCATGGCGTCCTCGCCGAGGGCACCGCCTCCGGCGTCGACGAGCTTTCCCCTCCCCGCGCCCTGGCGCACGGCGTGCAGCTCCGCACCCTTGGCCGAGCGGAGCGTCATCCCCAGCCGGAGCCCGGCCGACCCGTAGCGATAGGCGTCCGGGGCTCCCCGGGCAAAGCCCCACAACGCCGCCAGCAGCGCTCGGCGCGCCGTCGACTTGCCCGCCTCGTTCGGGCCCACCACGATCGTCAGCCCGCTCTTGGGCTCCGAGAGATCAAGGTCCGTGCCGGCGTAGTGGCCGTAGGCCAGCAGCTCCAGCTGCTCGACCCGCATCAGTCGCCGGCCTCGAGCTCGGCGACGAGGAGCGCTTCGGCTTCCTCGAGGAGGTCGTCGAGCGCGGCGTCGTCGAGGACCTTGGCGCCGAGGTCGAGCGCGTCGTCGAGGTCCGTCCCGAACCGCCTCCGCACCCCCGCCAGAAGGCCTGCGATCTCCTCGCTCGAAGAGGGTGGCCCCGAACCCGTGGCGCGAAGGCGGGCGAACGCCTCGCGCACGGCGTCGACGGCCTCCCCGCTCACCCCTTCGGGGCCTGCCGTCCGCGGCGGCGCGGAGACGTCGACGCGCTCGATCCACAGGTCGTCGCCCCCTCCCCCGGCGTCGGCCCGGAGCTGGGTCTCGTAGCGATCGGCATGTCGCAGCCACTCCTGGGCGACCGTCGTGCTCGCCCGCAGCACCACGCGCACGGCGTACAGCTCGGGAGCGGTGGCGCCAGCCTCTGTCGCAGAGGACGCCCGCAGCCCACCGAGATCGGCGACGACACGGTCGAGGGCCTCGTCGACGTGCGCGGCGTCGCGCAGGTCGACCTCCCTGCGCGCCCAGCGCACCGGCGAGAGGTCGCGACGCGACACGCGTCGCACGCGGTCGGCGTCGTACTCGACCACCGTGGCGCCCTTCGGGCCGACCTCACCCACGTCGCGGCCCTGGAGGTTGCCGGGGAAGACCACGTGGACGCCGTCCACCTCGTGCGCCTCGCGGGTGTGCACGTGGCCGAGCGCCCAGTAGGCGTAGCCGTGCCTGGCGAGCACGTCGAGCGTGCAGGGCGCGTAGCGGTCGTGACCGGGACGCCCCTCGAGCGACGTGTGCAGGACGCCCACGTTCAAGGCCCCGTCCACTGCAGGGAGGTAGCCGGCCGACAGGTCGTCGGTGACGGCACGGGTCGGATAGCTGCGGCCGTGCAGGACCGCCCCCGCGTCCTCGTACACCTTCTGTCCGGCGGCGTCGTGGGGGAACACGAAGACGTTGTCGGGCAGGCGCAGGCGCTTCGTGATCTCGTTGGCCGCGTCGTGGTTGCCATACGCGATGGCGACCGGGATCCCCGCCTCGCGCAGCACGTGGAGCCTGCCCTGGAGGAACATCGCCGTCTGGAAGTCGTCGCGGTCCCCGTCGTAGAGGTCGCCGGCGATGACCACGAAGTCCGCCTTCTCGTCGATCGCGCAGCGCACCAGCCGCTCGAACGCGTCGCGCGTGGCGCGTCGCAGCCGGTCCACGGGTGCCCCCTCGTAGCGGGACAGGCCGCGCAGCGGGCTGTCCAAGTGGACGTCGGCGCAGTGCACGAACCTCATGTCTCGGCTCCCCGGTCCTCCATGGGCCCCAAGGTTGCCACGCGGCGGTCTCGCGGGCGAGGGCGCGTGCGACCAGGACGAGCCGCTACGACTTCAGGCTCCATGTCTGGGGATAGAAGTACTCGTTGGTGCCTTCGGGATACGCACCTGCGAGCTTCGACGAGATCGCCGCGATCTCCGCGGGGGCCGACGGCATCCACAGGTCGGGAAGCTGCTTCGCCAGGAGCTGATCGAGACGTCGCAGCGTCGCGGCCGCTGCCGATGTGCTCTCGGTCAGCACCTTCTTCGCGAGTGCTGTCACCGTCGGGTTGCAGTAGTTCCCGTCGTTTGTCGAATCATGGCAGACGAAGAGTGTCGTTCCCGGGAAGTATGTCGGGCCGTAGGTGTACGACGGTGACGCCCAGTAGCTGAGGGTGGGAGAATGCGCAGAGCACTTCGCCATCGGCTCACCGTGGCAGTCGTAGCTGTCGTCGATGACCGTTGTGGACGGCTCCTCCTTCAAGAGGAGCTTGATCCCTGCGGCGCCGAACGAGGCCTGCATCGCCTGCGACTCCTCCGCCAGCACGGGAATGCCACTCGCGTAGGTGAGGGGGATGTCGAGCGGCGTGTGGTCGGCAATGCCCTTGCCACACCGATGAGGACCCGTGCCGGGCTTCACGCACTTGGCCACGCCGTGAGCGGGCACGGACCACCCGTGCGACTCGAGCAGGCGCTCAGCCTTCGCCGGGTCGTACGGGTACGGGGGGTGTGCCCTCCCGGACGCGGACGACGGGCTGCTCCGCGGCGCGTACAACGGTCCGTATGTGAGCCTGCCGTAGCCCCCGAGCACGGTCTTCACGTACTGCGGCTCGTTGATCAGCATCTGCATCGCCTGGCGGATGTAGAGCTGGCCGACCAATGGACCATATCGGGGGTTCGAGTAGTTGATTGTGATGTACGTCAGGCTCGAGGCGTAGCTCGGAGCGATCTTGTACCCCTCCGATTCCAGCGTGTGGATCTGGCCGAGATCTGTCAAGGGAAGATAGCCGTAGTCGATTGTGCCCGAACGCAGCGCGTCGAATTCGGAGCTTGTGCTCGTGAACGGCAGCTCCTCGAACTGCGCGACCTTCGGCTTGTCGGGTCCCGAGTAATGGGTGTTCGGAACGACCGTCAGCTGCCCGGTCGTCTGGAACCCGGAACCGGGCTCGATGCGCCACGGGCCGTCCACGACCTGCCACAGGGGGTTCGTGTCCCAGGTCTTGAGGGAGCGGGATTGCTGGTTCAAGTAGGCGTAGACGCGCTTCGCGCCGGCTGGGGTCTCGTCGTAGTTGCCGATCGGGGCGCTCGCCGAGGTCTTGTCCCATGCCTGCTGCGGAATGGGGAACAGCTCGGAGAGGACATCGTCGATGAGGTACGTGCGATTGTAGGACACGGAGAGGTTCAGCACGAAGGTGCTCGGCGACGGGGTCGAGTACGACGCCACGTGGTCCATCCATCCGCCCGGGATGTAATAGGTATAGTTTGTCTTCTCGTTGAGCATCAGGTTCATCCAGAAGCTCAAGTCCCGAGACGTCACGGGCGCTCCTGTCGACCACGCGTACTTGTTGAACGTGATCGTCATCGACTTGCCATTGTCGGAGAAGGTCGGCGGCTTGGCCAGGCTGAGCTTCGGGTTCAAGGTGCGGCTGGGATGCGCGTTGCTCCCATACCAGTACAGCGGGAGCCAGAACAGTGGCTCGAGGAAGGTGAGGTTGCTGTCGACCGCGGTGGCGCTGCCATCGAGCGGGAAGATGTAGGAGGGGGGCAGTCCGGCTGTCTCTGCCCACGTGATGACCCCGCTCCTCTGGTCGAGCGGTGCAGCCCCGGCATTCCCGACCGCCGTCAGCGCCAGCCCGGCGCTCGACAGCACCGCCGCGACGAGACGCGCCGCCCGTGCCCGAATTCTCATGCTATTCCTCCCCTTTCTCGCCGGATCCTGGTGAAGAGCTCGGCGAAGCTATCGAAACGTGGTCGATGCGATCATGAAGTGGTTCGCGAAAGTGCCTTCTTTCGTGCCGTCTAAGGTCGTACAGATGACGACTGATGCTGCTGGGCGCTCGATCGGTGCGCTGGCGGCGCCATCCGGACGCCTCCCGGCCGAGGGGTGGGAGGCCACCCCGGCCTCGCGTGCGATCCGGGACGCCGCCGAGCGCAGCTTGCTCGGATCGGCATTGGCAGGAGGCCTCTCGCTGGCTGTGGCGGATCATGACGGCGCGATCTGGGCAGCGACGCTCGGCTTCGCGGACATCGCCGCTCGCCGGGAGGTGACGGCGGGCACGCTGTTCGAGATCGGGTCCATCTCGAAGGGCTTCACGAGCGCGCTCATCCTCCAGGCCCAAGAAGCAGGGCTGGTGGACATCGACGGACCGCTCGAGGAGTACCTCCCCTGGTTCGAAGTGAGGTCACGGTTCCGGCCGATCTCGCTCAGGGACCTCATGACGCACACTGCGGGGATCGTCTCGGGCACGGACTTCTCGGGTGAGTCCGCGTTCGAGGTCTGGTCACTGCGAGAGACGGAGGCGACGGCGGAGCCGGGCACCTGGTTCCACTACTCGAACGTGGGCTACAAGGCCCTCGGCCTCGTCCTTGCATCCGTCCATGGGCAGCCGTACCACGAGGTGCTGAGAGATCGGCTCTTGCGCCCTCTCGGGATGGCCGAGTCGGAGTCATCGATCACCCATGACACGCGTCACCGTCTGGCTGTCGGGTACGAGCCGTTCTATGACGACCGCGCTCCGCGGCGAGAAGACGGGCTCGTGCCCGCGACGTGGGTGGAGACGTCGTCCGCCGACGGCAGCATCGCGGCCAGCGCGCGGGACATGACGGCGTGGCTCAGGTTCCTCATCACCGGCGGGCTCTGCGGGTCCGGGACGCGTCTTCTCGGCACGTCCAGCATGGAGGAGATGCTCTCGCCTCTGGTCGAGAGCGACGAGCCCGGGTTCTCCTACGGGCTCGGGCTCAGCATCTCCCGGGTCGACGGCCACAGGTACGCGTCCCATGGCGGCGGGATGATCGGCTACCACGCGCACATGGCGTGCGACCTCGACGAGGGTCTGGGCGCGGTCGTGCTGGCGAACGGGGACGGACCATGGCAGGAGCTGACCTTCCATGCCCTCGGTGTCCTGCGCGCCGAGCGGACCGGGTCGCCCGAGCCGGCCTTCACGGTGAGGTCCTCGGTCCCGGCGGATCCTGTGACCGAGGAGCCCGAACCGTGGGCGCTGCCCTTCGTGGGCCACTATCGGACGTACAACCCGTGGTGCTCCAACCTTCGTGTGTACGGTCGCGGGGGGCAGCTCTGGGCGTCCTATGCCATGGACGACCTCAGCCAGGACGCACCCCTCGAGCGGTTGCCCGACGGTGGCTTCCGGCTCGGCAGCGACGAGTGTTCCCCCGAGCGGCTCCGCTTCGACACGCTCATCGACGGCAAGGCCGTCCGTGCGACACTGTCCGGCTGCGCGCTCTACCGGACCTTCACGCCATAGCAGGTGAAGGACCGGCACGGTGCCGTTGCCGTGCGCCGCGAGGTGGGCTCGACCGGTCGTCATTGGCGTCGGAGGCGCACGTCGAGCGCTTCTCGGGTCGCGTCGCCCAAGAAGTTGAAGCCGAGGACGGTGATCACGATGCAGAGCCCGGCCGGGTAGATCTGCCACCAGTAGTTGTCGAAGATGTAGTTGATCCCTGTCGAGAGCATTCCGCCCCAATTCACCGCCGGCGGGGGCGGGCCGAGACCGAGAAAGCTCAGGGCGGCGAGGAGCAGGATGCCGTTGGCGACGGCGAACGTGGCTGTGACCACGAGGACGCCGAGCACGTTCCTCACGACGTGGCGGAGCACGATGCGCATGGATCGCTCCCCGAACATCCTGGAAGCGGCGACGTAGTCGTGGGTGCGAATGACGAGCACTTCACCTCGCACGAGCCGGGCAGTGCTCGGCCAGGACATGAAGCCCAGGATCAAGATGACCGTGAGGTCGCTCGGGGTGACGATCGCCGCCAAGAGGATGAGGATGAGGATTGTCGGAATGGCGAGGAAGGTGTCGACGACCCGCATGATCACGGCGTCGGTCGCTCCCCCGACGAACCCTGAGACGGCCCCGAAGAGCGTGCCGAGCACCACGGAGATGAACGCCATCCCGAGGCCGACCTCGAGCGAGGACTGACCGGCGACCATGAGCCTGCCCAAGACGTCGTAGCCCACTGTGTCCGTGCCGAGGGGATAGCGCGCTCCGGGGGCGATGTTGCGGGTCAGCAGGTCGGCGGTCACCTGGTTCGTGTGGTAGAAGACGGGCCCCACGAAGCTGAAGAGCACCATGAGCACGACGATCGCGAGCCCGGCGACGCCGATCTTGCTGGAGAGGAATTCTGCGGCCGCCAGCCGCCAGGGGCTCTTGGTGCGCCCACCGCCGGCATACTCGGGCTCGGATGCGCCCACGCCCTGCACGCGGGCGGCCACGACCGCGGGCACCGTCATGGCGCGTACCGGATGCGCGGGTCGGTCACGGCGTAGACGACGTCGGACAGAAGGTTCCCGACGACGGTCGCCGCACCCACGACCACGACGAAGCCCATCAGCACCGCGAAATCGTGGCGGGTCGCAGCCTGCCAGAACAGCCACCCCATGCCGGGGTAGTTGAACAAGGCTTCGACGATGATGGCACCTCCGAGCACTGTGGGCAGGCTCAGCCCGACCAGGGTGACGATCGGCATGACGCTGTTGCGGAACAGGTGGCGCCGCACCAGCTGGCCGTTCGACACCCCCTTCGCCCGAGCCGTGCGCACGTAGTCCTGGAGAAGGTTGTCGATCACCGAGGACCGCATGTACCTCGAGTACACCGAGACGGTCGTGATCGTGAGCGTCGCGACGGGGAGCACCATCGCGCCAGGGTCGTGGAACGACGCCGTGACGCTCGCTCCCTGGGGGCCTTCGGTGGGGAACAGGTGGAGCTTCGAGGCGAACGCCACGATGAGGAGGATCCCCAGCCAGAATGTCGGCATCGAGTAGCCGACGAACGACAGCGTCGTGAGCGCGTGGTCGATCGGCTTGTTGCGGTGCAGCGCCTGGAAGAGGCCCATGGGGATCGCGATCACCAGGGCGAAGACCAGAGCCGAACCGACCAGCAGCGCGGTCTTGGGCAGGTCCATTGCGAGCAGGGACCCCACGGACTGGTCGAACGTGTAGGAGAAGCCGAGGTTTCCGTGCACCAGCCGGTCCAGGTAGAGCCAGTACTGGACCGGCAGCGGGCGGTTGTAGCCGTTCGCCACGTCGAAGGCACGGATCGCCCCGGGCGTGGCGCGGCGCCCGAGCATGGCCCGCGCCACGTTCCCTGGCAAGAAGTGCAGGAGCACGAAGGTGACCATCGTCACGAGGACGAGCACCACCACTGCCTGGACCAGGCGACGCACCAGGTACCCTGCCATCGGCGCTCAGTCCCCCGGCACGAGACGCCGCCCTCGTCGCACACCCAGCCATTGCCCGTCTCGCACGACGGCTCGTCCGCCTTGCATGACGAGGTGGATGCCCTGCGGGGGGACTCTCGGCTGCGAGTACGTCCCTCGGTCCATGATCGTGTCGGGATCGAGCACGACGACGTCCGCCACCTGTCCGGGGTGCAGCCGACCTCGGCTGGTCAGCCCGAAGACGTCGGCCGTGAGGCTGGTCATCTTGCGCACCGCGGCTTCGAGGCCGAGGATCCGGCGTTGGCGGACGTACCGGCCGAGGACCCTGGGAAAGCTCCCGTAGAGGCGAGGGTGCGGCTTTCCGACGAGATGGTCGGGATCGCCGTCGGTGCAGACGCTGGTGTCGGGATGGGCGAGCACCTGGAGCATGTCGGCCTCGTCCATGGAGAAGTCCACGATCGTGGCGGTGAGCCGGCTCTCCAGAAGGAGCTGCACGACGACGTCGAACGGATCGACGCCGAGTCGCGAGGCCAGACCGGCCAACGTCGCGCCCTCGTGCTCGGGCGACGCTGCGGACGCCACCTGGATGCGGTCGTAGCCCTCCCCGGCGATCATGTTCTCCCACGAGCCGTCGTCGTCCTCGACGTCGCGGCGGGCCCGCGCTCGACAGCCCGCATCGTGGAGACGCCGCATGACGGCGTCCGCCCCACCTTCTTGGAACCAGGGCGGCAGGCAGGCAAGGAGCGTCGTGGAGCTCGCGTCGTAGGGGTAGACGTCCTGGTGCACGGCAACACCCTCGCGCCGCGCGTCGTCGAGCTGCGCCAAGGCTGCGCCGACGCTCCCCCAGTACGGGACGCCTGCCGCCTTCAGGTGCGAGATCTGCACTCGCACGCCGGCCCGGCGTGCCACGTCGAGCGCCTCGGCGATGCTCTCGCGGAGATTGCGGCCTTCGTCGCGCATGTGGGTGGCGTACACGCGGCCTTCGGGAAGCCGCTTTGCCAACGCGACCATCTCGTCGGAGTCCGAGAAGATGCCGGGTGGATAGATGAGACCGCTCGACAAGCCCCACGCGCCTGCCTGCATGGCGTCGTCGAGCATGCGGGCCATCTGGCGAGCCTGCTCGGCGTCGGGTCTTCCGGCGCGCATGCCCATGACCGCCTCGCGCACCCGGCCGTGGCCCACGAGCGGGCAGTAGTTCGTGACGTAGCCCGCGTCGTCGAGCCGCTCGTAGAGCCCCTGGAAGCCGCCGTGTGGGCGCGGGTCCGGGCTTGTGCCGCAATTCCCGACGATCTCCGTGGTGATCCCCTGGAGGATCTTGCTGGTGTCGTCGGGGACCTGCAACGGCGACTCGTCGGAGTGGGAGTGCGGGTCGATGAACCCTGGGCACACGACGAGCCCGCTCGCGTCCTCGACCAGGTCCGCGTCAGCGTGCCGGAGGGAGCCCGCAGGAGCGATCTGCGCAACCTGGCCGCCCACGACGTCGACGTCGGCGAGCCGGCCCGGCTGCCCCGTTCCGTCGACCACGAGGCCACCCGTCAGGACCACGCGTCGCACCCGTGGCGCCCCGCCGCCGGCGGGAGGACGTGGCGCGCCGGGCGCACCGGCGGCCGGGGCACCGCTCATCGAGGTGCTCATGGGGCCGTCGGAGCCTTCGCGGCCTGGGTCGTGGGCACGTCGCGTCGCAGCAGGTCCTCGATGGTCTCGCGCCGCACCACCAGCCGGGATTGCCCGTCCCGGCACAGCACCACCGGCGGCCGCAGCGCGCCGTTGTAGTTGTTGGCCATGGTGAAGCAGTAGGCGCCCGTCGCCGCCACCGCGACGACGTCGCCGGGCACGAGGTGCGGCAGCAGCGCGCCGCTCACCAGCCGGTCACCGGACTCGCAGTGCCGGCCGACGAGCTCGACCGGCGGGCCCGTCGCCAGCGCATCGTCCACGGCGAGGGCCTCGAACACCTGCCCGTAGAGGGACACCTCGAGGTTGTCGCCCATGCCTCCGTCCACGGCGACGAACGTCGGCTCACCGCGCTTGACCGACACGACGCGGTACACCGTCATCCCGGCCCGGGCGACCATGCTGCGGCCGGGCTCGATCACCAGGGTCGCCGAAGCGGGGAGGTGACGGCGGGCTGCGTCGGTGAGCGCACCGACCCACGCCTCGACCGACGGGCACGATTGGTCTCGGGTGTACGTGACGCCGAGGCCTCCGCCGAGGTCGTAGACGTCGAAGTCGCCGAGGGCGGCGACGCGCTCGACGGCCACCGCCCATGGAGCCGTGTCCAGGATCTGGGAGCCCAGGTGGAAGTGCAACCCGTCCAGGCGAAGGTGGTCGCTCAGACGGAGCCGCGAGATCGCCGCGGCAGCTTCCGGCAGCGGCAGACCGAACTTCGACCCCTGCTGGCCGGTGCTGATGGCATCGTGGGTGTGCGGGTGCACGCTGGGCAGCACTCGAACGAGGACGCCCTGCTCGCCGGTCACGATGGCCTCGAGGCGGTCGAGCTCGTCGAAGTTGTCGATGACGACGAGGCCCGCCCCGGCCTCCACCGCCATGCGGAGCTCGGCGTCGGTCTTGGCATTGCCGTGCACGATGATCGACGCGGGGTCCATGCCACCCGCCAGCGCCATGGCCAGCTCCCCTGCGCCGGCGACGTCGGCGCCGACGCCTTCTTCCGCCATCAGCCGGTAGATGGCGGTGCTCGGGAAGGCCTTGGAGGCGAACACGACACGGGAAGAGGGCCACCGGCGCTCGAGCTCGTGCCGGAAGCGCCGCGCCTGACGCCTCAGTCCCTCCTCGTCGAGCACGTAGGCCGGCGTGCCGTACGCATCGGCCAGGTCCGACAAGCGGCAGCCGCCGATCGAGAGGTGCCCATCGGCGTCCACGTCGGCCGTCGGCGGAAGGACGTCGGCGAGCTGGCCGTCAGGTACCGAAGGACCCGTCTGCACCACCGGTCCACCCTAAGTCCGGCCCTTCGGCGGGTCAATTGAGGATCACACTATGATCCGGGCCCAGTGTTGGCCGATCGGACAGAAGCGCAGTCGCTCGACCGGCTGCTCGGCACGATGGGACCGGCAATGCTCGACGTCCTCGTGGCACCTCGCGGGCTGGACGTCGTGCTCACGAGGACCGAGCTCGTGGATGCGGGCGACGAGGTCGCATTCGGTCCCGGTGTCGTCCTCCTGCTCGTCACCGAGGAGCCCGGTGGCCCAGCCGCCACGGCCATCGTGCGCAGCGCGGGCGCCTCCGGGGCTGCCGCCGTGGTGGTGAAGCGCCACGGTCGTGACCTCGCCCCCCTGGTGGCGAGCGCGGAGAGGTCCGGGGTGGCCGTCCTCGTCGCCGCGGACGAAGTGTCGTGGCGCCAGCTCGACGGTCTGGTGTCGTCGACGCTCGAGCCGGCGCCCGGCGAGATGTTCCCCGGCGTCACGCCGGGAGACGAGCTGTTCGCGGTCGCCAATGCGGTCGCCGCAGCGGTCGGGGGGTCGGTGGCCATCGAGGACCTGGCTCACCACGTGCTGGCGTACTCGACCGTTCCCGGGCAACGTATCGACGAGCTGCGACGCAGGGGCATCCTGGACCGCCAGGTCCCGGCCGGACCCGACGACCCCGACCAGTACCGGAAGGTCCTGGCGTCGAGTGGTGTCGTGCGCTTTCCAGGATCCGGCGACGAGCTCCCCAGGATGGCCACGGCGATCCGCGCCGGGTCCATGGCCATCGGCACGCTGTGGGCGATCGAAGGCGCGGTCCCTCCCGATGCCGTCGCAGAGCGCAGCGTCGCGGATGGCGCGCGCCTCGCGGCGCTCGCCCTGCTTCGCCGGCAGAGCTCCGACGACCTGGAACGCCTGCAACGCGCCGAGCTGCTCCGTGGTCTGCTCGACGGGCGCCTCACCCCCGCGACCGCCTGGCTGCGGCTCGGCCTTCCCGCCACGGACTGTTCGACGCTCCTCGGGGTGACGGCGTCGTGGGCGGATCGATCGGCGGCGCTGCTCTCGGAGATCGATCGCCACGTGCGGCGTGCGTGCCTCGCAGTGCTCCCGCGCGGGGTGGTCACCGTCACCGATCGGGCGGTCTACGTGCTGGCCACCGGCAAGGAGCCGGACCGGTCCGCGCTGCATTTCGCGGAGCACCTCCTCGCGCTGCTCGACGGCGCCGACATCGGGGAGGTCCACGTCGCCATGGCCGCGATCGCCGGGAGCCCGGCCGATCTCCGATCGCGCCGTCGAGAAGTCGACCAGATCCTCGCGATGGCGACCACGTTCGGCGGGATGCCCCGCATCGTCCGCTTGGCCGACGTACGAAGCCAGATCCTCCTCACCCACTTGTCGGAGCTCCTCGGAGAGCACCCCGAGCTTGCCCACCCGGGCATCACCCGGCTTCTCGAGCTGGACGAGGAGAACCGGACCGATATGGCCGCGAGCGTGCTCGCATGGATCGAGGCGAACGGGGACCACCGCGCCGCGGCCGAGGTGATGTCGGTGCATCCCAACACCATCCGGTACCGCCTGCGGCGCGTCGGAACGCTGACCGGCATCCACCTCGACGACCCGGACGAGCGCCTCGTCGCGTGGCTCCAGTTGCTCAGGGCCGTGGCGCCGTCATGGCGGGGCGGCGCATGAGCGCTCGTGCTCCGAGGGCTCGGCGCTCAGCTTCCCGCCGGCCGCGCCGACATCGTGATGAAATCCCGGGCCCAGGCGGGGTCGAAGAAGGTTGCCGGTCCCTGCACCGTCGAGGCGACGAGCTTGGTGCCATTCGCAGGGGACGCCGCTCCGTTGGGTGTGGCGGGGTCGTAGGTGACGAAGACCGGCCAGTACGGGTTGATGTCGAGCTGCATGCCGCGGATCGCGCCTGCGCGCACCAGCAGCTCGGCGAGCTGGAGCGGTGACAGGGCCGGCCCGGTGA
>JAKAQM010000169.1 GCA_021822565.1 Actinomycetes bacterium | reverse complement strand
TCGGGGGAGACGAGAATGGTCCGCTGGTTCACCCGGACCGCCGGCACCGGGAGCGTGCCCGCATGGAACCAGTTGTAGGCGGTCTGCGGGTGGATGCCCTGGCGACGTGCCCACTCGGTCAGGTTCACACGCCCACCCTATCACTCACTAGAACACGCGTACGCAGTGTATCACCGACTGATTCTGGAGCAGTTCGCACCCCGCCGGAGGTGGCCGCTTGAAGGTGCCGGCGGCCTGGCTGGTCGAGAACGCCGGGTTCTCGCGCGGCTACACGCTCGGATCGGCCGGCGTGTCGACGAAGCACGCGCTGGCGCTGGTGCTCCACGACGGCACGAGCGTCGAGCCGCTGCTCGCGCTGGCCTCGCACATCCAGGCCCGGGTGCACGACACGTTCGGGGTCGCCCTCGCGCCGGAGCCCACCCTGGTCGGGATCGACATGCCGTACCCCCGACGTCGGGCCGGAGGAGCTGAGACGAGGCCCCGTTAGAGTGGAAAAGGGCTGGAGGCGAGGGTGCCGAGCCTCCCGAGGAGGGTGACCATGGCCGCGTCGGGTCGAACTGCAGGATCGGTTGCGCACGAGGCCAGCCTGGCGACGTGCGACGCGGCGCAGGTGACCCGGACCGACGCTGCGTCCAAGCGAGCGCGCGACGTCATGCTGAGGACGCCGAAGACCCTCCCTCACGACGCGTCGGTGCGCGACGCGCGCGCCCTGTTCGCCAACCCGAAGGTGGTCGAGGCGGTCGTCACCGATTGCCGCGCGTTCGTCGGCCTGCTCTCCCGGGGCGACGTGCCCGACGACGCTCCGGGCTCGGCTCCGGTCGGCGGCTACGTGCGTCGCGACGTCACGAGGATCACGGGGGACCTGCCAGTGCCCGATGCGCTCGCGATCCTCGACGCCGAAAGCTCGAGCAGGCTGGTCGTGCTCGAGAACGACGGGGTCACCCTCGCCGGGCTTCTCTGCCTGGACCTCCGACGCGGAGGCTTCTGCGCGGGCTAGGTCGGCGTCGGCACCGCAGCGGGCTGGCCGCGATGGCATCCCCTTCCGTCACTCGGTCGGACGTGCACCGTGGGCTCGTCTTCACGACCGTCTCGCTCGCCCTCCTCATGATGTCCATCGACTCGACGATCGTCGCGACGGCGCTGCACGCGATCGAGCACGGGCTCGGCGCCTCGATCAACTGGGCGGGGTGGACCGTCACGGCCTACCTCCTCGGCTTCACCTTGATGCTTCCCATCAGCAGCAAGCTCAGCGACCGCTACGGCCGAAGACGGGTCTTCTTGTGGTCGGTGGTCGTGTTCACCGTGGCGTCGCTGTCCTGCGGGTTCGCCGACGACATCTACCTCCTGATCGCACTGCGCGGCGTCCAGGCTGCCGGCGGCGCGGGGTTCACGCCGTCTGCGACCGGCATCGTCGTGGACCACTTCGGCGACGCGCGCGACCGCGCCGTCGGGCTCTTCGGCAGCATCTTCCCGACCGGCGCGATGGTCGGCCCGATCCTCGGTGGGCTCTTCGTCGCCTACTGGAGCTGGCGCGGGGTCTTCTTCGTGAACGTCCCGATCGGGCTCCTGCTCGTCGTGCTGTGCCTTCGCTACGTCCCCGCCGACCCGCCGACCCCGAGGGGCCGTCTCGAGATGGACGCCGCGGGCATGGCGCTGCTCGGCATCGGGCTGCTGGCGGGCATGCTCGGCGTCGCCTACCTCGGCGAGAAGGGGTCGCAGGCGACGTCGCCGGCGTTCCTCGGCCCCACGGTGCTCGGCGTGCTCTCGATCGCGCTGTTCGTTCGCCACATCCGCCGGGCGCGCGCACCCTTCATCACACCGAGGTTCATCTACGGGGCGAGCTTCGGGACGGTCAACCTCGTGAACGCGGTGTTCGGCGGCGTCGCGACCGGCGTGATCACGCTCGTCCCCCTCTACGCGGCGGATCGCTACGGCATCGACGCGCTGCGCTCGGGGACGCTCCTGACCGCCGAGGGGATCGCCGCGATCGCCTTCTCCGGGCTGGGGGTGGTCCTGCTGCGGAGGTCCGGGTACCGCAGGCCCCTCTACGCCGGATGCGCGCTCATCGCCCTGGGGACGTTCCTGCTCGCCGTCCACCTGCGCGGCGTCCCTCCCTACGGGTGGCTGGTGGGCGCCGCGCTGCTCATCGGCATCGGCGCGGGCGCCATCAGCCCGGCGAGCCGGAACGCAGGCTTGCAGCTCGAGCCCGATCGATCTGCGACCCTGGCCGCCTTGCGCACCATGTCCATGCAGATCGGCACGATCGTCACGGTCTCGGTCGCGACCGCCTTCATCGCGACGGGCCGCGACGCCGGGGCCGCCGAGGCATGGATCTTCGCGGTGGTCGCGGCGACGCTCGCCGTGTCGATCCCGATCGTGAACTGGATCCCCGAGCACCGCGGCACCTGGTGACGCCCGCAGGCCGAGGCGGCGGCACCGCGGCACCTGGTGACGCCCGCAGGCCGAGGCGGCGGCCCCGCGGCCGCCTGGTGACGCCCGTGGCGCCGGCCCCCTCCGGGCGCTCGGCCCCTCAGCTCCGCCTGGCGGCAGGAGGCGGCGCCGTGGAGCCCCGGACGACGAGCTCGGTGGGCAGCACGAGCGGCTCGGGTGCGACAGCCTCGCCTGCGAGGCGCCCGAGCAGCACCTCGGCCGCTCGGACGCCGAGGGCGCGCTGGGGGATCGCGACGGTCGTCAAGGCGGGCTCGAGCCGGTCCACGAACGGCATGTCGTTGTGCCCGACGAGCGACACGTCCTCCGGGCAGCGCAGTCCGGCCTCCGCCATCGCGTCGAGGCAGCCCAGGGCGATCATGTCGTTGCCCGCCACGATGGCGGTGACCTCGGGGTGCGCCGACAGGAGCGCCCGGCCCAGCCGGCGGCCGTCCGCGATGGTGAACCCCGCCCCGTGGCGGACGACCACGTCGACACCCGAGCGCTCGAACGCCTTGGCCGACTCCCTGACCGCGCGCGCCCTGCGTGCGGTCGTCGACAGGTCCCGCGGGCCGGTCAGGTGCGCGAGGTGCCGATGGCCGAGCGCGACCAGGTGGCGCACGGCGGCGGCGACCCCGTGGGCATCGTCGGCAGCCACGAGCGGGAGCGCGCCCGTGTCGAGGCCGCGGGTTACGAGCACCGCCGCCGGCCCGTGCTTCGCGAGCCTCTCCACGGCCGGGCTGCGCCGGCGGGCCGTCGCGATGACCAGCCCTTCGCAGCGGCGCGCCTCGAGCTCGGCGATCGCGGCCTCCTCGCGGGCCGGGTCGTTGTCGGTGTCCGCCAGGAGGCACCCGAACCCGGCCGCCCGGAGCGTCTCCTCCGCTCCTTGCACGATCGGTGCCAGTACCGGGTTCGTGAGGTCGGGGATGACGACGCCGACGAGCCCGGAGCGTCGCGTGCGCAGGCTGCGCGCCGCGGGGTCGGGCACGTAGCCGAGCGCGTGCGCCGCCGCGCGGACCCGACTGGCCGTCGGCTCGGCGATCCGTCCCGGGAGCGATGCGTCGAGGGCGCGTGACGCCGTCGAGGGATGGACGCCGGCCAGGGCGGCGACGTCGTGGATCGTGGGGCCGCGCGCGGCCGCGTCCTTCGCTACTGCGCGGCTTCGGCCTGCGCCCCGGCTCAGGTTCGGGCCCAGTAGGACGCCGACGCCTTGGTTGCGCGCAGCGCCTCGGGCGTCTCGAAGCCCGGGGCCATCGAGGCGCTCGTGCCCGCCATGACCTCGTGGTGCTCGATCCCGAGCAGGCGCAGCCAGCTCTGCTGGCCGAGCGTGAGGGCGATGAAGCAGCCGAGCTCGACCAGCTCCGGCTCGGAGAAGTGGCGGTGCAGCCGCTCCCAGAAGGCGTCGTCGGTGTCCAGGCGCCAGGCGATGGCCTCGGCATAGGCGAGCGCCGCCTTCTGGCGGTCCGTGTACCGCTCGGAACGCTCGAAGTTCAGCAGCTCGTCGTACTGGGCCTCGACGAGCCCGAGCTCACGGCCCTTCTCCGAGCGCTGGTTCCCGCAGTACTCGCACTTGACGGTCCGAGAGATGTACACCCGGCACAGCTCCTTGATCGCATGGTCGCAGACGCCGTTGCGGAACAGGTCGTTCCAGCCGTTGGCGAAGAACCAGAAGGCCGCCGGCACGTGGGCCCGCACCGCCGAGCTCTCGGGTCGCGGCGTCCCTTCCCGGGCGCACCGTTCCATCTCGAGGCGCATGTCCTCGGTCATCTCCTCGAGCGGGACGTAGCTGATGCGCTGCCTGTCGGACATCGGGGCCCTCCATCTGTGGCAATCGATTGCCACAAGACTAGCGCGCCTGTCACGCCGGGGGAAGATGCCCGTCCCACGGCCGCCTCTCCGACGACCGCCCACGACCGCCCACGATTGCCTTCGACCGCCCACGGCCGCCCTCCTGGGCTCCGAAGATCGCGGTCTCGCCCGTGTCGCCAGAGAGGTCAGCCTGTGCGACTGCCGAGTGCGCCCGAGGCGCACTACGTGCCGAGCAGCTGGCGCAGCACGTAGGGCAGGATCCCGCCGTGGCGGTAGTACGCGGCTTCGGCAGGCGTGTCGACGCGGACCACCGCGTCGAAGGAGGCCCCGCCTGCCGCCACGTGGACCGTGCGGGGAGCGGTGCCGTCGTTGAAGCGTTCGATGCCGGTGATCTCCAGGACCTCCTCGCCGCTCAGCCCGAGCGAGCCGGCGCTCTCCCTGTCGGGGAACTGCAGGGGCAGGACCCCCATGCCCACGAGGTTCGCGCGGTGGATGCGCTCGTAGGACTCCGCGAGCACCGCCCGCACGCCGAGGAGCGCCGTGCCCTTCGCCGCCCAGTCTCGCGACGACCCCGAGCCGTACTCCTTGCCTGCGAGCACGACGA
>JAKAQM010000168.1 GCA_021822565.1 Actinomycetes bacterium | reverse complement strand
TCCCGTCGGCCGCCTGTCGAGCGAGCGATCGCCTCCGGAGCAGCGGCGGTCTCCGGAGCAGCGGCGGTCTGCGAGCCCGCGATCGCCTCCGATCCCGCGACGGCCTGCGAGCCACAGACGGTGCAGGTGGGCTTCAGCCGGCGTGGCTTTCTTCGCGGGGCGTCGCTCGGCGCGCTCGGCCTCGCGGCGGCCGGCGCGCTCGGCGGTGTCCTCGAAGCCTCGCCGTCGGCGTCGGCAGCCCCCTCGCCGGCCAAGGCCACCCACCAGTGGGCGATGGTGATCGACCTGCGAAACTGCAACGGCTGCAAGCTCTGCACGACAGCCTGCCAGGCGGCCCACCACCTGCACGCGGACCAGACCTGGATCGACGTGTTCACCATGACCAACGCCGCCGGCGAGGACTACTTCATGCCCCGGCCGTGCATGATGTGCGAGGACCCGCCGTGTGTGCCGGTGTGCCCGGTGAAGGCCAACTTCCGCACCGCAGAGGGCCTCACCTTGGTGAACCAGTCCCGCTGCATCGGGACGCGCATCTGCATGAACGCCTGTCCCTACCAGGCCCGCTACTTCAACTGGCGCGCCCCGAGGCCCGCACCGCGCCAGCCGTTCCCCCAAGAGCCCGCCTGGCCGGTGCCCCAAGTCGAGGGCACCGTCGGCAAGTGCGTGTTCTGCGCGGCGATGCTGCCCGCGGGCAAGCTCCCCGAGTGCATCTCGCGCTGCCCGATGGGGGTGCTCTACCTCGGTGACCTCGAGACCGACGTGGCGGTGAACGGGATCGGCACCACCGTCAAGCTGTCGCAGTTCCTGGCGGAGAACGACGCGGTCAAGTTCAAGGAGTCCTACGGCACCCACCCCCGGGTGTTCTACATCCCCGGCCACGGCCAGGCCCTCGACACCGACGCAGACGGGTCCTGAGATGTCCTGGCACCTCGACGAGCGCCAAGCGCGAACGACACGTCTTCTGTCCTCACAGGCTCCCGCCCCGTCGCCCCAGCGCCTCGTGCAGATCCTTCTCGGGCTCGTCTGGCTCGCCGACGGCGCGCTCCAGCTCCAGCCCTTCATGTTCGGGCGCGGCTTTGTCACGGGCATGCTCATGCCCACCGCGGCGGGCAATCCAGCCCCGGTGGCGAGCTCGATCACCGCGATGGCCCGCTTCCTCGAGCCACACATCGCCGTGTGGAACGCGCTGTTCGCGCTCACCCAGCTTGCGATCGGCGCCGGCCTGCTCCTGCGGCGTACCGTGCGCCCGGCGCTCGCTGTCTCGTTCGCCTGGTCGCTTCTCGTGTGGTGGTTCGCCGAGGGCCTCGGCGGGATCCTCACCGGAAGCGCCTCGCCGCTCAGCGGCGCGCCGGGGGCGGTGCTGCTCTACGTGCTCGTCGGGCTGCTCGCCTGGCCCCGGCGCGAAACAGGCGAGGCACGCGAAGCAAGCGGAGAAGGAGCCGGTCGCCCGCTACTGCACGTGGGAGGCGGCGGGCTGCTCGACGGGATCGGCGCCCGGGTCGCCTGGGCGGTGCTGTGGGTCGGGAGCGCCGCGATGCTCCTCCAGCCGGCCAACCTCGCCGGGGGAGCGCTGCGCGGCGCGCTCGAGGCGGCCAAGGCCGGGCAGCCCGGCTGGTACGCGAGCGTGCTCTCGGGCGCCGCGCGCGTGCTCGGCCCCTACGGCGTGCCCCTCACCCTCGCGCTCGCAGCGGAGATGGTGCTGGTCGGTGTCGGTGTCGCACTCGGCTGGCGGGTGCCCGCCCTCCTCGGCGTCGCGATGGTCCTCGCCGCGGTGATCTGGGTGCTCCCCGAAGGCCTCGGCGGGGTGCTCACCGGCCAGGGCACCGACCCGAACACCGGCCCACTGCTCGCGCTGGCCGGGCTCGCCTGGTACCGGGCACGCCCCGAGCTCATAGCGCGCCGCGTCATGGCGCGCGCACCTGTCGCAAGCGCCGCGTGAAGAGAGAAGAAGGGAAGGCAATGTCCGACCATGACCTGAGCACCGGTGCCGGTGACCCGCCTCGTACAGAGGTGCAGCCGATCGAGCCCGAGGCGCGACCAGATGTCCGTGCCGCGGCGATGCACCCCGTGCTCGACACGCCGCGATGGTGGTGGCCGACGGTCCTCGTCCTCGGTGCGATCGTGGTGCTCGGGATCGTCGCCTGGGTCGTGCAAGTCGCCGACGGCCTCGGGGTCTCGGGCTACAACAACCAGGCGTTCTGGGCGGTCTACGAGGCCGACCTCGTCGCGTTCATAGGGGTCAGCTACGGCGGGGCGGTGGTCTCTGCCATCTTGCGGCTCACCAAGGCGACCTGGCGGGCCCCGCTCACGCGCATCGCCGAGGCGACCGCGCTCGTGACGCTCCCGATCGGGATGCTGTTCATCATCCCCCACCTCGGCAGCCCGTGGCGGATCTGGGAGCTGGTGTGGCCGCCGTACTGGAACCTCTCCTCCCCGATCCTGTGGGACTTCTTCGCGGTGAGCACCTACCTGCTCGCCACGGTGGTCTTCTTCTACCTGCCACTTGTCCCCGACCTGAAGATCGCCCGGCAGTGGCTCGACCCCGAGCGCGACGACCTGCGCGCCCGGACGTGCCGCCGGCTCTACGAGGTCCTCGGCGGGCGCTGGGACGGCAGTGCGCCCCAGCGCCGGCTCCTGCACGGCTCGATCGGGCTGGTCGCGATCATGATCATCCCGATGGCGGTCTCGGTGCACTCGGTGCTCTCCTTCGCGTTCGCCTCATCCTCCCGGGCGGGGTACGCCGAGACGATCTTCCCCGTCTACTTCGTCGTCGCCGCCCTCTACACCGGCGTCGCGCTGGTGGTGCTCTCCGTGGCCGCCTGCAGGCGCCTCTACCACCTAGAAGCCTTCATCTCTCCGCGCCACTTCGTCCGGCTCGGCTTCGTGATGATCGCGTTCGGGGCGGTCTACCTCTACCTCACCTTCACCGAGTACCTCGTCGACGGCTACTCGGGCACCACCGACAACGCCGCCTGGGTGCGCCAGGTGCTCGTCGGACGGTACTGGATCCCGTTCTGGTTCTACTTCGTCGCCGCGGGCCTCGTCCCCGTGCTCGTCATGGCGTTCCGGCGCACCCGCAACGCCAGAGGCGTGCTCGTGGCCTCCGGGCTCGTCGTGTTCGCCATGTGGGTGAAGCGCCTCGTCATCGTCATCCCGCCGGCCACCGAGCCCCTCGTGCACCCACCTGCTCTCGGCGGCGTGCTCGCGGGGACCTGGGGCACCTACCACTTCACCTGGGAGCCGATCTCGATCACCGTCGCTGCGAGCGCGGCGATCCCGCTGCTGCTCCTCGTGGTGTTCCGCTTCGTGCCGATCCTGCCGATAGACGAGATGGAGGAGATGGCCATGGAAGAAGACCGGCCCCGCATCGAGCGAGCCCAGAGCGATCGTGCCCAGAGCGATCGTGCCCAGAGCGAGGGGGCCCAGAGCGAGGGGGCCCAGACGCCTGGCGCACCTGCACTTGCGAGCCAGGGGGCCGCCTCGTTCTCCGCGGCGTCCGCGTCGGGCCCGCTGCCCGGCGTGGGAAGCGGGCCAGCGCAGGCACTCGGCGCTGCGAGCCTCGCTCGAGACACCCCCCTCGGCCCACGAGACGCCACGAGCCAGGGGGGCCCACGATGAGCCGGGCACGGCGCTCTGTGCGCGCGACGAGCGACGCCCCCCACCCCCGGCGCGTCGCGCTCGGAGGCGCGCTGCTTGCAAGCACGGTGGGCGTCGTGCTGCTCGCGGCCGGTGGCGCACTGGGTCTCTCCTCCACAGCCTGGGCAGCGACCCGGCCACCTGCCCTCACCCTCAGAGCCGAGCAGGCAACCCGTGACCCTCATAGCATCGAGCTGGTCGCCACCCTCACAGGACCTGTCGGCGCCTCGTCGGATCCGGCGCCGCTCTCGGGGGCCTCGGTGAGCTTCTCGGTGCACCTGAGCGAGTTCGCCGGCGCGCCGCTTCTCAGCCTCGGCTCTGCCACCACCAACGGCGCCGGTGAAGCGGTCCTCACCTACAGCCCGACTTGGACCGGGCGCCAGGGGTTCGTCGCCACCGCCACGAACGCCGCCGGCAGCACCCTCGCCTCGGCGACGACCAGCTTCGACGCCTCTGGCGCCGTGCACCCCTTCGCCGGCACGGTCCAGGCCGTCCGACCAGACGGCACCATCGGCCAGGCGACCGCCGGGGTGCTGCTCGCCATCGTGGCCGTGGTGTGGATCGTCCTGATCGCCGTCGTCGTGCGGCTGAACCTCGGCCTCGGCGCGAGAGCCAAGGGCGCTGCGCTCGACCCCGGCCTTCCCCGGCGCCCAGCATGACCGGGGCCGTCCCGAGCGCGCACTCGCCGGCGGCACGGCTGGTCGCGCGGGCGTTCGCTCTGGCGCTCGACCCGGAGCTCTCCGCCGAAGCGGCCGTGACCAGGCTGCTCGACGTGGCCCGGGGCAGTGCCCCCGCGCTGGAAGCAGCGCTGCGACGGAGCCGCTGGCGCCAGCTCGAGCGGCCGAGCATCACCGCCGATGCAGCCGCGTACCTGCTCCAAAGCGCGCTCGGGCGCCTCGGCGCCGGCGAGGACGAGGACGAGAGCCTCGTGCGCCCTCTCGAGCATGTCTTGGTCCGGCCGTGACGCGCTCGACGCTGTCGGGGCTCGAAGCAGCTCAGGTGGATCTGTCCTGCTCCAGCTTCTCACCGGCTGCCGGCTCGCTAGGTGAGACGGCGGCGGCATCGAGGTGCTCCGCTACAGGGCGCTCCGCCACAGGGCGCTTCGCTACAGGGCGCTCCGCTACAGGGCGCTTCGCCGCCGAGATCGACCAGATCCCCGTAGCCCGGCAGGCCCCGACCGACCAGTGCAGCGACCAGTGCAGCGAGCAGTGCAGCGAGCAGTGCAGCGAGCAGTGCAGCGAGCAGGCGGAGCGGGCGATCG
>JAKAQM010000167.1 GCA_021822565.1 Actinomycetes bacterium | reverse complement strand
GATCGAGGTCGCTGCCGGAGCGTCCGCCGGCACGGCGGACCCCTTGCCGGCCGGCACCTTCACGGGCTCGAGGCCCGGCGCGCTCTCCGGCGTCGAGGGCTGGGGAACCCCGGCGATCCTGTACACCTCGGAACCGTCCACCGTCTCCTCGGTGAGCAACAGGTCGGCCAGCTGCTGTAGCTGCGCGCGGTGCTGGCGCAGGATGTCGACCGCCCGTTGCTCGGCCTGGGAGAGGAGCGCCGCCACCTGCTCGTCGATCTTGGCCTGGGTCTCCTCTGCGAAGGGCCGGCTCGACAGCCCGGGGCCGCCACCGCCCAGGAAGACCGACCCGCCTTCGGGGTAGCCGATGGGACCCAGCTCCTTGGACAGTCCGAACTCGCGCACCATCTTGATCGCGAGATCGGTCGCGGACGCGAGATCGTTGGCCGCGCCCGTCGAGCCCTGGCCCAGCTCCACGAGCTCTGCCGCACGCCCGCCGAGGCGGACCGCGAGCGCGTCGTAGAGGTAGTCCTCTCCGTAGAGGTGGCGCTCGACCAGTGGCAGCTGCTGGGTCACCCCGAGCGCCTGGCCCGCCGGCAGGATCGTGACCTTGCTCACCGGGTCGGCCTTCGGGCTGTACGCGGCGACGAGCGCGTGGCCCGCCTCGTGCACCGCGACCGAGTGCTTCTCCTCTGGCAGGAGCACGTTCGAGCCCTCCCTGCGCCCGAGGAGGAGCCGATCACGCGCTTCGTCGAAGTCCGACGCCTCCAGCACCTCACGGTTGTGGCGGACGGCGACGATCGCCGCCTCGTTGATCAGGTTCGCCAGGTCCGCGCCCGAGAAGCCGGGGGTCCCTCGAGCGACGACCTCGAGATCGACGTTGGGCGCCAGCCGCTTGTCCCGAGCGTGCACCCGCAGGATCGCCACACGCTCCGACAGGGTGGGCAGGGGGATGGTGACCTGGCGGTCGAAGCGCCCTGGCCGCAGCAGCGCGGGGTCGAGGACCTCGGGGCGGTTGGTCGCCGCCAAGACCACGATGCCCTCGGACGGGTCGAACCCGTCCATCTCGGCCAGCAGCTGGTTCAGCGTCTGCTCGCGCTCGTCGTTGGAGACCATCGTCCCCGCGCCGCTCCGACGCTGGCCGATCGCGTCGATCTCGTCGACGAAGATGATGGCGGGCGCCCGCTTGCGCGCCTCGGTGAACAGATCCCTCACCCGCGCCGCGCCGACCCCGACGAACATCTCGACGAAGCTCGAGCCGGTCACCGAGAAGAAGGGCACCGACGCCTCACCCGCGACCGCTCGGGCGAGCAGGGTCTTGCCCGTCCCCGGAGGGCCGACCATGATCACGCCGCGCGGCGCCACGGCGCCCGCACGCTGGTAGCGCTCGGGGCTCCTCAAGAACTCCACGACCTCGGCGATCTCCCGCTTGGCGCCTGTGTACCCGGCGACGTCCGCGAACGTGGTGGAAGGGCGGTCCGAGTCGAACATCTTGGCTCGGGACTTGCTGACCCCCATCGCCCCTTGGAGGCCACCCACACCGCGCCTCGAGAGCCGCACCCACAGGTAGCCGATGATGAGGAAGGGGAGCAGCAGGATGGCCCAGCTGAGGACCTCGTCCCCGAACGACGTGGTCGACGCTGTCGCCTTGACCTGGACTCCCTCGCTCTCCAGCTTGTCGAGGAAGGGCGGTCCTGCGAGCGTCATCGGGATCACGGTCGTGTAGTCCTTGCCGCTCTTCAACACCCCCGAGGCCGTCCCGTTCGACGTGATCGTGACCGTGCGCACCTGCTTCGCGGAGACGTCCTTGACGAATTGGCTGTACGTCAGTGTCACCGAGGGTGTCTTGCGGGTGGTGGGGAGCACGAAGAACAGCGCGATGAACACGACCAGCGCGATCAGCCACAGCCAGTGCCGCCAGGGCGGCGGGGGCGGAGGAGCGGTCGGGGTCGGTTTGTCACCCGTCGGCGGCGGCGTCGCCTGCTTGGTCATCCCGCGCGCTCTCCTCCTGCTCCTTCACCTGAACGGCGATCGCGAACCACGACGTTACCGGTCCGGCGTGCCGCAGACGAGCAGCGGGTGGCCAGGTGGCCACGCGCGCCTGCCGAGCCACGCGCCGTCATCCGGTGTCGTCTCCGCGCCCCGCCGGCTCCTTGGCAGCCCGGAGCTCCTTGCGCACGTCGAGGACGACGGCCTGCCCGGCAGCGGCGGCGGGGATCGCGATCAGCCCGGTCGCGAAGCCGCCGAAGATGCCCCCCACCCAGATCCCGATCCCAGCGCCCACGATCACCGCGACGAAGACCAGCAACGGATTCACCCTGACCGTCCGGCTCATGATCACCGGGTTCATGATGCGGTTCTCGAGCTGCCAGTAGACGAGGAAGACGATTGCCGACACGATCCCCGCGGCGAGCGAGTGGGTGAACGCGAAGAGGACTGCAGGGATGATCGCGAGCGCGCCCCCGACCTCGGGGAGGAAGTCGACCAGCGCGAACCACAGGGCCCACAAGAGGGCATAGGGCACCGAGAGGACGACGAACGTCGCCAGGACGACGACGCCCCCGATGCACGAGGTCACCAGGTTGCCGAGCATGAACCCCGACACCGATCTCATGATGTCGGCCCCCAGCCGACGCCACCGAGCCGCGGAGGAGGGCGCCTGCGTGCCGAGGAGGGCCGTGCGCATCTTCGGACCCTCGAGGAGGAGGAGGAGCACCATCACGAACATCACGACGAGCGAGCCGACGGCGGAGATCGCCCCCTTTCCCGCAGAGATCACCGGCTTGGAGAAGCTCTCCGCGAAGCTGACGAGCTTCGGCGAGTTCTTCTCCACCCAGGACTCGATGTGGAACCGCAGCACCAGGTGGCCGATCCAGCCGTGGCCCTCCTCGGCGTCCTTCACGTACTTCGGCAGCGCGTGGGCGAAGTGGGTGAGGCCGTTCACGAGCGGATAGCCGAACGCGAACCCGAGGGCGCTGAAGACGATGAGCGCCGCCACCGTGACGACCGCCACGGCCAGGCCACGCCTGCGCAGGCCGTGGCGCTGCAGGGTGACGACCAGGGGATCGAGGAGGAGCGCGATGAACCCGCTCACGATCATGACGAGGACGATGTCGCGTAGCCGGTAGAGGACCTCGCCGAGGAGGTAGACCCCCGCCACGACGCCGACGGCGGCGAGGATCGTGCCCAAGGGGACGCGATCCCACGCCAGAGCACCCCGCATTCCCGCTCGGCCCCCCCGATCGGTCACCGCGCCGTCGGCGGCCCCGCCCGGCGTCCCACCCTCGGGCGCCATGCCGTTCACCCTCGGCGGTGCCTCGCCCTCGCCGTCTTCCCCCCGGCCGCCGAGGCCGGCCGGTCGGCCAGCCTTCGGAGACCCGACCGCGGTCACGGTGGGGCGCTGCGGCTCGTCCTCCTCACCGTCCGCACGACTCTTCATGCCTCCAGATCCAATTCCCTGCTCACCGATCGTACGTCGCACCCGGGCGACACGCTAGGGAGGGGTGCCACCGCCCATGGCCGACGCGCTCGACGCCGCCACCGCGGCCGGGCCCGTGTCGGCCTCGAGGCGGGCCCGCAGGCGAGCCAGGGCGGCGAGCACCGGGGCCCCGAGCAGCGCCACCATGACCGCGTTGCCCACGGCTCGAAACGAGTCGTAGACCAGTGAGGTGACCACGTAGTACCGCGCGAAGTGGCCCAGCGCGGTGGCGACCGCCATCCCGGGATGGAAGCCGAGCCCGGGCGACTGCTGGAAGTAGGTCCAGTTCCAGACGTCCATGACCACCCCGTAGCCATACCCGAGCACCACCCCTGCTGCGGCGAGCACCACGACGTCTCGGCGGGTGGGCCGCCCCCTGCGACCCCGACCGGCCAACCCCGCGACGGCGCCGACCCACCCCGCGGCGAACAGCTGGTACGGGAGCCACGGGCCCAGCCCACCGGTCACCAGCGCCGACACGAGGATCGTGGTGGCACCCAGCAGGAACCCGTACTCGGCGCCGTACACGTAGCCACCGCACAGGATGAGCAGGAAGATCGGGCTGAACCCGCCGATCCCGGTCACCACGACGGCGCGGGCGGCGGCATCGAGGGCAGCCAGCGCGGCGAGCAGGGCGAGCCGCCTGCTGTCGAGGCGACCAGCCACCGCCTCCACCGCCGCGAGCGCTGCAGCCGTCCCGATCCCGAACGCCGCTGCGGGTGCCGCCCCTGGCTGGCCACCGCCGAAGAAGGGCCACAGGAAGACGGCCGCACCGACGCCGGAGGAGGCCACCAGCGCGACGCCCGACGCTCTCACCGTCGTGTCGGGTCGTCGGCGACGACCACGCCGTCCTCGATGCGCAGCACCCGTGCGGACAGCTCCCGGGCGAGCTCGAGGTCGTGCGTGGCGACCACCACGGCCGCCCCTTCGCCGGCGAGGCGTCCGAGGGCGCCCGCCAGCGACAGGCGTGCGGCGGCGTCCATGCCGCGGGTCGGCTCGTCGAGCAGCGCCAAGGCAGGGCGACCAGCCAGCACGACCGCCAGCGCGGCGCGCTGACGCTGCCCGCCCGACAGATCTCGAGGGTCGCGCTCGGCCAGGCCCCGAAGACCCAAGAGGTCGAGGACCTCGTCTGCAGTGCCGTCCCCCTTGGACCACCGCAGCGTCTGGTCGACCTCGGTCCGCACGCTCTGGCGGTGCAGGAGCAGCCCGGGCTCCTGCGGCAGGTAGGCGATCCGGCCGGGCCGCCGGTCCACCTTGCCGGCGAGGGGAGGAGCGAGCCCTGCGATGGTCCGCAGCAGCGTGGTCTTCCCCGACCCGTTGGGCCCCGTCACGACGACCGCTTCCCCCCGCGCGCCCGCGAGGTCGATCCCGTCGATCACGGCGCGGCGCTCCACGCCCGCCGTGACCCCGGCGAGCGACCACGCCTCGGCCCTGGCGGACGCGGAGGCGGACGCGGCCGCGGCATCGCCGGCGGCGCGAGTCGCTC
>JAKAQM010000166.1 GCA_021822565.1 Actinomycetes bacterium | reverse complement strand
GGGAATCGCGCCGCAGACCGCGTGGGGGCATCGCGCCCGGGTGCGACAACCGGCGCCGCGCAGCCGCACGCCCAGGCGGAGCGGGCGCGTCACGCTGCCCCGTCCGGGACCCCCGGGATTCCCGGGATTCCCGGGACCGCCCAGGGCCCTCGGAGATCGCTCGATCGTCAGCTGCCCCCTGCGACCGCCGGCACGATCGACACGGTCTGCCCCTCGGCGACGGGGGTGTCGAGCCCCTTGGCGAATCGCACGTCCTCGTCGGCGACGAAGACGTTGACGAAGCGCCGCAACGCGCCCTGCTCGTCGAAGAGCCGCTCTCCGAAGCCCGGATGGAGGGCTTCGAGCGCCTCGAGCGCCTCACCGGCGGTGGCCGCCTCGACGGCCACCTCGCCCTTGCCCCCAGTGAGGGATCGGAGCTGAGTGGGGACACGCACGATCACTGCCACGCGAGCACCTCCGCAACTTGGCCGTCGTCGCCGACCATCTCTTCGAACGCTTCGAGCGACGGCGCCACGGTCACCGACGGCGCCGCGGTGTCACCGAGCGCCTCCACCGTCTTCAACCCGTGCCCTGACACGATCGCCACCACACGCTCGTCGGGGCGCACCACGCCAGCCGCTGCCAGCTTGGCCAGCGTCGCGATCGTGACGCCGCCCGCCGTCTCGGCGAAGACCCCTTCGGTCCGGGCGAGGAGGCCGATGGCCTCGAGGATCTCGTCATCGCTCACCGACCCGACCGCGCCGCCGGAGCGGCGCACCGCCTGGAGCGCGTAGTAGCCGTCCGCCGGGTTGCCGATGGCGAGCGACCGGGCGATCGTGGACGGCCGCACCGGCAGGACGTCGTCGGAGCCCTTGGCGAAGGCCGTTGCGACCGGCGAGCATCCGGCGGCCTGGGCGCCCGAGACCCGCACCGCCGTCCCTTCGCCCTCGGCGAGGAGCCCGACCGCGCTCAGCTCGGCGAACCCCTTCGCCACCTTCGTGAGCTGGCTCCCCGAGGCGACCGGGACGACCACGTGGTCGGGCGCGCGCCATCCGAGCTGCTCGGCGATCTCGAACGCGAGGGTCTTGGAGCCCTCGGCGTAGTAGGCGCGCAGGTTCACGTTGACGAAGGCCCAGGACTCGTGCTCGCCCGCCAGCTCGGCGCACAGACGGTTCACGTCGTCGTAGTTGCCGTCGACGGCGACCACGGTGCCGCCGTAGATGGCGGCCATGGCGACCTTCGCCTGCTCGAGGTCCTCGGGCACCAGCACGACCGAGGCCATGCCCGCACGCGCCGCGTGCGCGGCGAGGGAGGCGGCGAGGTTGCCGGTCGACGCGCACGCCGCCACCTTGAAGCCGAGCTCGCGCGCCTTGGTGAGCGCGACGGAGACCACTCGGTCCTTGAAGGAGCCGGTGGGGTTCCTCGTGTCGTCCTTCAGCCAGAGCTCCCCGAGCCCGAGCTCGGCAGCCAGACGGTCCGCGCGCACGAGCGGGGTGAGGCCGGCCCCCAGCTCCACGGGCGCGACGTCGTCGGCGGGAAGGAGCGCCCGGTAGCGCCAGATGGTCGAGGGCCCCGAGGTGATCGCCTCCCTCGACAGCGCGGCGGCGATCGCCTCGTAGTCGTAGACCACCTCGAGCGGCCCGAAGCAGAAGTCGCAGACGTGCAGCGCCTCGAGCGGGAACCTACGGCCGCATTCACGGCATGACAGTGCATTCGCATAGCTCATGGCGCCTCCTCATCGGTCGGGCATTGGCACCTGGTGCACGCACGGTTCGGTGCTGTGCGCTGGTTGCCGCGGCATCGCAGGGCCCGTCCCTCAGCCGCTCTTGATGATCGCTGCCATGATCGCCTGCGACCGGGGGTGCGTGCAAGTCGGCCTGCCGACCGGCCTTCACCCGCCTTCGCCGGCCTTCACCGGGCGATCCTCGCCGAGCACCTCGAATGAGCCCGACTGGCGCGGGCGGCCCGGCGATGGACGATGATCGCGGCGTGGACGGCGTGGACGGCGTGGACGGCGTGGACGGCGTGGACGGCGTGGACGGCGTGGACGGCGTGGACGGCGTGGACGGCGTGGACGGCGTGGACGGCGTGCGCACGTTCCCCCGTGACGCCTTCCCCCTCGACGTCGTCGTGGCGGCCAAGGGCGGGCGAACCGTGTCCGTGTGCATCCCCGCCCACAACGAGGGCCTCACGGTCGCCCAGGTCGTCGACGCCGTCCGCACCCCCCACCTCGAGGAGCTCGGCGGCTCGGGACTCGTCGACGAGGTGATCGTGGTGGACGACGGCTCGACCGACGGGACGGCGGCCGCGGCAGCCGGAGCGGGCGGCCGCGTGGTCCGTCTCTCGCGCCGATTGGGCAAGGGCGGCGCGATGCGGGCGGCCCTGGATGCTGCGGCCGGCGAGGTGCTCGTCTTCCTCGACGCCGACGTGGAGAACACGACTGCTGCGTTCGTCACCCGCCTGCTCGGCCCGATCCTCGTCGGCCAGGGCGACGTCGCGCTGGTGAAGGGCTACTACGAGCGCCCGATCGGCGGATTCCCGACGGGAGGCGGCAGGGTGACCGAGCTCCTGGCCAAGCCCCTCTTGGAGGTGCTGTTCCCCGAGCACCCCGGACTGCGCAGCGTCCTGCAGCCGCTCGCCGGCGAGACCGCCGCTCCTCGCTGGGTGCTCGAGAAGGTCGGGCTCGCGCCCGGCTACGGGGTCGAGATCGGCCTGCTCGTCGACGTCGTGATGCGGTTCGGTGCAGGGGCCGTCGCTCAGGTCGACCTCGGCAGTCGCACCCACCGAAATCGATCGCTCGTCGAGCTGCGCCCCCAAGCCGTCGAGGTGCTCCGTGCAGCGCTCGACCGTGCAGCGCTCGACCGTGCAACGCTCGGTGAAACAGTGCGGGGCGCCCGAGGCCCGAGGCCCCGCCGGTAACGCTGATCGCGCCGGTAACGCTGATCGCGCCGGTGGCGCCGGTAGCGTCGACACTCATGGAGGACGTCGTCGTCGTCTCGAATCGCGGCCCGCTCTCGTTCCGGATCGATGAAGAAGGGCGGCCGGTCCGGGCGGGCACCGGCGGAGGGCTCGCGGCGACGCTCCACCCGCTCTTGCGTGGGAGTGGCGCGACGTGGGTGGCCGCCGCGATGCATGAGGCGGACCGACGCGCGGCGTCCCTCGGTCTCATGGAGGACGAAGGGCTCCGTATCGTCACGGTCGAGCCCGAGGTCGCGGCATACGAGATGGCGTACAACGTCGTGTCGAACGCGACGTTGTGGTTCTGCCACCACCACCTGTGGGACCTCCCCCGCCGGCCGCGCTTCGACAGGCGCTGGCTGGAGGCATGGGACGCGTACAGGGACGTGAACCTCGCCTTCGCACAGGCGGTCGCCGAGCATGCCCCGGAGGGCGCACGTGTCCTCGTGCAGGACTACCACCTCTCGCTCGTCGGCGGTGCCCTCGCCCAGCTGCGGCCCGATCTCGCCACGACCCACTTCTCCCACACGCCGTTCGCCGACCCCGGCATCCTCCGGGTGCTCCCCTCGGACGCCGCGGGTGCGCTCCTCGGGGGAATGGCCGGCTTCGGTGCGTGCGGCTTCCACACGGCGAGGTGGGAGTCGAGCTTCCGAGGAGCGTTCGCAGACGCCGCGCTCGGTGGGCGGGCCGGCGCGGACGCGCCCGCCACCTACGTCGCGCCACTCGGCCCGCATCCCGAGGCGCTTCACGAAGAGGCGGCCTCCGTGGCCGTCGCCGAGGCGCGGGGGCGGATCGAGGAGCTCGCCGGCGGACGACGCCTCGTCGTGCGCGTGGACCGGGTGGAGCTGTCCAAGAACATCGTGCGGGGGTTGTGGGCGTTCGACGAGCTGCTCGAGACTCGCCCGCACTGGCGTAGCCGGGTGACCATGCTCGCCCTCGCCTACCCATCCCGCGAGACCCTCGCGGATTACCTCTCGTACCGCTCCGAGGTGGAGCACGCCGCCCAGCGCCTCAATGAACGGTGGAGCAGCGGGGACTGGGTCCCCGTCGTCCTCGCCGTCGCCGACGACCGCGCGCGCTCCATCGCGGCGCTCACCGCGTACGACGTCCTGCTCGTGAACCCCGTGCGCGACGGCATGAACCTGGTGGCCAAGGAGGGGCCGCTGCTCAACCGCGCCGCAGGGGTGCTCGTCCTGTCGAGAGAGGCGGGTGCCTGGGAGGAGCTCCACCCCGCCGCCCTCGGCGTCAATCCCTTCGACGTCTCCGAGACGGCCGCCGCCCTCGACGCCGCGCTCTCCATGGAGCCTCCGGATCGTGCCGCCCGCGCCGCGGCGCTCCGGGGGATCGTCTCCCGCCAGACGGCAGCGGACTGGCTGAACCGCCAGCTGGAGGTGGCCGCCGGCCTCGAGAAGGGCTGACACGCAGGGGGTGGTTGACTGCCGGGGGTGGTTGACTGCAGGGGGTGGTTGACTGCAGGGGGTGGCCGCGGTCAGCCGACGGTCGAGAGCGCCCGATCGAGATCCTCGAGCAGGTCGTCGCCGTCCTCGATGCCGACCGACAGGCGAAGGAGCCTCGGGTCGACCGCGAAAGGCGACCCTGCCGCCGACGCGTGCGTCATGCGGCTCGGATGCTCGATCAGCGACTCCACCGCGCCGAGGGACTCGGCGAGCGTGAACAGCTGGGTCGATGCCGCCACCTCGAGCGCGGCCGGCTCCCCGCCGTTCAGGGTGAACGACACCATCCCGCCAAAGCCGCGCATCTGACGCGCGGCGATGGCGTGCCCCGGGTGCATGGGGAGGCCGGGGTAGTAGACGGTGTCGACCGCGTCGTGGGCCGCGAGCATGGCCGCGATACGGCCGGCGTTCGCGCAGTGCCGCTCCATGCGCACGGCGAGGGTCTTCACCCCCCGCAAGACGAGGAAGCAGTCGAACGGGCTCGGTACGGCCCCGACCGAATTCTGGAGCCGGGCGATCCCGGCCGCGATCTCGGGGTCGTTGGTCGCGACGAAGCCGCCGACCACGTCGCTGTGGCCTCCGAGGTACTTC
>JAKAQM010000165.1 GCA_021822565.1 Actinomycetes bacterium | reverse complement strand
GGTTGGGCAGGGTCAGCGCACGTACGCGGCCCCGTTGATGTCGAGCGTCGCGCCGGAGAGATGGCGGCAGAGCCCGCTCGCGGTGAACGCCACCAGGTTCGCGACCTCGACGGGTGGCACCATCTCGCCGAGCGGGAGGATCGCCATGACCGCGTCCTCGCCGCCGCGCGTGGTGGCGGCGATCTCCGACATGCGGGTCCTCACGATCCCGGGCGCGATCACGTAGGCGAGCACGCCGTCTTTGGCATGGTTCCTCGCGACGGTCTGGGTCATGGCCCGAATAGCCGCTTTGCTCGCCGCGTAGGCGGTGAGCTGAGGGATCGCCGAGCCCTGCTCGGCAACCCAGCTCGACATCGTCACGATGATCCCACCGCCGATCTCGCGGAAGTGCCGCACTGCCTCGCGTATGAGGTTGGCCGGCTCCCGGAGGTTCACCTGGAGCACATGTTCCCAGGTGGCGTCCCAGTGCGCGTCGTCCGCGTCGATCGGGGTCTCGGGCATCACCGCCGCGTTCAGGACGAGCACGTCCACCCGGCCGCGCCATGCCACCGCCCTCTCCCACAGCTCGCGCCCGGATCCAGGCACGGCGAAGTCGACTTCCACGAGCATCTTGCGCTCGGGCGGAACGTCTCGGGTCGCCTCTTGGGCGCCGGCTCTGTTCTCCCCGCAATGGGCCACGAGGCAGGCGCCGGCCGCGCCGAGGACCGTCGCCGTGGCAGCCCCGATGCCTCGAGAGGCCCCCGTGAGCAGGACGGTCTTGCCGCTTAGGTCGATCATCCCTCCGTCCTTTCTCGATATCTACGTGTAAGAGCACGCATATTGCGATCTCTCCTGCTGGACTCCACGCTCAGAGCACCCCTGCGTCGACGGCGATGAGCTGCCCGGTGATCCCCGACGCGAGGTCGCTCGCCAAGAACAGCACGGCGTTCGCCACCTCCTCGGCCGTGACCATTCTGCAGAGCGCCGTCGCGGCGCCGGCGAGGCGCAAGGCGTCCTCGACCGGTGGGCCCCCCTGGGCCGCGCGAGAAGCCATACGGGATCGGAGCGCGTCGGTCGGGACTGGGCCGGGGCCGACCGCGTTCACCCGGATCCGGTCCCGTCCGACGTCAAGCGCGACCGAGCGCACGATCCCCACGACGGCGTGCTTGCTCGCGACGTAGGACACAAGGTGCGGGTCGCCTTTCCAGCCGTTGACCGACGACATGACCACGATCGATCCGCCGTTCCCTCGGCGCATCACCCTCACGGCCTCGCGCACCGTGAGCATCACGCCCCGGGTGTTCACCGCGAACACCTCGTCCCACTCTGCGGGGTCGATCTGTGAGGTCTGGGTCCAGGGTGGGACGATCCCTGCGTTCGCGACGACGATGTCGGGCAGGCCGACGTGCGAGGTCACCTCGGCGAACGCGCGCTGGACCGACGCTGCGTCCCGGACATCGGCGGCGACCGACGCCCACCCGGCGGGGAGCACGCCATGGGGTGGATCCACGAGGTCCACGACCGCCCCGCGTGCTCCTGCGGCCGCGAACGTCGTGGCGATCACTGCCCCGAGCCCCGCCGCGCCGCCGGTGACGAGCGCGACCCTGCCCCCCAGGAGGCCCGAGCGCGCGCTCACCGCGCGACACCCCTGAGCGCAAGAAGAGCGCGGTTCCGGCTCTGGGTCAAGGCCGGATCGGCCGCTACCATGAGGCCGTGCGCCTGGTTTCGCGTGGTCGCTTCCCGCTCACCGCCGCCTCTCCGCTCGCTCGTGGGCGCGAGGTGAGCGTCACGCTCGACGGTCGCCCGGTGGTGGCCTATGAGGGCGAGACGGTCGCTGCGGTTCTCATCGTCGAAGAAGGGCTGACCACGCGACACACGGCGAGCGGGGCCAGCCGGGGCATCTACTGCGGAATGGGTGTGTGCTTCGAGTGCCTTGTGGTGGTGGACGGAGTGCCCAACACGCGATCGTGCATGACCCTTGTGACCGATGGCATGCGAGTGGAGCGCCAGAAGGGCGTGAGCCCCCTTCGCTGACGGGCACCATGCGCTTCCCCTACCGGAGGCGGGTGTACATGCCGGTGCGCAGGCCCGTCCGCTTGCCTTGCGATCGACGGTCCCTGCCGGTGGCTGTGCGGTCTGCGCGCGAGACGGGCGGATCTTGTCGCCGGAGCTGGAGGAGGGTTGGAAGTTCGACATGCGATCATGAGTACGATAATCGAACTATGAACGAAGTCGAGGACGACACGTGAACCAGTCGATCGCTGTGGTCGGGGGAGGGAGCATCGGTATCGCGTGGTCCATCGTCTTTGCTCGGGCGAAGCGCCCGGTCATGCTCTATGAGCCCGACGACGCGCGCAGGGAGCTCGCAGAAGACGACGTCATGCGGCGGCTGCGCGCGCTCGCGGCGCATCACCTGCTCGACGAGGGGCCCGAGGATGTCGCCGCGCGTGTCGAGCTGGTCGGAGAGCTTTCCGTCGCGGCGCGCGGCGTGTCGTACGTCCAAGAGTGCGCTCCTGAGGATCTCGACGTGAAGCGGTCGTTGTTTCGGGAGCTCGAGGCGCTCGCCGCGCCGGACGCGGTGCTCGCGTCGTCTTCTTCGGCGATCCCGCCCTCGTCCATTGCCCAGGCCGTTCGCGATCCAAGCCGCATACTCGTCGCGCACCCGGGCAACCCCCCCTATCTCCTCCCTGTCGTCGAGCTCGTCCCCTCGCCCTTCACCGACACCAGGACGCTCGAACGAGCCCACACGCTGCTCGCCTCGGTGGGCATGTGCCCTGTGCGGGTTCACAAGGAGGTCGAGGGGTTCGTGTTCAATCGGCTCCAGGGCGCGGTGCTGCGGGAGGCATACTGCCTGGTGCGCGACGGCGTCGTCGATCCCCGAGACGTCGACACGGTGATGCGCGAAGGGCTCGGACGCCGGTGGGCCTTCCTGGGGCCGTTCGAGACGGTGGAGCTGAACACCGAGGGTGGTGTCGACGCGCACGCGACGCGCATGGGCCCGGCGTACGCCCGCATGGGCGCGGAGCGTGGCCAGCACGATCCGTGGACCGAAGCGATGGTGGCGCAGGTCTCCAGTGCCGTCCAGTCCCGCTTCCCGCGTGACCGCTGGCGCGACCACGTGCTGTGGCGGGACTCGGCCTTGATGGCGCTGGAGGCGTTCCGCCGGCGTACGTCGCTGCTGTCCGGACCGGCCGCGGCTGAGCAGGCGAACAACTACCCGACGAACAGCGCCCAAGGAGACGACACGCGTGAAGGGGGCGAGCAGTGAGTGGTGCGCACGGCGACCTCGAGGAACGCATCCAGGCGCTCGGCAGCGCGTTCTGGACCTGGCGGGCTGCCGAGCAGCCGAGGACTCGGGACGACATCCAGCGGATTGAACGGCCCGCCGACTGGCTCCCGGACTGGAGTGCGGCCGCGCTCGCGCGCTACCGAAAGCGGCTCGACGAGTTCGAGCTCGCCCATCGCTCGATCGAGGTTGCCGGCGCGCCGGCCGCGCTGGTGGTCGACCACGCGCTGCTTGGGAGCGCCATCGCTCGGGCGCGCTTCGAGCTTGAGGTCCTCGAGCCCTGGCGCCGCCAGCCGAGCTTCTACGTGGACCAGACGCTCGGTGTCGTCTTCGACTTGCTCGTCGAGCATCGTCCGTTCGACGCCGAGCGAGCGAACCGCTTGCTGCGTGCGTTCGACGCGATCGGACCGGCCCTGTCGATCGCGCGTCACCACCTTGCAGGCGAGGCTGTCGAGCCGTTTGTCGCGGTCACCGTCGACGAGCTCAGGAGCGTCGAAGAGCAGGTCGCGACCCTTGAAGAAGCGCTCGCCCCCGCGTTCTTGTCGGAGCTGCGCGGTCGCTTGGCGACCGCGTCGACCAGCGCCGGCAGGGCGCTCGGCTCCTTCCGCGACTGGCTCGCAGCCGGCGCCGGCGGGCTGCGCGAGTGGCATCCGATCGGCGAAGAAGCCCTTGGCCGCTTTCTTCGCGACGTCGCGCTGGTGCCGTACTCGCCGGCGGAGCTGCTCGAGCTGGGACGTGTAGAACATGCTAGGGCGGTCGCGCTGTCCGCGGCGGAGGCGGCGCGTCCGCCGACGAGCCAGCGGAAGCCCGACGACCTCGAGAGCCTCGTCCGACGAGCTGCTGAGGAGGAGGCAGCCACCCGCGCCTTTTACGAAGAGCGCGGGATCCTCAGCCAGCCTGAGACGCTCGGCCACTACCTAATGGTGCCGATGCCTGCCTACCTCGAAGCGATCTCGTGGCTGGGTGTCACCGACGACCTCACCTCCGAGTCGCGCCTCGAGGAGGACGGGGTCCGGTACCTGCCGCCGGTTACCGACAACCTCCCGTACTTCTTCGAGGCCAACGCTCGCGACCCGCGCTCGATGATCGTCCACGAGGGCGTCCACTACCAGCAGCTCGCGCTCTCGTGGCGCCATCCGGATCCCCTGCGGCGCCACTACTACGACTCATGCGCGAACGAAGGCATCGCCTTCTACCACGAGGAGATGATGTTACAGGCAGGCTATTTCCCAGACAGCTCGCCCACCAGGGCGACGATCCTCTCCTTCATGCGCCTGCGCGCCCTGCGCGTCGAAGTGGACGTGCGGCTCGCGACCGGGGACATGACCCTCGCGGCCGCTCGTGACTACCTCGCATCCGCCGTGCCGATGGACCCGGCCACTGCGGCAGAGGAGGCAGCCCTCTTCGCCGCGTACCCGGGCCAGGGCCTCAGCTACCAGGTCGGAAAGCTTCAGATCCAGCGGTTCTTAGCCGACTCGGTGCGCGTCCAGGGTGGTCATTTCGACCTCCGGCAATTCCACGATTCGCTTTGGCGCAACGGGAACGTCCCGATCGAGCTGCAGCGCCTGGAGCTGCTGGGATCGGCAGGCGAGGGCCCGATCCGGTCCAAGCGGTGATCCCGGCGGTGTAGTGCTGGTGGACGCGCGTCGCGCCGGTGCGGAGCTCCGCTTGCGGACGAGCGCGCTGTCGCTCCGTGGCACCACGGCGGCGTGCCTGACCGAAAGCGAAGGGGTCGGCTGGACGCTCCCCGGGGTCCTCACCGCCGGCGGCGCGCAGGCGCTGGTGAAGGCATCCCGCGTCGCGCCGGGCAACCGTCTTGTCTTCGCTGGCAGCGGCCCTCTCGCGTTGGCTTTCCCCG
>JAKAQM010000164.1 GCA_021822565.1 Actinomycetes bacterium | reverse complement strand
GAGGCGCTCACCTCCGGGGTCCTTGCCGGCTACCCGACCGTGGACGTGCGGGTGACCCTCGTCTTCGGGTCGTACCACGAGGTCGACTCCTCGGAGATGGCCTTCAAGATCGCCGGGTCGATGGCCGTGAAGAAGGCGCTCCGGATCGCTGCCCCGGTCCTCCTCGAGCCGGTGATGGCCGTCGAGGTGGTCACTCCCGAGGAGTACATGGGGGACGTGATCGGCGACCTGTCCTCCCGGCGTGGCCGGGTCGAGGGGATGGAGCAGCGAGGCAGCAGCCACGTCGTGAAGGCGCAGGTACCGCTGGCCGACATGTTCGGCTACGCTACCGATCTGCGTTCGCGTACCCAGGGCCGAGCCACGTACACGATGCAGTTCCACGCCTACAACGAAGTGCCCGACTCGATTGCCAAGGAGATCATCGCCCGGGCACGCGGGGAGTAGGTGGTCCGTCGGCAACCTCGGCGGAGAGCGGTACGCAGAAGATAGACATGACAAGGCGGGTGACCGCCGGCGGCGGGTCCGACGGGGCGCCGCCCGAGATCAGGGAGTAGTTCGAGGAGATGGCCAAGAAGAAGTTCGAGCGCTCGAAGCCTCACGTCAACGTGGGGACGATGGGGCACATCGACCATGGCAAGACCACGCTGACGGCGGCCATCACGAAGGTGCTGTCGGAGCAGAACCCCAACGTCGCCTTCACCCCGTTCGACCAGATCGACAAGGCGCCCGAGGAGAAGCAGCGCGGCATCACGATCTCGATCGCCCACGTCGAGTACGAGACGGCGAAGCGTCACTACGCGCACGTCGACATGCCCGGGCACGCCGACTACATCAAGAACATGATCACCGGTGCCGCCCAGGTCGACGGGGCGATCCTGGTGGTGTCGGCAGCAGACGGCCCGATGCCCCAGACGCGGGAGCACGTGCTGCTCGCGCGCCAGGTGGGCGTGCCCTACATCGTGGTTGCGCTGAACAAGGCAGACATGGTCGACGACCCCGAGCTGCTCGACCTCGTCGAGCTCGAGGTGCGCGAGCTGCTGAGCGAGTACACATTTCCTGGCGACGAGGTCCCCGTCGTCCGTGTGAGCGCCCTCAAGGCATTGGAGGGCGATCCCGAGTGGACGCCGAAGATCCTCGAGCTCATGGACGCGGTGGACGAGTACATCCCCGAGCCCGTCCGCGACGTCGAGAAGCCCTTCCTCATGCCGGTCGAGGACGTGATGTCCATCACGGGTCGCGGCACGGTCGTGACGGGCAAGGTCGAGCAGGGTGTCGTGCACGTCGGTGACGAGGTCGAGATCGTCGGGCTCCGCGACACCCAGAAGACCACCGTCACCGGTGTCGAGATGTTCCGCAAGCTCCTCGACGAGGGTCGTGCTGGCGACAACATCGGCGCACTGCTCCGCGGGACGAAGAAGGAGGACGTCGAGCGCGGCCAGGTGCTGTGCAAGCCGGGCTCCATCACCCCGCACACCGATTTCCAGGCAGCGATCTACGTCCTGACCAAGGAAGAGGGTGGCCGGCACAAGCCGTTCTTCACGAACTACCGTCCGCAGTTCTACTTCCGGACGACCGACGTGACCGGCTCCATCACGCTGGCCGAGGGAACCGAGATGGTGATGCCCGGTGACAACACCGAGATCACCGTCGAGCTCGGCAAGCCGATCGCGATGGACGAGGGGCTCAGGTTCGCCATCCGCGAGGGTGGTCGCACCGTGGCGTCGGGCCGAGTCACGAAGATCCTGAAGTAGCGCGGCGAGACGAGCTCCGGGAACACGAGGCGCGCAACGATGGCCGAGGCAAGCCGACAGAAGATCCGGATCAGGCTCAAGGCCTATGACCACGAGATCCTCGACCAGTCGACGGAGAAGATCGTCCAGACGGTCCTCCGAACCCAGGCGAAGGTCCAAGGCCCCGTTCCGTTGCCGACGGACAAGCACCGCTACACGGTGATCCGGTCCCCGCACAAGTACAAGGACAGCCGCGAGCACTTCGAGATGCGGGTGCACAAGCGTCTGGTCGACATCGTCGAGCACACGCCCAAGACGGTCGACTCGCTCCAGCGGCTCGACCTTCCCGCGGGCGTGGACATCGAGATCAAGATCCAGAACGCCTGAGGGCCGCCACGTCGGGTCAGGAGCCGCCTTGGCGACTCGCGACGTGGTTCGGTAGGATAGGATTCCGGCCGCCCCAGGGTGGCCGACAGCATCGGCCGCGGGGGACCGTGGCTGAACCAGTAGACGTGCCGGAGCGCCCACCTCCTTTCCGGGGCGGCGGGAACCTCCGGCCGACACAGGACGAGCGCTCCGCTCGGGTTATCCGGGCGGAGCGTTGGCATGCGCAGGCAAGCGAGCGCCAAGCGCGAGGAGAGACGTGGCAACGAAGGCGATCGTCGGCGAGAAAGTCGGCATGACCCAGGTATGGGATGAGCAGCACCGCGCCATACCGGTGACGGTGCTGCGCGTCGCTCCGGTGCGGGTCGTCCAGGTGAAGACGCCAGAGCGGGAGGGGTACGCCGCGCTCCAGGTCACCTGGGGCTTCCGGCGCACCTCCACCCTGACGCGGCCCGAGCGAGGTCACTACGAGCGCGCAGGTGTGGACCCGGGCCGTGATCTCGTGGAGCTCCGGGTCGAAGACGCGGCCTCGTTCGAGGTCGGCCAGGAGCTGACCGCTGCCCTGTGGAGTGCCGGCGAGCGCGTCGACGCCATCGCCGTCAGCAAGGGCAAGGGTTTCGCCGGCGGCATGAAGCGGCACAACTTCAAGGGCCAGGGCGCGGCACACGGGAACCACAAGCATCATCGAGCGCCGGGGTCGATCGGAGCCTGTGCAACGCCGGCGAAGGTGTTCAAGGGCACGCGCATGGCCGGACGGATGGGCGGTCGCCAGGTGACCGCGCTGAACCTCGAAGTCGTCTCGAGCGATCCCGAGCGTGAGCTCGTGCTGGTGAAGGGCGCGGTCCCCGGACCCCGCGGCGCCGTGGTGGTGCTGCGAGACTCCGTGAAGACGCCGCCCCAGCGCAACGGGAGCACGAAGTGAGCGCCGTCGCCCCCCGGCCGAGCCACCGGGCGCCGGTCCACAAGGACCGTCCGGCCCCCGTCCCGCGGTCCGTCGAGCGGCGAGACATGCATGGGGTCTCGCTCGGCGAGGTGCAGCTCGCCCCGGAGGTCTTCGGCATCCGGCCGAACATGGCGGTCCTCCACCAGGTCGTGACGGCGCAGCTTGCTGCGGCGCGCGCCGGCACGCAGTCGACCAAGACGCGCGCGGAGGTCCGCGGCGGGGGATCCAAGCCCTGGCGGCAGAAGGGCACCGGCCGGGCTCGCCAGGGGTCGACCCGCTCGCCGATCTGGAAGGGTGGTGGGGTCGCCTTCGGCCCGAAGCCGCGCAGCTACGCGCAGCGCACGCCGAAGAAGATGGTGCGCCTAGCGCTGCGCTCGGCACTGTCGGACCGTGCCTCGGAGTCCAAGGTGGCGCTGGTGGACGCCTGGAGGTTCGAGGTTCCAAGGACCAAGGACGCCATCAAGGCGCTCGACGCTCTCGGGCTGCGAGGACGCGTCCTCGTCGTGGTCGACAGGGAGGATGTGACGGTCGAGCGGTCCTTCGCCAATCTCCCCGAGGTCCAGACGGTCCTGGCGTCAGAGCTCAGCGCGTACGACGTGCTGCGCCACGACTGGGTGGTCTTCACGGACGCGACGCTGCCCACGGGCGAGGTGCCACCGTCGGGCACCGTGACCCCGTCGGCCCCCTCCACCGTGAGTCCGGATGCCCCCTCCACCGTGACCTCGGACATCCCCTCGTCCGAGGCGCCGGAGGTTGCCTCGTCCGAGGCCGAGCGAGAAGCCATGGAGGATGCAGGGGAACCGGGCGTCGGGGATGCAGAAGAGGAGGCCGAGCGATGAAGGAGCCCCTGTCGGTGCTTCGGCGCCCGGTCATCTCCGAGAAGTCCTACGCGCTCATGAACCGCAATGTCTACGTGTTCGTCGTCGACCGGCACGCCACCAAGGTCGATGTCCGCCTCGCGGTGGAGAAGGCGTTCAGCGTGCGTGTCGACAGGGTCAACACCTTGAACCGCAAGGGAAAGGTGACCCGAAACAGGAGAACCAACAAGACCGGTCAGCGTCCGGACACCAAGCGTGCCTTCGTGACGCTGCACCCGGGCGACAAGATCGACCTCTTCGAGAGCTGAGGACGCATGCCGCTTCGCTCACGCAAGCCCACCAGTGCCGGACGGCGGTTCCAGACCGTCTCCGACTTCGCCGAGATCACCCGGGATCGTCCCGAGCGGTCGTTGCTCGCCGCGAACCCGGGATCTGGCGGACGCAACAGCTACGGCCGCAAGACGGCCCGGCATCGCGGCGGCGGGCACAAGCGCCAGTACCGGATCGTCGACTTCCGACGTGACAAAGATGGTGTTCCCGCGAAGGTCGCTGCGATCGAGTACGACCCGAATCGCAACGCGCGTATCGCGCTGCTCCACTTCGCGGACGGCGAGAAGCGGTACATCCTCGCCCCGGCCAACATCCGGGTCGGCGACGTCCTCCAGAACGGCCAGGGCGCGGAGATCCGCCCCGGCAATGCGCTGCCCCTGCGGTACATCCCGGTGGGCTCGGTCGTGCACTGCATCGAGCTGCGCCCCGGGGGCGGCGGAAGGCTCGCTCGCGGCGCCGGCATGAGCGCGCAGCTCGTCGCGAAGGAGGGCGCCTTCGCGACGCTCCGGCTGCCGTCGACGGAGATGCGCCGCGTCTCGGTCGATTGTCGGGCCACCCTCGGCGTGGTCGGGAACGCCGAAGCGGAGCTCATGAAGGTTGGCAAAGCGGGCCGGAACCGATGGAAGGGCATCCGTCCCCAGACGCGTGGCGTCGCCATGAACCCGGTCGACCACCCGCTGGGTGGCGGCGAGGGAAAGTCGTCGGGTGGCCGGCATCCGGTGTCGCCGTGGGGCAAGTCCGAAGGCCGGACGCGGACCCGCCACAAGGAGTCCGACAAGATGATCGTTCGCCGTCGCCGCACCCGCGGCGCCCGGCGGTAGCAGGAGGTCGCGGTGCCGCGCAGCGTGAAGAAGGGTCCGTTCGTGGACGATCATCTGCTGAAGAAGGTCGATGCGCTGAATGCGACGGGGGAGAAACGAGTCATCAAGACCTGGTCCCG
>JAKAQM010000163.1 GCA_021822565.1 Actinomycetes bacterium | reverse complement strand
CGCATGAGAAAACGCTCCAGATGCGTGTGGGCTGTTGTGGCGGGCGCACCAAGCGCCCGCCACAGATCAACGACCAGAGCGGCAGGGGGAAGACGCAGCGAGAGGCTGAGCCCGAGGAGCCGAGCGGCAGGGGGAAGACGCAGCGAGAGGCTGAGCCCGAGGAGCCGAGCGGCAGGGGGAAGACGCGGAGAGAGGCTGAGCCCGAGGAGCCGAGCGGCAGGGGGAAGACGCGGAGAGAGGCTGAGCCCGAGGAGCCGAGCACTGATGGGAGGACCCAGCGAGCGGCATCAAGCCGCTCGCTGGGTCGGTCACCACTCACTGTGAATCGAGGGGGGATCAAGGGGGGAACGAGACAGTGGCAGTGGCTCCAACCACCACGGGGACGGATGACCACGAGGTGATGAACGCAACGATGGGCCACGAGCGAAGCACGGGGTAGCCAGGACGCCGAAGCCGCGCAGGTGAGCTCGAGCCGACGCGATCACGGGCCGAACGAAGTGGCGGCGAAGGACCGCGGATGGGCCGAGCAGCCACCAGAGATCCGGGCGTCCCGGCCATTGACGAGAGGCGCGGTGACCCGGATGCGACGCTGCCAGGTCGTCGGCGAGCCGCCCACGGCGGGTCTCCCCCCCGGCCCCTCGGGCCGCTCTCCCCCCTACGACGGCGGCCAGTCCTCCTGCTCGTCTGCCGCCTCCATCGCCTCGAGCGCCTCTTGCTCCAGGCGCCTCCTCAGCATCTCGTCGAAGAACGCATCGATGTCCTCCGCCGTCTTGTACGGCGGAGGACGCCTGAACGCCTTGACCAGTTCGTCACCGATGTGGAGCCACCCGAGGTCGCCGGTCTTGAATGCGAGCGCCTCGGCGCACTGACGCAGCGCGGCGTCGCGCAGATCGTTGCGCCTCGACGGATCCACGCCCTCCTCGCCCTCCTCGCCCGCCGGCTCGTCGAGCTCCGGCGCCGTCATCGTGCCCGTCGCGCTGCGCGCACGAGGCGCTGCGCCCCGCTCTTGCTCGTCCCGGTCGTGTGTGCCACAGAGCCTCCCTTCCTCCACGACTGCCTCCCCCCAAACCGGCGCACGCCCCCCTCCCCCGCCAGCCTTTGAGATGCACGGGCGTCTGCTCCGTCGTGCGACGGGCAGCGCCACAGGGGCGCCACCGCCCCATCCCGAGCCCGACGAGACGACACCTTTCCCGAAGGACGCACAGTGCCGATCGAGACCGAACGGAGACGACCGATGGCCGAGCGCCAGGCGCCGGAGCGCCGCCACGCACGCCACGAGCAACCGAGCGCCACAGCGGGCGAGGAGGCGTCGTGAGCCTCGCTCTGCGCCCCTACCAGCTCGAGGCGATCTCTGCGATCGAGTCCTCCCAGGCCTCTCGCCAGCTCGTCGTCCTGCCCACCGGATCGAGCAAGACCGTCGTCTTGCGAGCTCATCTCCCGCCAGCCGGGCCTCGGTCACGGCCCACCGCGAGGAGCTGATCGACCAGGCGGGCGGCAAGCTGGAGATGGTGCGCCCCGGCACCCGCGTCGGCGTCGTCCAGGCGGGCCGCGACGACACGCACCGGTCGTCGTGGCGAGCGTCCCGACGTTGCTGCGCCGCCACGGCCGCATCGAGCGGATCGCACGCGGCCTCTCCTTGGCCGTCGTCGACGGGTGCGACCGAGGAGCCCGAGACCGAGACGACGCAGATGTCACGGCACATCGGGCTCTCGACGTGGACCCCCGCGTCGAGAAGCACGTCGAGGCTCGACAGAGCGGGCCGTGGCGGACGGGCCCGGATCCGTCGGGCGCACGGCCGAGGCGTCGAGGTGACCGGCACGGCCGGCAGCGTCGGGCCCCTCCCCTGCTGCCATGGGGTCCCTTCCCCACCCAGGGTCTGGTCGCGCCCGCTCGAAGCCGGCGTTCCCGGCGCCTCGTCTCCGTCGGCCCTACGTCGGGGGTGGTGCTGCTCGGTGCCCTGCACCGCCCGAGCGTCGGTGCGGGTCGGCGCAAGCAGCCCTGGGCGCAGCTCAGCGGATGGGACCCTCGCGCTCCGCCGCAGCACCTCTCGCTGCGATCGGCCAGAGGTGCTCGTCTGGGGAGAGAGGGGCTTGTCCGTGCGCGACGCGCCACGCCGAGTAGCCCTGTGCCCAGGTCCTGTGCCAGGTGGCCTGGTGGGCGGTGAGCTCGGTCGGGTCCATGGAGGAGAGCTCGAAGGAACTCTCGAGCTGGGCGGCGAAGACCCCGAGGGTCGCCTCCACGTCGCCGAGCGCGTCGTGGGCACGGTGGTGCTCTACCGCGTAGTGCGCGCAGAGCTCTGCGAGCCGCCGTGACCCTCTGCGGTAGGGGTCGAGGTGGCGGTCGATCACGAGGACGTCTGCGACACGCAGCGGGAGGGTCGAGATCGTCTCGCCGAGGAGCTCGCCCACCAGCGCGTCGACCATCGTGAGGTCGTAGGCGAGGTTCATGCCCACGATCACGTGCCCACGGAAGGCCGCGGCCTCGAAGATGGAGACGAAGCGCCTCGCCGCTGTCAGAAGCCCGACCCCCATCCTCGCCGCGCGCGTCGAGATCCCGTGGACGAGGACGGCGCCCTCGAGCACCTCGACGCCCGGGTCGATCACCCGGTACTGGCGCCGCAGCACCGTGCGCCCGCAGGCGTCGACGAACGCGGCGGCGACCGGGCGGTCGGAGAACCGGTCCACCCCCGTCGTCTCGAGGTCGAAGCCGATGAGCCGCTCTTCCTCCCACCTGCTTCGAACCCGCTTTCTCGTCTCGCCTACGAGCGTCGTCATCGCGTGACTCCTCTCACGTGGCGGCCCCGAGCCGCCACGTGCAGGTCGCCCCCGCGCGCTCAGGACGCTGCGCAGATGCCGCGTCGCACGCACCACCTCGCTGCTCGCAGGCTGGGCCCGCCGGCTTGCACAGCGCCTCTGCTCTCGGGCGACCACGGCGCTCGGACGAGCGACGACGAAGGCCCCGATCACGGGCAGAGGAGACGAGACGGCGATCCCACGAGCCTGCACCCGACGCCCGTGTGAGGGATGCACGAAGGTGACGTGGTGGTCCGGGTGAGCGGCTCGGGTGACCGGCTCGGGTGACGGGCTCGGTGCCGGGAGAGGTCACGGGCGTGCCGACCACCGGGTCGTGCTCGGTCCCAAGGACAGGGGGCATCGCATCTTGACAGGGGTGCTCCCCTGACCGGTGTGCACCTCCACAGCGGCCACGTGGTCCTCGCCACGAAGCCGCGGTGCGCACGACGGAGAGGCGCACGGCACGATGTCGATCTCGGGGTCGCCCCGACTGGTGCGCAAACGCCCAGTCAAGGCTCGGTCGGGACCGCTCCGTACCGAAGAGCACCGGGTTGCACCGCGTGACGAGGGGCCGGGGCTCCACACCTCGGGCAAGATCACCCCGGCCCTCGACCGCTCACTCCCCCTCGTCCTTTCCGGGGCGCTGCGTGTCGGACCCCGGGTGGCGCTCGGGCGTCTCGGTGGGGGCCGGGAGGGGGCGGGTCGCCCTCTTCGAGCCCCCAGCGCCGGGCGAGGGCCTCGAGGGCGCCCTGGGCGACTGCGACCGCGTCCGCGAGCTCGCCGAGGCGTCGTCGGAGGACGGGGACCACCTCGGCGACGGCGAGATCCACCTTCTCGGCCGCGAACAAGACGCCGACCACGTACTCGCGCACGGTGCCGAGCGCCCCGGTGTACTCCTCCAGCGGCCCTTCACGCGTGAGCTGGGCGGTGAAGCGCTCGAGCGCCTCTCTCGACGCGCGCGCACAGCGTGCCTCGCGCAGGTGTGCGAGCTCGTCGTCCCCTCGGACCCCACCGAGAGCACCGGGTGCGTCGGGTGCCTTCGTCGACTCCGCCCCGTTCTCTGGGCCAGGTCCCGGGGTCGGCTCCTCGTCGTCCGTGTGCTCGGGCGGGTGCCCGCCATGAAGGAGGGGGAACCTCGGGCGGGATCGCCGTGGCTTCCTCGGGTCGGTGTGTGTGCTCATCGTCCTCGCCTCTTTCTTCGTTCTCCCCCTTCACTCGGGCGTGGCGCCCGGCGAGCGTCGCGTGCTCGACCACGACGGCACCGCCTCGCAGGGGCGCGAGCCCCAGGAGATGACCGTGACCCCGCACCGGCGGCCGGTGGCCGGTCGACATTGGATGCCCGCCGCCCGGCGAGGGGCGCTGTGCCCCTCGGGTGCCGTGGGTCGAGCGATCCGGTCGTGTCCGGCCGAGCACCGATCCCGAGGTCCTCGCCCGAGGTCGCAGAGCGCACGGTGCGCACGCTCACTCCCGGCGTCCCCGCGCCGTCGAGCACCCGGCGGCAGTCAGGTGGCAGGGTGGTGCGGGCCTCGGGTCCACGTCGAAGAGACGAGGGCGCGCTTCGAGAGGCGCTGCCATGGGGCACACAACCTGGGTGTCGCCTCCAGGCTCGCACGAGACACGGAGTGGCTCGTGGACGTCCCCGTGGATCCGGGAGACGGAGTCGTCGTGGGCCTCGAGGGATGGAGGCGGGACGGGGGCTTCTTCTCGGAGGACGGATGCATTCCTCTGTCCCGGACTCGACCAGGTGCGTTCGGAGCGGGTCGACGCTGAGAGGGCGCAGCACGCCCGAGAGCGCTGCGCCCTCAGCTTGGAAGCCGACCTCGTCGTGGCCTGCGATCTTGAGCTTGCTCCTCGTCATGGGTGGTCCTTTCTTCGTGGCGCCGACGTCCGGCGACACGAAGAGGGTTCTCGCGCACGCTCCCGACGCTCCCTCGTGGCGCTCGGTCGACCAGGGTCGGCGACGGCGCCGCCCAAGGGTGAGCACGGGTGGCGAGGGCGGGGGCGACGCCGGCGCGAGAGCCCAGCAGATGAAACGCCGCGGTGAGCGAGTCCTCGAAGACAGCACGGAGATGACCTCCGAGCGCTCGGCAGGTGGCTCGAGCGAGCACCGGGACGCGGGCCTCGATGGTGGCGACGACGCCCTCGTGCGTGACCGTCGGCCCGCGTCGACCCGCGCCCGGACGCGGGCACGTCACGCGTCGCAGCGAGCGTCCTCGGGATCTTGGTGACGCGCCCAGAGCGATGCAACGGTGGGGGGCTACGCGGGTTCGAGCCGAGGCGTGGGTCTGATGCCCTGATCTGGCCCCACTGTGATGCCTTGAAATGGCCCCACCCCCGAACCCAACTCCCCTACGTTGGCCGTCGACCAAGACAGCTGACG
>JAKAQM010000162.1 GCA_021822565.1 Actinomycetes bacterium | reverse complement strand
CGGAGGAGCAGCCAGGTCCGGATGGGAGACAATGACAATACCAGGAATGTAACTACAAGCATGAGATATACTGAAATGACTTCGCGAATTTAGGTCAGAGGCCGGGCAAGGGCTGTTCAGGCTCCGGCCCCGCAGGCCCCGGCCCCGAGCACGGGCCGGAGGACCTCTCCGGTGTAGCTGCTCGGGGTCTTGGCCACCTGTTCCGGCGTACCCTCCGCGACGACCTGGCCGCCTCGGTCACCGCCTTCGGGCCCGAGGTCGATGATCCAGTCTGCGCACTTGACCACGTCGAGATTGTGCTCGATCACGATGACCGTGTTGCCCTGGTCCACCAGACGCCCGAGCACGTCGAGCAGCCGCCGTACGTCCTCGAAGTGGAGCCCGGTCGTGGGCTCGTCCAGGACGTACATCGTGTGCCCAGTGGGCCGCCGGCTGAGCTCGGTGGCGAGCTTCACTCGCTGCGCCTCACCACCAGAAAGCGTGGGCGCGGGCTGCCCGAGCCGGATGTAGCCGAGACCGACGTCCACGAGGGTCTGGAGATGGCGGACGATCGGGGGCTGGTGCGAGAAGAAGGCGAGCGCTTCCTCGCAGGACATGTCGAGCACCTCGGCGATGTTCTTGCCGCGGAACGTGACCTCGAGGGTGTCGCGGTTGTAGCGCGCCCCCCCGCAGATCTCGCAGGGAACGTAGACATCGGGCAGGAAGTGCATCTCGATCTTGATCGTGCCTTCGCCCGCGCACGCTTCGCACCGGCCCCCTCGCACGTTGAACGAGAAGCGCCCGGGCTGGTAGCCCCGCACCTTCGACTCGGGGGTCTGGGCGAACAGTCGCCGGATGTGGTCGAAGACGCCGGTGTACGTGGCCGGGTTCGACCTCGGCGTACGGCCGATCGGCGCCTGGTCCACGTCCACCACCTTGTCCACGTGGGAGATGCCCTCGATCGCGCGGTGCAGTCCGGGGACAGCCTTTGCTCGATGCAGATCGTGCGCAAGGGCTCGGAGCAGGATCTCGTTCACGAGCGTCGACTTGCCCGAGCCCGACACCCCGGTGATGGCGACGAGGCACCCGAGCGGGAACGCGACATCGATGTTCGCGAGATTGTGCTCACGGGCGCCGCGCACCACCACGGCATGGCCCGAGCCCACGCGTCGGCGCTCCGGAACGGCGATGCTCCGCTTCCCGGAGAGGTACAGCCCCGTCAACGATTCGGCGTTCGAGAGGAGTCCTCCACGCCCGGTCACCGGTCCCGAGTGCACGACCCGCCCGCCGTGCTCGCCCGCCCCTGGTCCGATGTCGACGACATGATCCGCGGTGCGGATGGTCTCCTCGTCGTGCTCCACGACGATCACCGTGTTGCCGAGGTCACGTAATCGCACGAGCGTCTGGATGAGACGCTGGTTGTCCCGCTGGTGAAGCCCGATGGACGGCTCGTCGAGCACGTAGAGGACTCCCACGAGGCCGCTGCCGATCTGGCTCGCGAGCCGGATCCTCTGCGCCTCGCCGCCAGACAGCGTCGCTGCGGGACGCGCGAGCGACAGGTAGTCGAGCCCCACGTCCAGGAGAAACCGCATCCGCTCACGGATCTCCTTGAGGACCCGGTCAGCGATGAGGTGGTCACGCTCCGAGAGCTCGAGCTGGTCGATCGCCTCGAGGGCGCCGGTGATGGAAAGGCCGCACAGCTCGTAGATGTTCATACCGCCTTGTCCCGGTTCGCCGCGGCGGCCCTCGGACGCGGTGCCGATCGTGACCGCGAGCGACTCGGGCTTCAGGCGGGCGCCGCCGCACGCCGGGCACGCGACCTCGCGCATGTACTGCTCGATCTGCTCCCTGCTCCAGTCGGAGTCGGCTTCGGCATGGCGTCGCTGCAGCCAGGGGACGATCCCCTCGTAGTGGGTCTCGTAGGAGCGAACCCGCCCAAACCGATTCCGGTACCTGACGCTCACCTCCTTGCTCCCTGACCCGTAGAGGAGGAGCTTCTTGTCCTTGGCCCTGAGCTTCGCCCATGGAGTGGAGACGGAGAAGCCGCCCAGCTCCGCGATGCCATTGACGAGCCCGGTGAAATACTCGCTGCGGGCGTTCGCCCAAGGGGCGAGCGCCCCGTCCTCGAGTGAGCGCGAAGGGTCGGGAACGACGAGCTCGGGGTCGACCTCGAATCGCGTCCCGAGCCCTAGACAGGACGGGCACGCCCCATAGGGGGAGTTGAACGAGAAGCTGCGCGGCGCAGGCTCCTCGAAGCTGATCCCGTCGTAGGCGCAAGCGAGGTGCTGGCTGAACGTGATCGCTTCCTGGCCCGGCGCCGGTGTGCCGTCGGCGCCGACGACGAGGACCTCGGCGGTCCCACCGGTCAAGCCGAGCGCCGTCTCGACGGACTCGGTCAGCCTCTGGCGAATCCCGTCTCTGCGCACGAGCCGATCGACGACCACCTCGATCGTGTGCTGCTCGTAGCGCGCGAGTGACGTCTCGCGCCGGTCAGCCAGTTCGACCACCGCGCCATCGACACGGGCACGGGAGAAACCCTGCTTCGCCAGGTCGTCGAGAAGTCCCGAGTACTCCCCCTTCCGCCCGCGCACGACGGGTGCGAGGACCCAGAAGCGAGTCCCCTCTTCGAGCTCGAGCACCCGGTCGACGATCTGCTGGGGCGTCTGACGAGACACGGGGCGCCCGCAGATCGGGCAGTGCGGCTTGCCGATCCGGGCGTAGAGGAGCCGTAGGTAGTCGTAGACCTCCGTGATCGTCCCCACCGTCGAGCGTGGATTGCGCGACGCCGACTTCTGGTCGATCGAGATGGCCGGCGACAGCCCCTCGATGAAGTCCACGTCGGGCTTGTCCATCTGTCCGAGGAACTGGCGGGCGTAGGCCGAGAGCGACTCCACGTAGCGGCGCTGCCCCTCGGCGTAGATCGTGTCGAACGCGAGCGAGGACTTCCCCGACCCGGAAAGGCCGGTGAAGACGATGAGCCTGTCACGGGGAAGGTCGAGGGAGACGTCCTGGAGGTTGTGCTCCCGCGCCCCCCGGATCACGAGATGCCCGGACACATCCGGAGGATACCGGTCTGGCCGGAGGCGGCGGTCGGGTGGCGGTCGGGTGGCGGTCGGGTGGCGGTCGGGTGGCGGTCCGCGCCGCTCAACCCGCCCGGCTGCCGCTCGACCCGCCCGGCTGCCCTTACACTTCCGTGCCTGCTCTGGCGGGGTCAGTGGCTGGCGACGTCGCTCTCCACGAGCGAACGGAACTCCTCGTCGCTCACGAGCCCGCGACGCTGCGACCCGAGACGCTTGATCTCGGCAAGGAGCGCCGGCCAGCGCTCCCGGTCGACCTCGAGCCCCAGCTCAGCGGATTTGACCCGGATCGAGTCGAGGCCACTCTTCTTGCCGAGGACCGCCTTGAGCTCACCACCGACGAGCCCCGCGTCGTACGGCTGGATCGCGGACGGATCGTCGAACTGGCTCGCGACGGCACCGCTCTCCCGAGTGAAGATGTCCCGGCCGGTGACCGGCTTCCATAGGTCCAGCGGGTACCCCGCACGCTCCTGCACGAGCTTGGACACCTCGCGCGCGTGCTCATGTCGGATCCTCGTCGTAATGCCGTACAGCGCCTCCAGCGCCAAGGCCACCTCGCAGATCACGGCGTTCCCGGCACGCTCACCCATCCCGTTCGTCGTCCCTTGGACCCACGACGCTCCCGCACGAACCGCCGCGATCGCGGCCGCGGTGGCGAGCCCGAAGTCGTTGTGGCCATGCCAGTGGACCGGGATCTCAGGACCGAGGGACCCGCACGTGCGTCCCACGATGAAGGCGGCGGCCTCGGGGCCCAAGACGCCGATGGTGTCCACGACCGCGACCTCGCTGGCTCCGGCGTCCACCGCTCGGCGGTACACCTCGTCCAGGAAATCCAAATCTGCGCGGGTGGCATCGACGGCGAAGAAGCAGACCCGCATGTCATTGTGCACGGCATGACCGACCGCATCCGCGATGCGCTCGCAGATCTTGTCGCGCGACAAGCCGTAGGCATTCAGTTTCCAGTCGCTCACAGGCGCCTCGATGGTGGCAGCGCCCACGCCCAGCTCCAACAGTGCGTCGACGTCCTCGCGCACCGCGCGGCTGAACCCCCAGATCTCCGTCGAGAGCCCGGCATCGCGGATCGCCTTCATGGCCTCCGCGTCCTGGGGCGACACCCTCGGGAACCCGGCTTCGATCCGATCCACGCCGAGGCGGTCCAGTGCGTGCGCGATCTCCACCTTGGCCTCCGGGCTGAGCGACACGCCCGCCACCTGCTCACCGTCTCGCAGGGTGGTGTCGTACGTGCCGACAGGACCCGATGGCGACCCCCAGCTGTCTGCGAGCACTTGTCGGTTGAGATCACCCGTCCACACCCGGGCTGCGTCGATCACTGGAACCTCCTCTTATCGCGGAGAAATGGGAGGCTGAGGGCTGCGTGCCACGCGTCGAACGGCAGGGCCCTGTCAGAGCGCTCAAGCGCGATCAACCGCGTGGTCTCCCACACGCTCGCCTCCATCTGACAAGCTATCAAAGATCGCAACCTTCGGACCCGTGCAACACCCCCGCGTAGCACCCCGGACCCATCGCGCCGAGCGCGTCACGAGGTGAGGAGCCCGAGGGGGCGGGGTGGCCGTCGGCGAACGCCTCGAGGATCGCTGGCGATGTCGGTCGGCGCTCGCGAACGAACGGCCGCACCGCTCGTAGAGCTCGTCCTCGCGCATGCCGCCGCGCTCGTCGTCTCCCGCGCCGCCGCGCTCACCGCCGCGCTCACCTCTCGGGCGCCGACAACCGCCGCTCCCACGACGCCTGCAACGTGGCCACCCCGACGCCCACCACTTGGCCACCTTCTTGTGGAAGGAGGCTGTCGACTGGGCCCTCGGCGAGTGGAAGGTCGGGAGGTCGCCGGGGACGCTCGACTTCCGCCAACACCTGACCGACCTTCCTCGAGCGGACTGGCCCCTCCATGCCCATTCGACCGAGGCCGCCGCCCACGACCTCCACGAGAGCATCGCGACCTTCCGCACCAGCAAGAGGAACGGTATGGACGTCCGTCCCCCGTGGCGCGAGAAGAGCTTTGGACGCCGTCGTTCACCCGTGGCTACGGCGGGCACATCGCCCCCGAGGGGATGCTCGCCCTCTCGTTGTGAAGGGGCCTCCCCGGATCCCCCGTCGCGCTGCCCGAGATCGCCGACCCCGA